>NZ_JBHMDZ010000044.1:0-127028 GCF_042430175.1 Paracoccus cavernae | reverse complement strand
GCCGCGGGCCTTGAAGGCCCCGGCTTTCTGCAGGTTCTCGCATTTGAAGAACAGCTCAGCCCCCGTCAGCTCGTTGAGCATCCGCGACGTCAGAACCGGCGTCACATGGACATGCGGCGCAATCCGCTCGCGCGCAGCATACATGTCGCCAAGCGTCGGAATGTAGAAAGGTGCAACCTCAGACATATCAGGCCGCTTTCAGCAGGTGGTTTTGCGCCATGGGGCGGGCTCCTTTCCAGTTGGTCAAAACGGATTGGGCCACGAGTTCGGCTGTCGCGGTCGACAGCGTCCAGCCGAGATGGCCGTGGCCGGTATTGTAAAAGACATTCTCGCGCCGCCCCGGCCCGACTTTGGGCATCATCGAGGGGGTCATCGGGCGCAGCCCCGCCCAAGGCACCGATTGGCGCGTCGAGACATCGGGGAAGTGGCGGTTCACCCATTCGACGATCGGTCGGATGCGGCATTCGCGGATATCGCGGTTCTCGCCGGCGAATTCCGCCGTACCCGCGACGCGGAAACGGTCGGGGCCGAGGCGGCTGGTGACGATTTTCGCCGCATCGTCGAGCAGGCTCAGCTGCGGCGCGGCCTCGCGAGATTGCGCATCGAGCAGGTTGACCGTGATCGAATAGCCCTTGACCGGATAGACGTTGATGCGGTCGCCAAGCTGGCGCGCGATCTCGCGGCTGCCGATGCCCGCGCAGACGACCACCGCCGCATGACGCGCGGTGCGGGTCGCGCCCTCGCCGTCGCGGTAGACGATCTCGACCCCCTGCCCGTCGCTGGCGGTGCGCAGGATCTCGCTGCCGAAGGCGAAGGTCACGCCGTGGCGGCGCGCGGCCTCGGCCAGTCCATTGGTGAAGAGATGGATATCGCCCGTCGCATCCCCCGGTGTGTGAAAGCCGCCCGCGACCTCGCCCTTGAGCCGCGGCTCGAGCGCATGGACGCCCGCCGCATCGAGCTCGCGCCGCTCGACCCCGCCTTCGGCCAGAAGCGCCGAGACGCGGCGCGCATGGGCCATCTGTTTTTCGGTCTCGTAGAAATGCAGGATGCCGTGGTCGTCGCGGTCGAAGGCAATGCCCTCGCGTTCGGCGATCTCGCGCATCCGCGCCCGCGCCGCCACCGCAAGCCGCGCGGTTTTGGTCGTATTGGCGCGGTAATTCCCCATATTTCCAAGGAATTCCGCCAGCCAGCTATATTTGTGCCAGCTCGGCCTGAGGCTCAGCGACAAAGGCGCGTCGGATTTCAACATCCAGCCCAGACCCTTGATGATGGTCGAGGGATGGTTCCAGACCTCGGCATTCGAGGCCGAAAGCTGGCCGCCATTGGCAAAGCTCGTCTCCATCGCCGCATAGCGCTGGCGGTCGTAGATGGTGACGGAAAAGCCCTTTACGGCAAGCTCGTAAGCGGTCGTGACGCCGGTAATACCGGCGCCGATCACGGCAATGGACTGCATCATGCTCTCCTGATGCGTATGGGTTCGAATACGTCCTTGTGGACGCATTCCCCCTCTGTCCTTTTGCCTGAGAGCATCGCCGCTTGCGGCTTTCTCCTTCGGCGGATGCGTGGCGCATCTCTCTCCAGAGTGTCGGTCCGGCAGTTTCTTTGCCTGAGAGATTCCGGGGCGTTGCTCCGTCGGCGCGGGATTGAACCCGACTCTCCTGTCCTGACCGTATCCGCCGCCCCCGCGGACGGAGGCAGCAATCACATGGGCAAAAGAGCCCTGAACCGGGCCCCCGAAAGGACCGCATATTCAGTTTGGCGCAAGTCTTCCCATTTGGAAAGATGAAACAAGCGCCATCACATCGCAATTCGTGATGTAAGACCCACGACTTGGCTTTGCAATGGCACCCGTATCATGCGCGTTCAGAGCAGGAAGTCATCCGCTGTGACCGAAGCCACACCGTTGATCACAATCGAGAAATCGGCGCGGCCGTCGCCGTTCACATCGCCCGAAACCCGAAGTCCGCCGGCCTCGGCCGCGTACCAGACCGAATGGGCCGCAGCCGTCGTGCCCGAGAAAGCGAAAGCGCCGTTCCCCGCGCCGCTGCCGTTTCCGTCGATCGCGCTCAGATCGATGGCATCGGTTCCCGAGACGAAATTCGCGATGCGGTCGGCATTCGCCCCGAGCCCGCTTTCAAAGGCGGTGTTGAAGACAAAGACGTCGCGCATCTGCTCGGCGCCGCCGTCCAGAACATCGACGCCGCCGCCGCCGACCAGCGTATCCTCGCCCAATCCGCCGCGCAGCGTGTCGTTGCCGAAAGCACCCGAGATCATGTCGTTGCCGCGCCCGCCGTCAAAGACATTGTTGCCGCGATCGCCCTGAAGCGTATCGTTGCCGATCCCCGACCAGGCATTCTCGATCGAGACCAGACGGTCGGTCATGGTCGGGCCTTCCAGCGTGCCGGCGCGCAGATCGATCGAAACCGCGCCCCATTCGCGGTAATCGAGCGTGTCGGTGCCGTCGCCGCCATCGAGCAGGTTCTCGCCCGCATCGCCGCGCAGGGTGTCGTTGCCCGCGCCGCCCATCAGCGTGTCGTTGCCCGCACCGCCGGTCAGCAGGTCGTTGCCGCGCCCCGATTGGAAATTGTTGTCGCGACCGCCGCCATGCAGGACGTCGTTGCCGCCGCTGGTGACGACATATTGGATATTATTGAGCGAATCCGTACCCTCGCCGGTCGCCGTGGCGATATTGCCGCTCTCGTAGCTGAGCGTGATCGCATTGCCGGTCGAAAAGGCCGCGACGGCGTAATCGCCCTCGTCGCCGCGCAGTACATCGTTGCCGAGCCCGCCGTTGAGCGTGTCGTTGCCCTCGTGACCGATCAGAGAGTCGTTGCCCGCACCGCCGATCAGCAGGTCATTGCCCGTCCCGCCCAAAAGCCGGTCGTTGCCGTTGCCGCCGTCGAGCCGGTCGTTGCCGCCCTCGCCGCGCAAGGTGTCGTTGCCCTCGCCGCCGAAAAGCTGGTCGGCGCCGTTCAGCGCGCGCATGTAATCATTGCCCGCCCCGCCCAAAAGCGTGCCGCCGCCGTGGACATGGTCGTTGCCAGCGCCGCCGTCGACATGGTTGCGCCCGCCCTCGCCGTTCAGCGTATCGTCGCCGCCAAGCCCGATCAGCGTGTCGTTGCCATCACCCGCGAAGATGCGGTTGTTGGCGCCATTGCCGGTGATGTGGTCGTTGCCCGCGCCGGTGACCAGTCGCTCGATGCTGATCAGCTGGTCGCGACCGCTTTCGCTCGATGAGGCGACGCCGGTGGTCAGGTTCACGGTCAGCGCCGCGCGCAGGCCGTCGTAGACCGCCAGATCCATCCCGTCGCCGCCGTCGAGCACGTCATTGCCCGCACCACCGTCGAGGCTGTCGTTGCCGCCGCGACCGTTCAGCGTGTCGTTTCCGGCCCCGCCCGAGAAATCGTCGCCCCATTCCGAGCCGTTCATCACATCATTGCCCGCAGTCCCGACCCGCACGGCGGAAAGCGGGCCCTGAGGCGCGGAGGGTGCCTTGGCCACAGGCATCGCCCGCGCTGCGGAGGCGGCAATTTCCCCGGAAAGGCTATGGGTCGCAAAGGGCGCAGTCGACATCGAAGACCTCGTGATTCTCTCGTTACAACAACAGGGCGGAGCTTTTTCCGCCCCGCCAGCATGGCCATGGTTAACGGTAGGGTCAATTAGTCATTTGGATGGGCCAAACAGCCTATTTGCCGTCATTTTTCCGGTGCCGAAGATACGAGGGTGACAATGTGCGGACGAGAATGCGGGCGTGGCGATGCCGCTTCCCGACCAGAGCCCGCGCGATCGCGACGCACTGCTGCTGGCCGCCCTGCACGGAAGGCAAAGCTGCGGCCGAAGCGCGCGGGCGTTGATTACGGATCGGGCCACGCCACAGGCAAAGCAAAAAGCGGGGCGTCCGCAGACGGGGCAGACCCGAATTGCGGCGAGGTCGCCGAAAGACGGTAACGGTGGCCGTCGCGCGCGTAACGGGCAGACGCGCCGCTAAAGCGCGGGTGCGCCCGCCTCGTGCTCGGCCAAAAGGCCGGAGACCAGCGCCTCGGCCTGATCGGTCAGCCCCTGATCGAAGATGAGCGACGAGACCACCGAATGCTCCTTTTGATCGAAGCCGTGATCGGCCCCCGCGAGTGTGGCGACCGTCAGATCGGCCCCGCGCTCGACCAGCCCCGCAGCCATCTCGCGGCATTTCTGCGGATCGACAATGCTGTCCTCGCCCGCCAGAACCATCAGCCCCTCGGCATTGGCGGGCCAATGGGCGTCGCCCGCACCGCTGACCACACCGCAATAGGGGTAAAGCAGCACCACCGGCCCGATCCGCGCCGCAAGCTCCGCGCGCGGCTCGGGCCAAGCGCCCAACCCCGGCGGCGGGGCCTCGGTGCCCAGAAGTTCAAGCAGCTCCATGATCGACCAGCCGCCATGCGAGGCGCCCAGAACCGCGATATCGCTGGTGTCGATCCCCTCCATCCGGCCCATCGCCGCGATCGCGACGGCCAGATCGGCGGCACGCTCGGCCCCCGGCAGGATCTGCGCGGCACAGACCGCGCGCCAGCTTTGCATCTGGTCCAGACCGCGCGGCCCGTGGCTGTCGAGGATCAGCGTGGCGCGGCCGTGACCCGCCAGAACCCCCGCCCAGAGGTCCATATTGTCATGCACCCCGTCGCAGCCCGACATCACCACCGCCGCCTTGTAGGGCGGTGAGAAACCCGCATCTTCGGGCGGCATCACCAGCCGCCATGCCGGCGCAAGCAGCGCCTCGGCCTCGGCGGGGCTGCGGGTCAGCGGCTGGAAACGCGCGACATTGCGCGCGGTATTGCCCGCCAGCGCCGCCGCGACCAGACCGGCGAATGCAATCCCCGCGATCAAGTAGCGTTTGCGCATCCCAAGGCCCCCTCCTGCCCGCAGATCGCCTTGAGGCGGGTGCTGTCCTGCGCGCTCCAGCCTTCGGGCGCGGTGACGGAAACCCAGGCGTCGATGTAATCGTGGACGTGATAGGTATGGCCGTAACCCGGCGGCGGCGTGGTCGAGGCCAGCAGGTCCATCGTCAGCTGCAACTGCGTCACGATCGGCGTGAAGGACAGCGATGGCGAGACATCGGGGGCGGCGGGCTCGCCCATCCAGACCGGCTCGCGCCAGAGCGCCGAGGCCGAATAGAAGACAATGGGGTCGCTGGCATATTGCAGGAACAGCACGCGGATGCGGCCCCACGGCTTGCCCGAGCGCTCGGGTTTGGCGAATTGGCTGGCATAGCGGATGACCTGCCCGTCATCGACCTCGGGCAGAACGAAGGGGCTGCCCGGCTCGCGCGCGGCATTGGCCTGGTTCCACAGCGTCGAGGGGAAGGGAGGGCCGACCCAAAGCGCGCCGTCGACCGGCTCGTTCATCATCTGGAAGACGTTGAACGCATACATCGACGACCATGCGCCGAGCGAGATCCCGTGCATGTAAAGGCGCGGGCGCTGCTCGGGCGGCAGCGACACCCAATGCTCGTAGACCACATGCATCAGCGCCGTCGCCTGCGCGAGGCCGGAATCATATTCGAAAATCAGCGCAAGCGGGCTTTGCAGATAGGAATATTGCGCCCCCACCGTCGCGATATCGCCTTGATGCATATATTCGAGCGCATCATAGCTCGCGGGGTCCATCCAGCCGGTGCCGGTCGGGCTGGCCACGACCAGAACCTTGCGCTCGAAGGCGCCGACACGGATCATTTCGGCCAGAGCGACCTCGGCGCGGCGCTGGGGATCGGTGTCCTGCGCGAGGCCGACATAGATGCGCAGGGGCTCTTTGGCGGGGCGGCCCGAGAAGGCCTCGATATCGGCGCGCGAGGGCCCGCTCATGACGAAATCGCGCCCCGGCTTGCCCATCAGATCCCAGCTGATCAGCGATTGCGGCCCGCCCGGTTGCCAGTCGGTCTCGGGTGCGGGGCGGTTGGGATCGGTCAAATGCTGGGCCGCGGCATAAGAGCTGTCGGCCACGCGCAGGAACCAGTTCACCGCGCCGTCCCGCGTCGCGATCACCACCAGCACGGCCGAAAGCAGCAGGCCCAGCACATTGGCGCTACTGGCGGGAATATAGCGCGCGAGCCGGTCACGCAGCACCAGAAACAAAAGCTGGATCAGATATCCGATCAAAAACAGCAAGATGAAGACGCCGACCGCGATCACGAGGATCTTGACCGTGCTCACCGCCTCGAGATCGGGCAGGCCCATGCGGCTGCGGATGGTGTTTTGCCAGCCGCGCGCATCAGCCACGCAAAAGGCCAGAACCGCCAGCACCGGAACCGCCAAAAGCCCGAGTGCGACCGAGGCCGGACGTCCGGTCAGCACCTTGATCTCGAGCGCGCGCCAAAGCGCGAGGAAGAACCGCGTCACCAGATAGCCGAGCGCGGCCGAGGCCCCCATCAGCACGCCCTGAAAGACTGTGCTGCGCGGCACCAGCGAGGGTGTCAGCGAAGCCGCCGCCAGCAACAACCCGACCAAGAGCGAGAGCACCGAGAAATTGTTTAGGGCTCTGGTTTTGGGCATGTCGGCTCTCCGGTCTTTGGCGTTCTGCGGCATTCTTCAACGGTGCTTCTGGCTTTGGCCCGGCCCCGTTGCAGTCCCCGTTCCGTGCATCGGCACCCGATACGGGCCCCATGCAAAAGAGGATCGCGGCAGGGCGCGGCGATTGCGGCCAGAGATACACGAAACGCGCGCGTTGTCGCGCGGTTTCGCCCCGGGCCCCCGCCGATCACGCGCAAATCATCGCGCGGGTCATCGTCCCGAGGCGCTTTGGCCCCGATCGCCCGCGCTAGATCGTCTCGAAATCGATAATCCGCGCGCCGGGTGCGGCCTCCTGCGCCAAATCGCACAAATGGCGGTGGTGGGTCAGATAGATCACCTGCCCGCGCCGCGCCATCGCGCCCAAAAGCGCGAAAGCTTCGGTCGCGCGGCCGTCGTCGAAGGTCTCCATGATGTCGTCGGCGATGAAGGGCACCATCGGGCGGGTCCCGGCCAGCTCGTGATAGCCCGCGATGCGCAGGGCGAGATAGAGCTGGAACCGCGTGCCCTTGGAAAGCTGCGCGGCCAGTTTCGCACCGCCTTCGCGCGGGATCGCCAGAAGCACCTCGTTGCTGCCGTCGGGCTCGGCCGCAAGCCCCTGATAGCGGTTGCGGCTGAGCTGGCGGAAGGCCTCGGAGGCGCGGGCGAGCATGGCGCTGCGGTGGCTGTCGCGAAAGCGTCTGAGCCCGTGTTCGAGCGCGATCAGCCCGAAGCGCGCGGCGAGATGCTCGCGCGATTTCTCGCGCAAGAGGTTGAGAAGATTGGCACGTTCCGATTCGATCAGCGCCACGGCATCATCGCCGCCGACCGCATCGCGCTGGCGGCGCGCCTCGCTGAGGGCGGCGAAACGCTCCTGACTGTGCTGGCGCGCCAGATCGAGATCGGCGGCGAGGCGTTCGGCCTCCTGCGCGAGAGCTGCGGGATCGGCGGTGCCGGTGGAACCTGCGGGCGCGCCGTCCTCGGTCGCGCCCTTTTCGGTCACGGCGGCCGCTTTATCCGCAAGATCGCGCTGCAATTCCCCGATTTCGCGGGAAAGACGGCTCCCTTCGAGACAGGACGCCAGATGCGCGGCAAGCGCTTCGGAAAGCCGGCCCGCCGGAGCATCGGTTTCGGGGGCGGGCATGGCGAATTCGCGCGCCAAGGCGGCGATTGCCGCGCTGTTTTCGGCACGCGCCGTCTGGTCGCGCGCCGAAGATTGCTGTTCGAGCGCAAGACTTGCCTGCAACTCGCGGCGCTGGCGGTCGCGGCTTTCGGCCTCTCCGAGCCGCGCCAGAACATCGGCCCAAGCCGTAGCTTCGGGCAGGGAGAGCATGGTCAGGACAGCGGCGGCGGCCCTCTGGAACGCGGCGCTATTGGCCTCCATCTTGACGATGCGGTCGGCGAGCGAGCCATGGGCGAGCGCGCTTTTGCCCAAGGCCTCCAACCCGTCGAGAAGCGCGCCGACGGCCGCCGGATCAAGTGCGCGACCGGCCAGAAGGCTGCCCGCCGCCGCCTGATCCCAAGCCGCGCGCCAATCCGCAAGCGCTGCCGAGGCGCGGGCCAGATCCTCGTCGCGACCGGCGAGATCGGAACGCATTTCAGCCAGCCTGCGGCGCTCGGCCAGATGCTTTTCGGCAGCGGCATCGCGCGCCAGAGCCTCGGACCACAGCAGATCGAAACCGGCGCCGTCCCCGCCTTCGCGCCCCAAAGCCTGCGCCAAAGCGCGGGCCGCACCGTCACGCGCCGCTTCGGCCTGAAGCACCGCCGCTTCGGCCTGATCTTGCGCCGCGATCCGGCGCAGGGCCTCGTCGCGCCGCTCGATCCATTGGCCCAAAGCGGCCAGATCGGGCGCGTCGAGCGCAAGGGCGGAGGCGAGCGCCGCCACCTCGTCGAGATGGGCGCGGCGGGCCGCATCGGCACCCTGCCACAGCCCCTCGTCGCGCGCGGCATTGGCCTCGGCGCGGGTCAGGGCGGCATCGGCCGCACCGCGCCGCTCCTCTTCGGCGAGGGCCTGCGCGAAAAGCGCCGAGAGGCGGTCGTCCTCGCGCAGGGCCGCTTCGAAAGCCTGCGCCGAAGCCGGATCGAGCGCCGCGCGGTGATCCGACCACAGCGCCTCGCGCCGCGCCCGCGCATCGGTCGCAGCCGCCAGATGCAGGCTCTGCGCCTGACCGCGCGCATCACGCAAAGCGGCCTCCTGCCGCGCCAGATCGCGGGCCTCGAAACTGGAGTCACGCGCGCGGCGGGCATCGGCTTCGGCCTGACGCGTGGTCTCTGCCCGCGCCTCGAGTGCCACCCATTGCCAGTCGGCGGGCACGGGAAGTGCCGCCAGATCCTCGGGCGTGCCGCGCCAAGGCAAAAGGCCGCGCATTGCGGTCGCGAGCTCGGCGCGGGTCATTTCGCGCAAAGTCCGGGCGCGCGCCAATCCGTCCGCGAGCTCACGCCCGCGCAGCGTCGCGATCAGCTGGTGGAGCACCGCCCCATCTTCCGGCGCGCCGGAGGCTTGCGCCTCGGTCTCGGCCAGACGCAGGCGCGAGGCGGCGCGTTCGGCCTCGAGCCCCGCGCGGGCGGCTTCGGCCTCGAGGCCGGAGAACCGCGTCAAAAGCCCGCGAAGCTGCGACAGCCGCGCCACATCGAGGATCAGCGCGGCAGGATCCGCGCCGCTTTGGTCGAGCCGCGCAAGGGCGAGGCGCAGATTGTCGCCCTCCTCGTCGCGCTCGGCGCGGCGGCGCGGCAGATCCTTGAGCGCGGCCTCGTGTTCGGGGCGCAAAGCTTCGGCGGCGGCAATCGCGGCGCGGGCTTCGTCCAGCACGGGATCGGGCGCGAGCTGCGCAAGACGGGCATCGGCTTCGGCCAGTCGCGGGGCACGGTCGGCGATCCGCGTATCCAAAGCGATGCGCTGGTCCTCGAGCGCGCGGAAGCGGGCCTGATCGGCCTCGGTCGCGGGGGGCAGCGCGGCGAAGGGCTGCCATTTGGCGCGCAGATCGGCGAGGCGCTGGCGCAAAGGGGCCGCCGCCAGCAGATCGCGCCGCTGGCGAAGCGCCGCATCCAGCGCGGCCTCGCCGGCGCGGGCCTCGCGCCATTGCGTCTCGGCGGCATTGACCTCGGCACTCAGGCGGCGAAAAGCCGCGGCCGAAGTGTCCAGCTCGCGGCGGCGGCGGTCGAGATCGGTGATCGCCGCGCGGGTCTCGCGCAGCATGCCCTTGCGCCCGCCCGGCTTGTGGAATTCGTCGAGCGCCCCGCGCAGGCCGTCAAGCTGCGGTCCCAAGCCCGACAGGCCGGCGCTGGCGGAAAACAGCATCTCGCCCAGATCGCCCTTGCTCGCGAGAATGCTTTCGCCGCCGCGCTCGATCGTCTCGTCGTCGAGCGAGAACATCGCGCCGTAACTGTCGCGCGAGAGCCCGCCCAAAAGCGCCTGAAGGCTGGTTTCGGGCACCGGCGCGCCATGCGGATCGCCAAGGCTCGCGCTGTTTTTCTTGAGCCGCACCAGATCGAGCGTGCCGCCCGCATGGGTGATGCGCGCCCCGATCCGCATCGTCGGCCCCTTGTGCAGGAAATCATAGGGCGTACGCGCCGGAATCCCGAATAGAAAGTCGAGCCATGCCGAAAAGAGCGTCGATTTTCCGGCCTCGTTCGGTCCGTAGATGATGTGGAAATCGGGGGCGCCGGCCTGAGGCGCGGGAAAGTCCAGCGCCGCATCGGTAAAGCGGCCGTAGCGCGTCAGATCGAGCCGTTCGAGCCGCATCACGCCTCCTCGCCGCTGCCGGATGCGGTGTTGCCGAGGGTCAGCCGCGACAAAAGCGCGGCGCTGCCTTCGGACAAAAGCGTGGCGCGGGCGCGGGCTGCAGCGCCCTCGTCATCGCCGAACATCCCCGCCAGATCGGCAGGCAGATCTCGTTGCAGCTCTGCCATCGCCTGATCGAGCGCGGCCAAAAGCCCCGCATCCTGCGGCAGATCCTCGAGCACGATGCGCGACAGCTCGTCGGGCAGATGCTCCGCGCCCGCGCCGTCCGGCGCATGGGTCGCATTTTCAAGCTTGTCGATCCAGAGGCCGGCATGGCCGGAGGCAAGGCTTTCGGCCTCTTGCGCCAGCCGCCCGAGATCGCGGGCGATGCGCCATGCCAGAGCGCTGGCGCCCGTCAGGCGCGGGCGCAGGACCAGATGCTCTTCGGGGCGCGGGGCGCGGGCGGCGGCCCCCAAGGCGCGTTCGAGCAGCTGCAACAATCCGGGCCAGTCCTCGGCAGCGGTCACATCGACCTCCAGCCGCTCGAAGCGCAGGCTCGCAACGCTATGCTGGCTGAGCGTCAGAACCCCCGCATCCGACAGCGTGCCCATCGTGACGCTGGCCGGCCCCGCCTCGCCGATGTCGCGGCCCTGCGGGATGCCCGCCATCACCACGGCGGCGCGGCCGTGATATTCGGCGCGGCGGTGGATATGGCCGAGCGCCCAATAATCATAGGAAAAAGCGTCGAGCTCGGCCAGCGAACAGGGCGCATAGATGTCGTGGCCCTCGGCCCCGTTCAGGCTGGTATGCATCATCCCGATATTGAAGGCCCCCGCGACCGCCACCGGATAAAGCGGCAGCAGGCTTTGGGGCGCATGGGGATCGGCAAAGCTGAGGCCATGAACCGCGATCTCGTGCCCGCCCGCCTCGAAACGGTGGGTTTTGGCGCGCGCGCCGAAGACCACGGTATTGGGCGGCGGGTCGAGTTCGCGCGTGACTTTGGAGATCGCATCATGGTTGCCGCGAATGATGAAGCAGCGGATTCCGGCGGCATCGAGGCGGCGCAGCTCCGCCTTGAGCATCCCCGGCGTTTTGGCCGAGGCCTGCGAACCGTCCCACAAATCCCCCGCGATCAGCAGCGCATCGACCTGCTCTGCCAGACAGAGATCGACAATCGCGCTCAGCGCCGCACGGCTCGCGACGCCCAGACGCTCGGCCAGATCGCGGTCGCGCAAAGCCAACGAAACGAGGGGCGAGTCGAGGTGGAGATCGGCGGTATGGATGAAGCGGAAGGTCAAGGCGGGCCGCATGGTCGAAAGGGTTGGTCGGAAAAGGCAGTCGGTGGGAAAAGACGTGGCGCTTGGCTGGCCAGCCTGCCGGCAGTCTCGGGAGTTTTGCCCGCCAAAGCAAGCCGCTCCGGCGACGGATCATGCGCGCGAGGGAGCTTTGGACGACGGCGGCAGGGCCGGATCTGTCGGGAGCGGGGCTTGGCGGGGCCGTGGCGGGCTTGCGCGGCGGCGCCCGATACCGCCGCGCCCGCCACCGCTTGCAACCGCTTTTTGCGTTCACGCTTTGGTATACCGGAAGGGCGCGGGAATTGCATTTGCGGGCGAATGCGGGCATAGCGGCAAAAAAGCCGAGTGTGCCATGTCCTCTGTCGACAGCCCTTCCCCCGCCGGACTTGCCCCCTCCTCCGCGCGCCCTCCCGCGTTGCGCGGCTTGTTGGATGCGGTCCCGATCATGCTGGGTTTCGTGCCCTTCGCGCTGGTTCTGGGGGCGCAGGCCGCACAAAAAGGCATGAGCGTGGTCGAGGTTCCGCTGATGACCGGCCTCAATTTCGGGGGCGGCTCCGAGTTTGCGGCGGTCGCGCTCTGGTCCTCTCCGCCGCATCTTCTGCTGATCGCGGCGGTGACGCTTTTGATCAACAGCCGCCATATCCTGATGGGGGCCGCACTTGCACCCGCCTTCAAGGGCAAGCCGCTGCGGCAGGTCCTGCCCGCGCTTTTCTTCATGTGCGACGAGGTCTGGGCGCTGGCGATGCAGGAAATGCGGCGCAAGGGCGGCGTGATCAGCCTGCGCTATTACGCGGGCGTCGCCGCGCCGCTTTACCTCACTTGGGTCGTTTGCACCGCGATCGGCGCCGCCATCGGGCCGGTGTTGGGCGATGTCACGCGCTTTGGTTTCGACATGGCTTTTCCGGCTGTCTTTCTGGTCATGCTGGCGGGCATGTGGAGCGGGCTGCGCGCCGCGCTGCCCTGGATCGCGAGCCTGATTGCCGCGGGATTGAGCGTCCTTTACCTGCCCGGCGCGTGGTATGTGCCGGTCGGCACCCTTACGGGGCTGGGCGTGGCCTTGCTGCTGGCGGACCGCGCGCCGTGATCCCGCTTTCGACCGTTCTGACCATCCTCGCCATGCTGGCCGTGACCTATACCACGCGGATCCCGGGCTATCTGTTCCTGCGCGACCGCACCATCAGCCCGCGCCTGCAACTGATGATGGAGGCCGCGCCCGGCTGCATCCTGATCAGCGTCATCGCCCCCCATTTCGTCACCGGCCATCCCGCCGACCTGATCGCGCTGGTGATCACGATGGTGGCGGCGGCGCGGCTGCCGATGCTGCCCACGGTGATCATCGCGATCGTCGCGGCAGGGCTTCTGCGCCAGATCCTTTAGGCCGCGCCCGCCTCAGGCCAACCGCCGGAAAGCGCCCGGACTCTGGCCGGTCCATTTCAGAAAGGCGCGGTGAAAGGCCGAGGGCTCGCTATAGCCAAGCGCACCCGCAACCTCGGCCACGCTTTGCCGCCCCTTGAGCAGACGTTGCGCCAGAACCGAGCGCAGCTCGTCCTTGATCGCGCCGAAGCTTTGCCCGTCCGCGCGCAATTTGCGCCGCAATGTCGCGGGCGACAGGCCGAGATCCCGCGCCATCGCCTCGAAATCGGGCCAGTCCTGCGGCGCGACTTTCTCGAGCCGCGCGCGCACCTCGGCGGCGATATCGTGGTCGTGGCGATAGCGCACCAGCAGGTTCGCGGGGGCCTCGCGCATGAAGCTGCGCAATGCGGTTTCGCTGCGCACCAAGGGCAGGGCCAAGTAAGAGGCGTCGAAAACCAGCAGCGTCTCGGGCTGGTCGAACCGCACCGGCGCGCCGAAGAACTGGCGGTAATCGAGCCGGTCCGCCGGCGCGGGACAGGCAAAATCAAGCCGCTTCAGCGCGACGCGGCGCCCGATCAGCCAGCAGGCCACCCCCATCACGATCAGCCAATAGGCGCGATAGGCAAAGGCGGGACGGGCGGGGGCACCCTCGGGTTCGGACAGCGCGATCACCGCCGCGCCACCTTGCTGGCGCAGCCGCCCCGTCGGCGCATCAAGGACCACATCCAGAAAGCTCAAGCCCCGCTTGAGCGCCTGATCGAGCGTCCCCGCATGAAGCATCGCCTGACACATCAGCCGGAACGCGCCGGGCCGCATCGGACGCGCACCAAGGCCGAAGAATTCGTCGCTGATCCCTTCGGCGATCAGCAGCCACAGCCGCGCATATTGCCCGTTCGTCACCGGCGCATCGACCACGGGCGGCAGTCCCGCCGCCGCCAGATAGGGCGCGGTCGCGATCCCCTTGATGCGCAAGGCATTCAGCGCATCCTCGACGAAACCGGGGCTGATATTGGCGCGCTCCATCCCTGCCTCATATTGCAAAACCGATCAGATATTAGCACAGGCTGCGTCATTGTTTGCAAGAAACTCCGCGTTAACCTTTCCCCGTCACACCCGCGAGGAGGCGGGCCCAAAGAGCAGCAGAAGGGGGAGCCTTCGGATGAGCACCACAGCACAATCGCAGCCCGCAAGCCACGAGCAGGCCGTCAGGGATTTCACCCTCGAGGCCGCAATGGCGCGGCTTTCGGGCAGTCCCGAGGCGCTGAACGCCTGTGTCGAATGCGTCGACCGCCATATTGCGGCGGATGGGTCGAGCGGGCTGGCGCTGCGGGCGATTGCGGCGGATGGCACGGGGCGAGACTATACGTTCGCCGAGCTGCGCGATCTTTCGGCGCGCATGGCCAATGTCCTGACCGCACAGGGCATAAAGGCGGGCGATGTCGTGGCGGGGCTTTTGCCACGCGGGGTCGATCTGGTCGCGACCATTCTGGGCACATGGCTGATCGGCGCGGTCTATCAGCCGCTATTCACCGCTTTCGGCCCCAAGGCGATCGAGCACCGCTTTCACACCAGCGGCGCGAAACTGGTCGTCACCAATCCCGCCAACCGCGCCAAAATCGCCGAGATCCCCGATGCGCCCCCCGTCGCAACCGTCCTGAAAGCGGGCGAGGCTTTGCCTGCGGGCGATCTGGATCTGGCCGCCGCTTTGGCCGCCTCCTCGGCCGATTTCGCGCCGGTCATGCGCAGGGCCGACGATCTCTTCATGATGATGTCGACCTCGGGCACGACGGGCCTGCCCAAGGGCGTGCCGGTTCCGTTGCGCGCCATGCTCGCCTTCGAGGCCTATATGCGCGAGGCGGTCGGGCTTCGGACCGGCGACGTGTTCTGGAACATCGCCGATCCGGGCTGGGCCTATGGGCTTTACTACGCGATCACCGGCCCGCTGCTTTTGGGCATCGCCACAACGCTGTACGAGGGCAGTTTCACCGCCGAAAGCACTTACGAGCTGATCACCCGCCTCGGCGTGACGAACCTTGCCGGCTCGCCCACCGCCTTCCGCCTGCTCATGGCCGCAGGCCCCGAGGCGGCCGCTGCCGTCAAGGGCCGCCTGCGCGCGGTCTCCAGCGCGGGAGAGCCGCTCAACCCCGAGGTCATCCGCTGGTTCGACGCCCATCTCGGCGCGCCGATCTTTGACCATTACGGCCAGACCGAAACGGGGATGGTCGTGAACAACCACCACGGCCTGAGCCATCCGGTCCACCCCGGTTCCGCCGGTTTCGCCATGCCCGGCTACCGCGTCGCGGTTCTGGACGCCGAAGGCCGCGAGCTGGGGCCGAACCAGCCCGGCGTATTGGCGGTCGATATCGAAGCCTCGCCGCTTTTGTGGTTCACGGGCTATTACCGCAAGGATACGCCCGCGATTGCCGGAGGCTATTACCGCACCGGCGACAGTGTCGAGCTGGAACCCGACGGGCGCATCAGCTTTATCGGACGCTCGGATGATCTGATCACCTCATCGGGCTACCGGATCGGGCCTTTCGACGTCGAAAGCGCGCTGATCGAACATCCCGCCGTGACCGAGGCCGCCGTGATCGGCGTCCGCGACCCCGAGCGCACCGAGATCGTGAAGGCCTTCGTCATCCTTGCCCCCGACGCCACCCCCTCGGAGGCGCTGGCCGAAGAGCTGCGCCAGCATGTGCGCAAACAGCTTTCCGCCCATGCCTATCCCCGCGCGGTCGATTTCGTGACAGAATTGCCCAAGACCCCGAGCGGCAAGATCCAGCGCTTCCTGCTGCGCAAAGCCGAGATCGAAAAGCTGGAAGCCGCCGCCACGCCTGCTGCCTAAGGAGAAAACCATGCAGATCGAAAACCGTGTTTTCCTGATTACCGGCGCGGGTTCCGGCCTCGGCAATGCCGTGGCGAAAATGGTGGTCGAGGGCGGCGGCAAGGCCGTCTTGCTAGACATCAACCCCGAGGCGGGGGCGGCAGCGGCCGCAGCACTTGGGCCGAATGCGCTGTTTCACCAGACCGATGTGACCTCGGATGCCGATGGTCAGGCGGCGGTCGCGGCGGCGCTTGCGGCCTTCGGGCGCATCGACGCTTTGGTCAATTGCGCGGGCATCGCGCCCGGTGAAAAGATCCTCGGCCGCGAGGGGCCGCACCGTCTCGACAGCTTCGCCCGCGCGGTCTCGATCAACCTGATCGGCACGTTCAACATGCTGCGTCTTGCTGCCGAAGCGATCGCGAAGAACGAGCCCGCCTCGGGCGGCGAGCGCGGCGTGATCATCAACACCGCCTCGATCGCCGCCTATGACGGCCAGATCGGGCAGGCGGCCTATGCGGCATCGAAAGGCGCGGTCGCATCCCTGACCCTGCCCGCCGCGCGCGAGCTGGCGCGTCACGGCATCCGCGTGATCACCATCGCGCCCGGAATTTTCGCCACGCCGATGATGACGGGGATGCCGCAAGAGGTGCAAGACAGCCTCGGCGCGCTGGTCCCCTTCCCGCCCCGCCTCGGCGATCCGGCGGAATATGCCGCGATGGTGCGCCATGCGGTCGAGAACCAGATGCTCAACGGCGAAGTCATCCGCCTCGACGGCGCTTTGCGCATGTCGGCGAAATGATCGCGGCCAAACAGGAGAAAACCATGTCGAACCAATCATTTGCCTCTGATCCGGTCGTCATCGTCAGCGTGGCGCGCACGCCGATGGGCGGCTTTCAGGGCGATTTCGCCCAGACCACCGCCGCGCAACTTGGTGCCGCCGCGATCCGCGCCAGCCTTGAGCGCGCGGACCTTGTCCCCGATCAGGTCGACGAGGTGATCATGGGCTGCGTCCTGCCCGCCGGTCAGGGTCAGGCCCCCGCGCGTCAGGCGGCGCTTGGCGCGGGCCTGCCGGTCGCGGTCGGCGCGAGCACGGTGAACAAGATGTGCGGCTCGGGGATGCGGGCGGCGATGTTTGCCCATGACATGCTGCTGGCGGGTTCCGCCAAGATCATGGTCGCGGGCGGGATGGAGAGCATGTCGAACGCCCCTTATCTTCTGCCCAAGGCCCGCGCGGGCTACCGCATGGGGCACGGGCAGGTTCTGGATCACATGTTCCTCGACGGGCTGGAGGACGCCTATGACAAGGGCCGTCTGATGGGCACATTCGCGGAAGATTGCGCCGAGGCTTTCGGCTTCACCCGCGAAGAGCAGGACGCCTATGCGATCGCCTCTCTCGAACGGGCGCAGCGCGCGATCACCGAGGGGCTTTTTGCCGCCGAAGTCGCCCCCGTCACGGTCAAGGCCGGCCGCGCGGAGGCCGTGATTTCCATCGACGAACAGCCCGGCAAGGCCCGTCCCGAGAAAATCCCGACCCTGCGTCCGGCCTTCCGCGAGGGCGGCACGGTGACGGCGGCGAATTCGTCCTCGATCTCGGACGGCGGCGCGGCATTGGTCTTGATGCGCGCCTCCGAGGCGGAGCGTCGCGGGCTGACCCCGCGCGCGGTTCTGGTCGGCCATGCGACCCATGCCGACAAGCCGAACCTCTTCCCGACCGCCCCGATCGGCGCGATGCGCAAACTGTCGGAAAAGACCGGCTGGGGCCTGAAAGATGTCGATCTGTTCGAGATCAACGAGGCTTTCGCCGTCGTCGCCATGGCCGCGATGAAGGATCTCGATCTGCCCCATGACAAGGTCAATATCCACGGCGGTGCCTGCGCCCTTGGCCATCCGATCGGCGCGACCGGCGCGCGGATCATGGTCACGCTTTTGTCGGCGCTCGAGACCCACGGGCTCAAACGCGGCATGGCCTCGCTTTGCATTGGCGGCGGCGAAGGCACCGCCGTCGCGATCGAAAGGTTGATCTGATGCTGCTGAACGAAGATCAGGAACAAATCCGCGAGGCCGCCCGCGATTACGCGCAAAACAGCCTGCTGCCGGGGGCCCATCAGCGCGACGCGGATCACGCTTTCCCCCATGACGAGATGCGCGAAATGGGCGAGCTGGGCTTTCTCGGCATGCTCGTCCCCGAGGAATGGGGCGGCTCGGACCTCGGCATGGTGGCCTATGCCGCCGCGCTCGAAGAAATCGCGGCGGGCGACGGGACCTGTTCGACCATCATCTCGGTCCATAGCTCGGTCGGCTGCATGCCGATCCTGAAATTCGGCACCGACGCGCAAAAAGCGCGCTTTCTGCCGAAAATGGCCTCGGGGGAATGGATCGGGGGCTTCGCGCTGACCGAGCCCTCGACCGGCTCGGATGCGGCGGCGATCAAGACGCGGGCGCGGCGCGACGGCGATCACTATGTGCTTGATGGCGCGAAACAATTCATCACATCGGGCAAGAACGGCAAGGTGATTATCGTCTTTGCCGTGACCGATCCCGAGGCGGGCAAGAAGGGCATCACCGCCTTTATCGTGCCGACCGACACGCCCGGCTATCAGGTGGTTTCCGTCGAGCACAAACTCGGCCAGCATGCCTCGGATACCTGCGCGATCGCCTTTACCAATATGCGCATTCCGGTCGAAAACCGTCTGGGGGAAGAGGGCGAGGGGCTGAAAATCGCGCTCTCGAACCTTGAAGGTGGGCGGATCGGGATTGCGGCGCAGGCGGTGGGCATGGCCCGCGCGGCTTTCGACGCGGCCCGCGCCTATGCCAAGGAACGCATCACCTTCGGCAAGCCCTTGATGGCGCATCAGGCGGTGGCCTTCAAACTCGCCGATATGGCGACGCGGATAGAGACGGCGCGCCAGATGGTCCTCCATGCGGCCGCGCTCCGCGAGGCGGGCCGTCCGGCGCTGACCGAGGCCTCGATGGCGAAACTCGTGGCCTCGGAAATGGCCGAGCGGGTCTGTTCCGACGCGATCCAGATCCACGGCGGCTACGGCTATTTGCGCGACTATCCGGTTGAACGGATTTACCGCGATGTCCGCGTCTGCCAGATTTACGAAGGCACCAGCGAGATCCAGCGTCTCGTCATCGCCCGCAGCCTTTAAAAGCCTCCGAAACCCCGAGGAAGTCATGCCCGAACTGATTGAAATCACAGTCGAAGACCGCGTCGCCCTGATCCGCCTCAACCGGCCCAAACAGCTCAATGCGCTCAATTCCGCGCTCGCGGTCGAGCTGGTCGAAGCCGTCGAGGCGATCGAGAAGGACAAGGGCATCGGCGCCATCGTCATCACCGGATCCGAGCGCGCCTTTGCCGCGGGCGCGGATATTTCCGAAATGGTCGACCGCAGCGCCGATCAGATGATCGAGGATGATTTCTTCGCGGTCTGGGACCGTTTCGCCGCCTGCAAGACCCCGAAGATCGCCGCCGTGAACGGGTTCGCCTTGGGCGGCGGCTGCGAGGTCGTGATGATGTGCGATTTCGCCATTGCGGGCGAGGGCGCGAAATTCGGCCAGCCGGAAATCAAGATCGGCGTCATCGCGGGCATGGGCGGCACGCAGCGGATGACCAAGCTGATCGGGCGGGCGCGCTCGATGGACATGCATCTGACGGGCCGGATGATGGATGCGGCCGAGGCGCTTCAGTCGGGCCTCGTCGCCCGCGTCGTCCCCGACGCCGAAGTGGTCCCGACCGCGCTCGAGGCCGCGCGCCAGATCGCGAGCTATTCGCGCAATGCCGCACGGATGGCGCGCGAGGCCGTCATGCGCGCCGAGGAAACCAGCCTGTCCGAAGGCATCCTTTACGAACGCCGCCTGTTCCACCGCATGTTCGGCACCGCCGACCAGCGCGAGGGCATGGGCGCATTTGTCGAGAAACGCAGCCCGAAATTCCACGCGGACTAAGGCGCGCACGCAGTGGCCAACCAACGACAAAAGGCCCCCGAACGGGGGCCTTTTCCATGTCTTTACAAAGGTGTGGCTTAGTTGACCGCCGCAAGCCCCTGATCGCGCAGGCGTTCGAGCTGGGCCATTTCCTCGGCAGTCAGGGTGATGCCGTTTTCGCGCGACAAGGCGCGGGCGGCAAAGCGGCGCTGCGAGGGCAGACGCGCCCCCTGCCCGCCGATCGCGGTCAAAAGCGCCTCGCCCTTGGCGGACGGATCGGCGCGGCCACCGGCCATGCGGACCGGATCGAAGGCCAGGATCAGCTCGCCGTGGCGCGGCGCGATCGTGGTCGTGCCAAGGAAATCCAGCGCCTCGGGGCTGGTGAAATCGCCGATCATCGCGCCGGCCAGCAGCTCGATCATGGTCGAGATCGCCGAGCCTTTATGCGCGCCGAAAGGCAGCATTGCACCGGCCAAAGCGGCCTCGGGATCGGTGGTCGGGTTGCCGTCCGCGTCGATCGCCCAGCCTTCGGGAAGCGGTTTTCCCGCACGGCGGTAAAGTTCAAGCTCGCCGCGCGCCGCGACGCTGGTCGCGAAGTCGAAAACATAGGGATTCTGGTTCGGGCGCGGCCAGCCGAAGGCAAAGGGGTTGGTGCCCAGAAGCGGCTTGTTGCCTCCCGCAGGCGCGACGGTCGCATAGCTCGGACACATCGCCATTGCGGCAAGACCGGCCTCGGCCAAAAGCTCGACCTCGGGCCACAGGGCGGCGAAATGGGTGCAATCATTGATGACAAGCGCCGCAAAACCCAGCTTGCGGGTGCGCTCGATCAGGGCCGGAGCGCCGATCTCGAAGGCGAGGTTGGCGAAACCGCCCTTGGCATCGACGCGGATCACCGACGATCCCTCGTCCGCCATCAGTTCGGGCACTGCATCCGGCACGACTTTGCCCAGTTTCAGCGTGCGCAGGCAGCCTTCGACGCGGTAGACGCCATGCGATTTGCAGGCGTCACGCTCTCCCGCCGCGATGGTGCGGCCGATGGCCGTGGCGTGATCTTGGGAAAAGCCCGCATTGCGCAGCACGCCCGCGACAAGCGCGGTCAGATCCTGTTCGGAAATCACGGTGGAATCGCTCATGGTCATGTCCTTTTCCTGCGGGCATCAAGCGCGGCATCAAACCTTCGCCATCCTGCATATAACGTGTATGCATGTGAAGCAATCATCCCCGCATTCTGCCGCGCCCGCGCCGGACATGCAAAACGCCGACCGGAAGGACCGGCCGGCGTCTCGCGCGTCATGGGGTCTGATCAGTGCTGCTTTTCGCCGCTGATCGCCGCGCCGTCATCACCACCGCCGGTTTTCCACAGCGAGACCGCAATGCCCGCGCCAAGGATCGCGAAGGTGATGCCGAGCGACCATGCCGGCGGGAATTTCTCCCAGCCCATCGCATCGGCGATGAAGATCTTCGAGCCGATGAAGACCAGCAGGATCGAGAGCGCATATTTCAGATAGGCGAAGCGGTGCAGGATCGCCGAGAGGGCAAAGAACAGCGCCCGCAGGCCGAGGATCGCGAAAATGTTCGAGGTATAGACGATGAACGGGTCGGTCGTGATCGTGAAGACCGCAGGCACCGAGTCGACAGCAAAGATCAGGTCGGCGAATTCGATCATCACCAGCGCAAGGAACAAAGGCGTCGCGAACCGAACCATCTTGCCGGCTTTGCTGTCGTGCAGGCGGACGAAGAACGCATTGCCGTGCAGATCCTCGGTGACGCGCATGCGCTTTTTGGCGAAACGCAGGATCGGGTTCTTGCTCAGGTCGGGGGCGTGATCATCGCCCGAAAACAACATCTTGATGCCGGTCAGGACAAGGAAGACCGCGAAGATATAGAGCACCCAGTGATATTGCGCGACAATGGTCGCACCAAGGCCGATCATGATGCCGCGCAGCACGATCACGCCCAGAATACCCCAGAACAACACGCGGTGCTGGTATTTGCGCGGGATGGCGAAGAAGCTGAAAATCAGTGCGATGACGAAGATATTGTCGAGCGCCAGCGTCTTTTCGACCACAAAGGCCGTCAGATATTGCGCCGAGGCGGTCGCGTCGATCTGCCACCAGACAAAGCCCGAAAAGGCGAGGCCCAAAGTGATGTAGAACGCCGACATCTTGAGGCTTTCGGCAACGCCAATCTCGTGATCCTCGGTGTTGAACACGCCCAGATCAAGGATCAGCAGGCCCAGCACGATGCCCACGAACAAAAGCCACATCCAGACCGGTGTGCCCATGAATAATGCGAGAAGAAATTCCATTCGACCTCCGTTTGTACAAAGCCAGAGGTCAGGAGATGAGATCGCGTAGGGATCACCGGGCCAGCCTCGAGCATGCTCGATGCAGTCCGACATCACGTTCAGCCAAAATGCCGATCGCCAGAGGGGCCCGTCCTGCGTTTTTAGAATTAGCGCAGCCGCTCTTTCGATCAAGGGGACCGCTAAAATTTTCTCGGCTTTTTTCGCGGCGGGGTTTTCGCGGGGGGCCGGACCGCTTTTGTTGCGGCAATCGCGCGAAGTGCGAGTCGCGCACCGTTCCGCGCACCCCCACTTGCAGCCGCGCGCGCGGCGACCATTGTGCCGCGCGCCCCTTCGCCTGTGTCTTTTTGCGCGCGAAACGGCAAGGATTTCCACAATCGTACCGAAAAGCACCCTCCGACGTAAGAATCCTGCCGATTTCACGCCTTCGCCGCATTGATTTTCCCGACGCCGAGGCGCAGGTTCCGCCCGATCATACAAGTAGGAGAATGAGCCCATGCAATGGACGGATGTGCTCGCCACGCGAAACAGCCGGATGAAAGCATCCGAAATCCGTGAATTGTTGAAGCTGCTCGACCAGCCCGACATCATTTCGTTTGCAGGCGGCATTCCCGACCCGGCCCTGTTCCCGACCGCCGCCTTCTCGAAAGCCTTCGAGACCGCGATGACGCCGGAACATGCCGCCTCGGCACTGCAATATTCCGTCTCCGAGGGCTACAAGCCGCTGCGCGAATGGATCGCGGGCGAGATGGGCAAGATCGGCGTGCCTTGCGATGCCGACAATATCTTCATCACCTCGGGCTCGCAGCAGGCGCTGGATTATCTCGGCAAGCTGCTGATTTCTCCCGGCGATACCGCTCTGGTGACCGCGCCGACCTATCTGGGCGCGCTTGGCGCCTTCAATGCCTACGAGCCGCGCTATGCCCGCCTCGACGCTTTCTCGAACGAGACGCCCGAGGCGGCTCAGGCCGAAGCCGCCGAAGCCTCGGACGGCAAGGGCCGCGTGAAATTCGCCTATCTCTCGGCCGATTTCGCCAACCCGACCGGCGAAACCCTGTCGCTCGAAGGGCGCAAGGCCCTGCTCGCGCGTGCGGATGCGATGAATATCGCGGTGATCGAGGATGCGGCCTATCAGTCGCTGCGTTTTGACGGCGAGGCGATCCCCCCGCTACAAGCCCTTGATATCGAAGCCAAAGGCGGTATCGAAAACTCCCGCGTCATCTATTGCGGCTCTTTCTCCAAGACGCTCGCGCCGGGTCTGCGCGTCGGCTGGGTCTGCGCGGCCAAGGATGTGATCGGGCGGCTCGTGCTGATGAAACAGGCGGCCGATCTCCATTCGCCGACGCTGAGCCAGATGGCCACGAATTTCGTCGCCCGCGAGATTTTCGACGAACATGTCGCCAAGATCCGCGCAATCTACAGCAGCCGCCGCGATGCGATGCTGGCCGCATTGGCGCGCGAAATGCCCGAGGGCGTGACCTTTACCCGCCCCGAAGGCGGCATGTTCGTCTGGGTCACGATCGATCCCAAGCTCGATGCGGCCGAGGTTCTGGCGCGCGCGGTTGCCGATTACCGCATCGCTTTCGTGCCGGGCGGGGCGTTCTACGCCGACGGCTCGCGGCGCAACGACATGCGGCTAAGCTATTCCTGCGCCACCAACGAGCAGATCGACGAGGGCATCACCCGTCTCGGCCGTCTGCTGCGCAGCTTCTGATCACTTCCCTTTCGGGACCGGCAAGGCGGCCTTCGGGCCGCCTTTCTTTTTGGCGCCGCGCGGGAGAAATCGGGGCTGGCTGCGCCGAAGGAATCAATCTATGAATAGGTATTCATATGTTGACTCATTCGCAGGAAGCGACCATGGCCGCGCATGACCACCCTGCCCCCGAGGGGCATGACCACCATCCAGACCACAGCCACGCCGGTCACGGCACCCACGGTCACGGACCCCACGAGCACGCCGGCCACGGCCACGATGGCCATGATCACGACCATGCGGGCCATGACCACACACCCGCCGTCACCTCCGAGAACGAGCGCAAGGTCCTGATCGCGCTCGCGATTACCGGAAGCTTCATGCTGGTCGAGGTAGTGGGCGGCTATCTGTCCGGCTCGCTCGCGCTGCTGGCAGACGCGGGCCATATGCTGACCGATACCGCGGCGCTGGCGCTGTCCTATCTCGCCTTCCGCTTCGGACGCCGCGCGGCGGACGGGCGGCGCACCTTCGGCTATCTGCGCTTCGAGGTCATCGCGGCTTTCGTCAATGCGCTTGCGCTTTTCGCCATCGTCTTCTGGATCGCCTTCGAGGCCTGGCACCGCTTTACCTCGCCGACCGAGATCCTCGCGGGGCCGATGCTGGTGGTCGCGGTGCTCGGGCTTTTGGTCAACCTGCTGGTGCTGCGCATCCTGACGCAGGGCGGCGACCACGACCATGTCAACATCCAGGGCGCGACCCTGCATGTTCTGGGCGATCTGCTCGGCTCGGTCGGGGCGATTGCGGCGGCGGCGGCGATCTGGCTGACCGGCTGGACCCCGATCGACCCGATCCTGTCGGTCGTCGTCTCGGTCCTGATCCTGCGCAGCGCGTGGTTCTTGGCGAAACGCTCGCTCGACATCCTGCTCGAAGGCGCGCCCGAAGGGTTGTCCGCCGATGAGGTCGAGACCTTCCTGCGCGCGGATTTCGCGGCTGAAATCACCTCGGTCGCGCATATCCATCTGTGGCAGATCACCAACAAGCGCATGCTCGCAACGCTAAGCGTCGAGCCCTCCGAAGGGGCCGCGTTCCGCGATCTTTCCGCCCGTATCGCCCGCGCCCTGCAGGAGCGTTTCGAGATCGAACATGCAACCGTGGCGCTTGACTGGTCGGGCGAAACGCGGCGCTGCAGCCTTGCGGGCGGGACCGCCCCATGAGCACCCTGCCTGCGGCCGCCGCGCCTTGCGGGCTGGTTCTCAGCCAGCCCGAGACCGCGGTTCTGGCGGATACATTCAAGCTTCTGGGCGATACGACGCGGCTCAGCATCCTGCTGTGCTGCCTCAATGCGCCCCGCTCGGTCGGAGAGATCGCCGAGGCGCTCGACCAGTCGCAATCGCTCGTCAGCCACCATCTGCGCCTGTTGCGCGCGGCGCGTCTCGTAAGGGGAGAGCGCCAGTCGCGGCAGGTCTTTTACAGCCTCAGCGATGCCCATGTCAGCGACATGCTCCATGTCATGGCCCATCACATCGCCGAGGAACGCAGCGCCTGAACAGGCAAAGGCCTCCCCCGAAAGGGCGGCCCGCGTGTTTTCTGCGGGGCTTTTCAGCCCTTGATCAGGCGGCGGCGCAACATGCCCGAGAACCAGTCCATCACCATCACCACCAGCACGATCAGCACGATGTAATAGGCGACATGCTCCCAATCCTGCTGGGTCTGGATCGCCTGCGTCAGCATCAAACCGATACCCCCGCCGACAATCGCGCCGATCACCGTCGCGCCGCGGGTGTTGGATTCGAGGAAATAGAGCACCTGCGACAACACCACCGGCGCCACCTGCGGCAGCACGCCCCAGCGCGCCCGTTGCAGCGGGCCCGCGCCGGTCGAACGCAGCCCCTCGACCTGTTTGCCGTCAATGTTCTCGAGCGATTCCGAAAAGAGCTTGCCGAAGCTGCCGACATCGGTGATCAGGATCGCGAGACTGCCGGTCAGCGGCCCTGGCCCGAAGGCGCGCGACAGGATGATCGTCCAGATCAGCCCGTCGACCCCGCGCAGGAAGTCGAAGAACCGCCGCGCCACCTGACGCAAAATGCGCGAGACCCCGAAGTTGCTGGCCGCGACAAAGGCCAGCGGCAAGGCGATCAGGGCCGCGCCGAAGGTCCCGAGAAAGGCCATCAGGACCGTCTCGCCCAAGGCACCGAAGACATCGCCGTGATGCCAGACCCGATTGGTCCAGAAGTCATGGGCCATCGCGCCGATCTGCGCGGGATCGGACAGCGCGGTCCCCGCCAGAGCCAGCGGCCCCTGCCCGTGATAGGGGCTGTCGAGGGTGAAGAAAAAGAGCTCCCAGCCCGCGAAGCGGCGCATGACCTCGGCGCGGTTCTTGGTGACGCTGACCCGAGAGGAGCCGATGGTCAGATCGACGCGCGAGGCGCTGGCCGAAACCCAATCCTCGCTGCCGGTGATCCCCTCCCATGTAATGCCCGAGCGGGCGGGAAGGATGGTTATCGGGGTAAATCCCTCGCGCAGGACCTCGACGCGACCGGGGGCAAGGACGACCTCGGCTTGCGGGATCTCGACGCGGGTCGCGCTGCCCTCGCGGGTGATCCATGCCGGCTCCTCGCCCGCGGGATAGGTCATCTTGCGGCTGCCCTCGATCGCGGTCGTGACCAGATCGGAGCGGTTGTCGAGCGTCACATGGGTCTTGTAGGACCAGAAATCGCGCATCAGCAGCGCGGCATTGTCCAGCCGCGCCCGCCCCGCGAGCCCCGCAAGATCGAAGGCGAAGAAGACATAGACGAGATAGGCCAGAATCCCCGCAGGCACCGCCATTGCGCGCAGGCTGCGCTTGCGGATCAACGCCTGCGCGCGGGCCTCGATGAGGGCGACTTGCGCGATCGGCGCGGTTCGGGTGGCGCTCGTCATGGTTTTTCCCCGTGGATGAGGCGGTCTCGCGCCGTGCTTGAGGCTTGATCGATCACGACGATGGTGACGAAGAGCAGGATGAAGATCGCCGCGGCCGCATCATAGCGGCCCGGCCCCCAGGCGATGGCGTTTCTCAGCTCGTAGCCGATGCCGCCCGCGCCGACGAAGCCCAGAATGGCGCTTGCGCGGATGTTGATTTCAAAGCGCAGCAGCGCATAGCCCAGCCAGTTCGGCGCGACCTGCGGCATGACCGCAAGCCACATCCGCTGCAACCAGCCCGCACCGACGCTTTCCAGCCCCTCGACCGGTTTGGTATCGGCATTCTCGACCACTTCGGAAAAGAGTTTGCCCAAGGCGCCGGTGGTATGGAAGGCGATGGCGATCATCGCGGGCACCGGCCCTCCGCCCAGAACGAAGATCAGCACCAGCGCGATCACCACATCGGGGATGGCGCGCATGATGTCGAGCAGGCGGCGCACCGGCGCGACCATGCGCGGCCAGGGCGAAAGTCCGCGCGTCGCGAGCAGGGCCAGCACCCCGCCGCCAAGCGCTCCCACCAGCGTCGAGACCGCCGCGATATTGAGCGTCTCGACCAGCGCGGGCAGATAGGTCCACATCAGCCCCGGCAGATTGGCGGCCTTGGCGGCTGCCTCGGCGATCAGCTCCGAGGGATAGTCGAAAACATGGGGCAGACCGCGCAGAAAGCCGCCTGCATTGCGGTCGTTGGCGATCTGGAAACCGCCGGCCAGAAGGGCCACGAAGACGATCAGCAGAAGGCCGGAATACATCCGGCGGCGGCGCACCAGATCGAGATAGCGGGATTGGAGGTGGTCCAGATCGGTCATCGAAACCTGCATGTGAAAAAGCGGGCAGGAAAACCCCTGCCCGCCCGTTTTCGGAAATTACTGCGCTGCAAGTTCGGCTTTGCGCACGTCGATGATGGTGTTGTAGGCCTCGTGGGTGACCGGCTTGAAGCCCGCCGTCTCGCCCGAAGCCACACCGTAAAGGCATTCCTTGTCCTTCTCGCCCAGCTCGGCCAGAAGTGCGGTGAATTTGGTCTTCACGTCGTCGGGCAGCGCCTTGCGGACGACAAAGGGGCCTTCGGGGATCGGCTTGGATTTCCAGATCTCGACGATCTGGTTCATGTCGACGATGCCCGCATCTGCCGCCTTGCGCAAAGCGCCCGAATTGTAGCCGTCGGCCCAATCGCCCTGGGCATCCGCCCAGGTCACGCCCGCCGCGACATCGCCGTTCTGGACCGCGATGATGGTCTGTTCGTGGCCGCCGGTGAATTTGATCTCGCCGAAATACTCGCCCGGCTTCATCGAATAGCCCTCGGCCGGGATTTCGACCAGCGGGATGAGATAGCCCGAGGTCGAGTTCGGATCGCCGAAGCCGAAGCTCTTGCCCTTCATATCGGCCAGCGAGGTGATGCCGCTGTAGGTGCGCGCGAAGCCGATCGAGTGATAGGTGGTCGAGCCGTCGAGATTGGCTTTGACCAGCACCGGATCAACCGCTTCGGGATCGGTGAGATAGATCTTGGCATAGCTGGAGGCGCCGAGGCTCGCCGCATCCAGCGTCCCGCCGAGCAGGCCCTGGATAACGCCGTCGTAATCGGCCGGAGTGAAAAGCTTGACCGGAACGCCGAGCGCTTCCTCGGCATATTTTTGCAGGCAGGCATTCGCGGTCATGCGGTCCTGCGCATTCTCGCCGCCCATCACGCCGATGTTGAATTCCTTGATGCCGTCCTGCGCGAAAGCAGGCAGCACCATCGCGGTCGAGACCGTCAGGGCGAGGACAAGGGATTTCATGGGGTGGAACTCCGGTTTTTCGGGGTCTGGGGTTGGTCTTGCGCTCAATCCGCCAACATGCGGGCGGCATAGGCATCGTCGCGCAGGGGGGCGGGATCGCGCTCCAGCGTGTCGATTTCGGTCGAGGTCGCGGCCTCGGAAAAGTCGTGGCCCGCGCCGTAGATGTCGCGGGCGGCGGCCGGCGTCAGTTGCGCGGGCGCGCCGTCGAAGACCACGCGGCCGTGGCGCATCCCGATCACGCGGTCGCAATAGCGCCGCGCCGTATCGAGCGTGTGGAGGTTCGCGATCACCGTGCGGCCGTCCTCTTCGTGGATCTGGCGCAGCGTGCGCATCACGATCTGCGCATTCATCGGATCGAGGCTGGCGATCGGCTCGTCGGCGAGGATGATCTTGGGGTCCTGCATCAGGGCGCGGGCGATCGCCACACGCTGCTGCTGGCCGCCCGAAAGCGCCTCGGCGCGTTTGGCGGCCTGTTCGGCAATGCCCAGACGGTCGAGGATCGCGATGGCGCGGGCGATATCCTCGCGCGGCCACAGGTTCAGAAGCGTCGCCCCGATGCCGCGCCGGTTGAGCAGCCCGTGCAGCACGTTGGAGACGACATCGACGCGCGGCACCAGATTGAACTGCTGGAAGATCATCGCGCATTGGCTCTGCCAGCGGCGCTTGTCGGCGCCCTTATAGGCCAGAATGTCCTGCCCCTCGAAAAGGATCCGCCCCGAGCTCGCATCGGTCAGTCGGTTCATCATGCGCAACAGCGTCGATTTTCCCGCGCCCGATGCGCCGATCACGCCGACCATCATCGGGCGGTCGATCTGGAAACTCGCGTGATCTACGGCAGTGGCCTGCCCGAAAATCCGCGTCACATTCTCAAAAGATAGCAGCATCTCGCCCCCGGCTTGTTGGCGACCGAAATAGGCAGGGGCTGTGACAGGGGGGTGTCGCGGTTGTGAAAGTTTTGCGAAAGCGCGGGGGAGTTTCGCGGGGGCGCCTGACCGTGCAGCGCGCCCGACGAAAACGGGCCCGATCTTGCGACGGGCCCGGATTGCTGGGATTTTACACGGCTTTACAGCGGAATATGTTCGCGCCGGTCTTCGGCGATCAGGGTGCGGATCTGCAGGACGATCTGGTCGGCATGGGTCGCGCCGAGCCGGTCGGCGGTGTCGATGTCCTGATTCTCGATCGCGCGGATCATCTCTTCGTGCTCGGTCACGAATTCCTCGGGGAGCTTGTCGGCATAAGAGGAATAGTAAAGCCGCAAGAGGCGCCGCCCCTCGTCCAGCAGCCGCGCAAAGAGGCTCGCATAATAGGGGTTCTTGCCCGCATCCGCGATCGAGGCGTGGAAATCGCGGTTGGTCGCGATCATGCCCAGAGCATCCTGATCACGCACCGCACGGGCGAAATCGGCCTGATGGGCGCGGATGACCGCGAGATCCTCGGGCGTGCGGTTGCGCGCGGCCAGACGGGTGGTGACGCGGTACATCAGGGTGATCGCATCGAAAAACGCGGGCAGGCTGAGGAAGTCGATATTCGAGACCACGGTCGAACGGTTGGGCAGGGTCGTGACCAGACCGTCACCGGCAAGGCGCACCAAAGCCTCGCGGATCGGCGTGCGCGACATGGCGAAGCGCTCGGCCAACTGGTTCTCGTCGATCGCACTGCCGGGGGGCAGCGAAAGGCTGATGATCTCGTCGCGCAGCACGTCATAGACGAGCTTCACGCCCGAGCCCCGTTTGCGGTCTGCCGATGCGGGCGCCTGTTTCTGGTCCATCTGGTATCCTCTGTGTCGACAATGAATATGGACTTGTTGGGCCGAGGATCAAAGTCTTTTCAGCGCTTTTGCTGTTGTTTCCCTGCGTTTGCGCGCCTTTTCGCGCCCTTTGCCCGTACCTTGGCCACCCCGCGCCCCGGGCGCACCGTTCCAGCCGCTGTTCCACCCTTTTCCCGATGCGGCGCGCGCCTTTTCGCCCTGCGGCGGGCCCTGTTGCGGATCATGCAGAAAACTTGTCGACAAATAAAATACATGAGTTATGTTGAGAGTCAGATGACGGGAATCGCGGATCTCTTTGCCGCGGCAGGCCCTGTAATGATGGAGAGAAAGATGATTTCGGATATGTTCACGGGCACGATCCCGGCGCTGATGACCCCGTGCAAAGCGGACCGTACCCCTGATTTCGACGCGCTGGTGCGCAAGGGTCAGGATCTGGTCGCGCAGGGCATGTCGGGCGTCGTCTATTGCGGCTCGATGGGCGATTGGCCGCTGCTGACCGACGAAGAGCGCATGCAGGGCGTCGAAGCGCTGGTCAAAGCCGGCGTTCCGGTCATGGTCGGCACCGGCGCGGTCAACACCAAACTGGCGGTTGCCCATGCGGCCCATGCCCAGAAGGTCGGCGCGCAGGCGCTGATGGTGATCCCCCGCGTCATGTCGCGCGGCACCTCGGTCGCGGCCCAGAAAGAGCATTTCAAGGCGATCCTCGCCGCTGCTCCGGACGTTCCGGCCGTGATCTACAACAGCCCCTATTACGGTTTCGCGACCCGCGCCGAGCTGTTCTTCGAACTGCGTCGCGAGCACAAGAACCTGATCGGCTTCAAGGAATTCGGCGGGCCGAAAGACCTGCGCTATGCAGCGGAATTCATCACCTCGGCCGATGACGGGGTCGCACTGATGGTCGGCGTCGATACCGCCAACTTCGTCGGCATCGTCGAATGCGGCGCGATCGGCACCATCACCGGCATCGGCAACGTCCTGCCCAAAGAGGTCCTGCTGCTGGTCAAACTGTGCAAAGCCGCAGCCAAAGGCGATGCCGAGGCCCGCACCCGCGCGCTGGAACTGGAAGCGGCGCTGCGCGTGCTGTCGTCCTTCGACGAAGGCCCGGATCTGGTCCTGTTCTACAAACATATGATGGTGCTGACCGGCAACCCGGAATATGTCACGCATTTCAACGAGTTCGACAAGCTCTCGCCGAGCCAGCAGGGCTATTGCGAAGCGCAGCTCAAACTGTTCCAGGACTGGTTCGCCGACTGGAGCAAACAGGGCGGCGTCATCGCCAAACTCGCGGCCTGATCGGCCCGAGCCCTTCACCATCCCGAAAGGCCCCGCACCTGCGGGGCCTTTTTCCCTTCGGCCCTTGCCGGTGCGGATCATGCCGGTGCGGATCATGCCGGTGCGACCCTTGCCTTTCGGACCAAGCACTTTCGCGCCGATGCGGGGTAAGGGCCAATGCGGGTCTTGCAGCAGGCGCGCCTTCGGTATAGCCCCGCCGCTCCGCCTTCCGGCCCCCGCGGCCGCGCCCCTTCTCCGATCACAGGTCCGCCCATGTCCGACGCGCCCGACGCCATTCTCGCCATTGATTTCGGCACTTCGAACTCTGCCGCAGCGATCTGGCAGGACGGCGCGCTCCGCCGCATCCCGATTGCGGGCGGCGAGGACACATTGCCCACCGCCGTCTTTTTCCCGACGCGCGGCGCCGCGATGCAGATCGGCCAGCAGGCGGTGCAATCGCTGATCGACGGCGAAGACGGCCGCTTCATGCGCGCGCTCAAAAGCATCCTCGGGACCAGCCTCTTCCACGAGAGCCGTCTGGTCGGCGGCAAGCGCCGCACCCTGTCCGAAATCGTCACCGCCTTTCTCGCCGCCGTGAAAGCGCGCGCCGAGGCCGAGACCGGCCGCCGCTTCACCCATGCGCTGTCGGGCCGTCCGGTCCATTTCCACTCGGCCGATCCCGCCCGCGACCGCAAGGCCGAAGAGGATCTGCGCGCCTGCTATCTCGCCGCCGGTTTCGCGGGGGTCGATTTCATGTTCGAACCCGAGGCAGCCGCTGTCGCGAGCCATAGCCTCGGCCGCCCCGAAGAGCTGGGGCTGATCGTCGATATCGGCGGCGGCACCTCGGATTTCTCAGTCTATCGCGCGCCCGGAGGCCGGGTCGAGATCCTCGCCAGCCACGGCCTGCGTCTTGGCGGCACCGATTTCGACCATGCGATCTCGCTCAGCCATGCCATGCCGCTGCTGGGTCACGGCACCGAACTGCGCCGCACCTTCGGCGAGGGGCTCTTGCCGGTGCCGAACGGGGTCTATCAGGACCTTTCAAGCTGGCCGAAAATCCCCTTCCTCTATACCCGCGACACCCAGAAACTGGTGGCGGATCTGGTCAAACATGCGGTCGAGCCCAAGAAGATGACCCGCCTCGCCACGGTGATCGGGGACGAGCTGGGCCACGAGCTGGCCTTTGCCGTCGAAAAGGGCAAGATCGCCGCCAATTCCGCCCGCCCCGAAGCCCGTATCGCCATGGGCTATATCGAGCGCGGCCTTGCGGCGGATGTCACGCCGGCCTCGATGGATGCCGCGCTCGGTGCCTATCGCCGCGCCCTGCATCAGGCCATGTCCGAGACGCTGGACATGGCGGACACCGCGCCCGAAGCGATCGGGCGCATCGTTTTGGTCGGCGGTTCGAGCCTGATGTCGCTGGTCGCCGACGAGGCGAAGGCGCTTTGCACCAAGGCCGAGGTCAGCCGCTCCGAGGCCTTTACCGCCGTGGTCGACGGTCTGGCCATCGCCAGCGGCAGGCCCTGAGCGCCGCACGGGCCACGGCCCGACAGCCGCCATCCTGTGCGCATCGCAGGCAGGGAACAACCGCGACTTTTCAGCAATACCGCGAATCGCAAAACGCGGTCTAAGATCGGCAAAAGGCAGAAACAACGCCGAGGAAAAGATGCAGGACGACCCCGCCTTCAGCCGCCCGCAGAACGGATTCCGCTCGGCCCTGATCGTCGAGGACCACCCGCTTTTCGGGGATGCTTTGGCGATGACGCTGCAATCCGTGGCCGGAATCGAGCGGATCGAACATTATGAGACAATGGACGAGGCCATTGCCCGCATTGAAAGCGCCGAGCGGCCCGACCTGATCCTGCTTGACCTGCATCTACCTGATGTCAATGGACTTTCCGGCCTCATGGCCCTGCGCCAATCCGCGCCGGACGTTCCGGTCGTGGTGGTGACGGCCGCCGCCGAGCCACGCATCATCCGCTCGGCGCTGCTGGCCGGTGCGGCGGGCTATCTGCCCAAACATGCCAAACGCGACATGTTCCGGCAGGCGCTCGACACGATTGCGCGCGGAGAAGTTTTCGTCCCCGAAGCCAGTCTCGCCAGCCTGACGGAGCCGCGCTCGCCCTCGTCGCAAGACGAGGCGATCCGCAAGCTCTCGCAGCTGACGCGCCAGCAGGCCAAGATCCTCGAACAGATCTGTGCGGGGAAAATGAACAAGCAGATCGCCCACGACATGTCCATCGCCGAGACCACGGTGAAGGCCCATATCACCGCGATCATGCGCAAACTCGGGGTCTATTCGCGCACCCAGGCCGTGCTCATGGCGCGCGAAGCGCAGGAAACCGGCCCGAGCCCGAGCCATTAAGCCGCGCGACGAAATCCATGTCGGCCCGCGCAATCACGCCGCTCCGATGCCGCCCCTTGTCGGGTCACGACGAAGTTCATAACCTTTGCCCGAGGGGGAGGGTTAAGCGGTATGGAGGAAGTTTCGGATGGTGATATCCCCTTGAACGGGCTGCTTTCCTTCGCGCCCCGCACGGATGGCGAAGCTATCGGCGGGACGCAAGACACGGCAGCGGACAGCGCGCCCCGCAGCGCCTCGGTCGCGGCCGATACGCCCGATGCCGCGCAGGCCCTTGCGGGGATGCTCGGGCCGGGGCCTTTCGCGCTGATCGTGCTTTTCGCCTCGCTTCAGGCCGATATCGCGCCGCTTCTGGCGGATGCGGCACGCCATTATCCCCATTCGCGCATCACCGGCTGCACCACCGCCGGAGAGATCGGTGCCAGCGGTTACGAGACCGGCCAGATTGTCGCCCTCGCCTTGCCCGAGACGAGTTTTGCCGCCGAATATGTCGTGATCGAGAATATCGAGCACATCGCCACCCGCGAAATCGTGGCCGAGGTTCTCCATGCCCGCGAAGATCTGACCCGCCGCGCCGAGGCCCTGCCCCATGACCTCGCGATCCTGCTGGTCGACGGGCTGTCGGGGCAGGAAGAAGCCCTGATCGCGGCGCTGACCGGCGGGCTCGGCCATGTGCCGATGGTCGGCGGATCGGCGGGGGATTCGGGCCATTTCCGCAATGCCAAAGTCTTTGCCGACGGCCGCATTCTCGACAATGCCGCGATTTTGTGCCTGATCCGCAGCCGCGGCGAGTTGCGCAATTTCTCTTTCGACAACAACCGGCCCTCGTCCGCGCGCATGATCGTGACCGCCGCCGATCCGTTGCGCCGCATCGTGACGCGCATCAACGACGAGCCGGCGGCGCTGGAATATGCCCGCCTTGTCGGCCTGCCGGTCGATGCGCTGACGGCCGATGTCTTCGCCACCCGCCCCGTTCTGGTGCGCGCCGGCGGCAGCTATCACGCCCGCGCCATCCGCCACGCCTTGCCCGACAATTCGCTGGTCTTCTTCAGTGCCATCGCCGAGGGCATGGTGCTTACCATCGCCCAATCAAGCGATATCGCCGAGCATCTCGAAGGCGCATTGGCCGAAATCTCGGCGGCGGGCGCGCCCGATCTCATCCTCGGTTTCGACTGCATCTTCCGCCGCATCGACGCCGAAAGCCGCCAGAAGGGCGCCGAAGTCTCGCGGATTCTGGCGAATAACCGCGTCGTCGGCTTTTCGACCTATGGCGAGCAATTCGGCGGGCTCCATGTCAACCAGACCCTGACCGGCGTGGCTTTCTATCCGCCGGAAGTCCGGCCATGAGCGACCGCAGCGGCCAGCCCGACCCCGCCCCGCCGCTGGATCTCGGCGCGCTTTTCCATCCCGAAGACGATCTGGCGCGGCGCAACGAAAAGCTTTTGTCGATCACCGGCGCGCTGATCCGTCAGGTCGAGGCCATGCCCGAGGATCACGACCACGGTTTCGCGCAATTCCAGCGCGCCGCCATGCTGGAAGAACAGGTGCGCAGCCGGACGCGCGATCTCGAACGCGCGCTCGATCTGCTCAATACCTCGAACGCGCGCCTCGCCGAAGCCAGTCGCGAGACCGAGGCCGCGCGCCAGAACCTCGCCGCGGCAATCGAGACGGTGCAGGAAGGTTTCGCGCTTTTCGACACCGACGAGCGCATGGTGATGTGCAATTCGCGCTTCAGCGTGCTCTTGCCCGATATCGTGCCGAAACTCGTGCCCGGCCTCGGCTTTGACGATTACCTCAACCTCGCGGCCTCTTCTGCCCATATCCTGCTGCCCGCCGATGTCTCCCCGCCCGATTGGGTCGAGATGCGGCGCGCCCGCCACAAAGAGCATCATTTCATCCTCGATCTCGCGGTCGAAGGCGATCGCTGGCTCCAGATCTCCGAACACCGCACCGATGACGGCGGCACCGTGATCTTGCAAACCGAGGTGACCGACCTCATCCGGCGCGAACGCGAGGAGCGCGGCCGCCTGCAGGACGATCACGCCCAGATCATGCGCGCGACGCTGGACCATCTGACGCTTGGCGTGTGCATTTTCGACGCGCGGCTTCTGCTATTGGGCTGGAACGAAAAGCTTGCCGAATATCTCGCGCTGCCGCGGACCCGCGTCCGGCAGGGCATGCATTTCGACCAGCTGCTCGAACAGGTCAAAAGCCAGTTCCTCTTTCCGCACGGGCTGTCGCCGCACCGCATCTCGGATTGGGTGCGGCGGGTGCGGCGCAAGGACAGTCTCGCGATCGAGCTGACGCGCAAGGGCGGGCAGATCTTCAAGATCTTCGCGCAAGAGACACCGGGCGGCGGCTTCGTGATGTCCTTCGACGACGTTTCGGCCGAACGCGGCGCGCTTGCGGCGCTGTCGCAGGCCAATGAAACCCTCGAGGCGCGGGTCGCCGCGCGCACGCTCGAGCTGGAGGATGCTCTGGCGCAGGCCGAACGCGCCAATGCCGTGCGCGCGCGTTTCGTCGCCGCCGCGAGCCATGATCTCTTGCAGCCTTTGTCTGCCGCGACGCTGTATCTCGCCTCGCTTCCCGACGAAACCATGAGCGCGCCCGCCCGCAAAACCATCGACAAGGTGCAGCGCTCGCTTGATTCGGTCGAGGGCCTTCTGGGCGCTTTGCTCGATATTTCGCGGCTTGAGTCCGGCCATGCGGCGGTCACGCTGGAGCCGATCGAGCTGGGGCCGCTCTTTGCGCAATTGCGCGAGGAATTCATCCCGCTCGCCGCGCGCAAGGGGCTGCAACTGATCGTGCCGCCGGTGCAGGGCGCCGTGGTGATCTCGGATCAGGTCTATCTGCGCCGCATCCTGCAAAACCTGATTTCCAACGCGATCCGCTATACGGCGCAGGGCCGCGTCCATGTCGGTCTGCGTCGGCGCGGGGACGAATGGCAGGCCCAGATCCGCGACAGCGGGCCGGGGATCGATACCGCCGATCAGGCCCTGATTTTCCGCGAATTCCACCGCCTCGACAGCAAGGCCGCGGCGGGCGAAGGGCTGGGGCTCGGCCTTGCCATCGTCGAGCGCGCGGCAGGCCAGCTTGGCCACAGGATCGGTCTGCGCTCGGCCTTGGGATGCGGCTCGACCTTTTCGGTTTCGATGACCTCGGCCGAGGGGCTTTTACCCGCGCGCACGCCGCCCGCGCCCCAGACCCGCACCGCCGGTCCCGACGAGGAACAGAGCGGCCAGACCGTCCTTCTGGTCGAAAACGATGCCGAGCTGGCGCGCGCCACGACCGAACTGCTCGAACGCTGGGGGCTGACGGTTCTGGGCGTGGCCAGCGGCGAGGAAGCACTTGATCTGATTGCGGAAACCGGCGTCGAGCCCGATCTGTGCCTTGTCGATTACCAGCTTGGCGCGGGGATGGACGGGATCGCCTGCCTCAATGCCTTGCGCATGCGTTTCGGCCGCGATCTGCCCGCCCGCCTGGTCACTGCGGACCGCTCGGCGGAGCTGGGCGAACGCGCGCGCGAATACGGGATCGAGATCTTGCAAAAGCCGGTCGCGCCGCGACTTTTGGGGGCCTTCATCTTCGGCTCGGAATGAGCAAAAGGGCCGCACAGGCCCCTTTGCCCCATCTCTGCGCACGGGTCGGCACGCCAGCCGCCGATCGCGCCCGATGGCGGCCATTGCCGCGCACACACGGGGAAGAACGCGCCTTTAATCGAACAATATCACGCGGCTACGGGGACCGAGAGGCGGGTCAGAAGTTCGTGGAATGCCGCCATTCCGCTCACGACATGATCGGCACCGGCGGCGCGCAGGACCTCGGCATGGCCCGCACGGTGGTCGGAGGGGCCGACGAATCCCACCGCAAGACAGCCCGCCGCCTCCGCGGCCTTCACGCCGTGGGGGTTGTCGTCGATGAAGATCGCCTCGGCAGGCGCGACCCTCAGTTTCTCGGCGGCGAAATAGACCAGATCCGGCGCGGGTTTACCGCGCGCGACCTGTTCGGCCGAATAGATATGCGGCCCGAAATGCGCGGCCAGAGGCGTGCGCGCCAAGGATTGCTCGAGCCGGTTTATGCTGGAATTCGAGCAGACCGCCATCGGCAGGTCGAAACCGCGCAGAACCGCCTCCACCCCCGGAATATGGGGAATATCCATGTCGAACATCGCAAAAAGGATCTCGTCGGCCGAGGCGACCACCTGTTCGGGATCGAGCCCCTCGCCCGCGATCCAAGCGAGACTGGCCTGAACCGAATTGCCCGAAAAGACCGAGGCCGCCTCGACGGTGGTCATCGGCCTGCCCGCAGCGCTGACCGCGCGGGCCAGAGATTCGCAGCCCAGAGGCTCGCTATCGAGCAAAACCCCGTCGCAATCGAAGAGAATGGCTTTGAAGTCGCGCATCATTTCCCGCTTTCCTGCATGATTTCGCGCAGCATGACGGGATTGTCGCCAACAAGATAGCCCGGCTTGCACAGGCTCGGGCTGCGGCTCGATCGCGGCACGGCAACCGGCCGCCGCACCATGACGGGACCCCGCAAAACAAGACCCGCGCGCGCCGCGGCGGCAAACAGGGAACGCACCGGCCCGCCCTTTGCCGCGCAGGGGACGAAATTCAGCATTTCTGGCGACTTGTCTCGCGCGGGATCCCGTTTTATTGCGGGTCATGGCGATGCGGATTCTGCCCTCTTTCTGTCTGGTGCTCGTGGCGATGCTGACGCTCGCTTTGGGCATGGCGGGGGCTGGCCATCGTCTGCCTTCGGCGGATTCGCTTGCCCTGCGCGCCTATGCGCTCGCCGGATTGCCGAGCGATCTTTGCGGTGGGGCCGAGGGGCATGACGAATTCGCCCTGCCCCATTGTCCGGTCTGCACGCAGGTCGGCCCCGCGATCCTGCCCGATCCCGAGCCCTGCCTTGTCGCGATCGAGCGTCACGCGCAGGCCGTCACCTATCTGCCGATGCGCCGCTATGCGCTCGACCGGCTGCGCGACCGCGCGACGCCGCCGCGCGGCCCGCCCCTCTTCCCGCTTGCCGGTCGCCCCGTCTGAACGCTTTCACGGGCCGGCTTTGGGCTTTTCGACATGTGATCGCCCGCGCGGGACCGCCGCGCGCGCCCTCTCTTTGCGAATGCGGGACCAAAAATGACCGAGACTTTTCCCAACGCGCGGCCCGATGCCGCCAACAAGGGCAGCAATAGCGGCACCAATGCCGCCGCCTGGCGCGCCTTTCTGCTGCGCCTCCATTTCTATGTCGGCCTCTTTGCCGGCCCCTTCATCCTGATCGCGGCGCTGACCGGCACGCTTTACGTCGCCACTCCCCAGCTCGAGGCATGGATCTACCGCGAGGCGCTTTCGACCGGTGAGACCGGCGACTGGACCAGCCCCGAGACCCCGAAACCCGCCCCTCTGGCCGAGCAGATCCGCGCCGCGCGCAAGCTGGCGGGGGATGCGCCGATCTTTGCGCTCCGGCCCGCGCCGACACCTGCCGATACGACGCGGGTGATGTTTTCCGACCCCGCGCTTGGCCCGTCCGAGACGCGCGCGATCTTTGTCGATCCCTTCACGCTGGCGGTCAAAGGCGACATGGTGGCCTATGGCACCTCGGGGATCCTGCCCTTCCGCACCGCCATCGACTATTTCCACCGCAACCTGATGCTGGGCGAATGGGGCCGCTATTACAGCGAGCTGGCCGCATCATGGCTGTGGGTGGCAACGCTCGGCGGGGTCTGGCTCTGGGCCACGGGGCGCAGGCGCGCGCGGCCGGTCAACCAGCTGCCCAAGGCGCAAAGGCTGCGCTGGATCCACAGCATGATCGGGGTCTCGATCGCGGTTGTCCTGCTCTTCCTGTCGGTCACGGGGCTGACATGGTCTCAGGCGGCGGGGGCGCGGATCGACGCGTTGCGCGGCGTCATGGGCTGGGTCACGCCCGCGTTGGATCTGTCGTTGGACGGGGCGGGGATGGCGGATATGTCGGGGGGTGAACATGCCGAACATATGGCGCAAGCCGCCGCGATGACCGCGCTATCCGGCCCCGAGCTGGACGATTATTTCGATGTCGCGCTGGCCTCGGCGCGGTTCGAGGGGATCGACGCCCCCATGACCGAGATCCGTCCGCCGAAAGCCGGCAAGGCATGGCTCGTGACCGAATACGACCGGCGCTGGCCCAGTCAGGTCGATGCGGCGGCGGTCGATCCGGCGATGTTCACCGTGATTGCACGCACCGATTTCGACAGTTTCGGGCTGGTCGCGAAGCTGGTGCGCTGGGGGATCGACGCGCATATGGGCGTGCTGTTCGGGCTGGCGAACCAGATCGTCGTCGCGCAGGCGGGTCTGGGTCTGGTGGCGGTCATCGCCTATGGCTACCGCATCTGGTGGCTGCGCCGTCCTGCAGCGGGGGCCTTGCCGCAAGGGCTGATTGCCGGCTGGTCGCGGACGGGAGCGACTGCACGCATCGCAACCCTGATCGCCGCGCTGGCCTTTGGCTGGGCGCTGCCGGCTCTGGGCGCGAGCCTCGCCCTCTTTCTGGCCGTCGATCTGCTGCGCAGCCGCTTGGCATATGCGGCAAGCTGAGCGTCGCGCGATCCTGAGGGGGGCGGCTTGACTGCCCCCCGTCCAGACGCCCTCAGCCGCGCTCGACCAAACCGCAGCGCGCCAGAAACAGCCCCGTCGCCTCGGCGATGATGCGGTCGAGATCAAGGGCCGCGCCCTCGGGCACCTCCATCAGGACGCGCGCCTGCGCCTCGTATTCGGCGTAATGCTGGGTCACGGCCCAGATGTTGAACTGGAACAGCAAAGGATCGAGCGGCGCGATCTTGCCCGCCGCGATCCAGCCCTCGATCACGGCATTCGCGTCCTGAACGGCGGCTTTCAGCGCGCCCCAATGTTCGCCCATTTCCGGCGCGCCGCGGGCGATTTCGCTGGCGAAAAAGCGCGAGACATCGGGATGGTCGAGCGAATGGCGGATCTTGCGCGCGATATAGGCCGAGATCGTCGACGCCGGATCGTCGCCCGGCGCATTGATGAAGAAAATGTCGCGCCATTCTGTCACGATATGGCCGAGCGCATCCTGATAGAGCTCTTCCTTGGACGAGATATAGTAATGCAGCTGCGCCTTGGTGATCCCCGCCGATTGCGCGATCGCCGCGGTCGAGGTCCCCGCCAGCCCGTTACGGGCGAATTCGCGGATCGCGGCATCGCGGATCGCGGCCTGGATTTCACGGCGTCGTTGCTGGGCGCTGGTCATGCCGCCCTCCCTCCGGATCTGGATTTCCTTCTCTGGCGGTAGCCTGCCCCGCGCGGCTTTACCAGCCTTTTGAACGGGATGGGGCCGGATCGCGCGCGCGGCGGCGACAGACGGCAGCCAAAGTCGGCGGCAAAGACGGCGGCAAAGAAGGTTGCGGTCAAGAAAAAGCCGGACGCTGCGGATGCGCGTCCGGCCGGTTGTCGTGAGGCGGGGAATTACTCGGCCGAAAGCTTGGCTTTCAGATCAAGCCCCGTGCCTTTGTTGACGAAACGGGTATCCGCGACCTTCGACAGATCGACGCTGCCCGCTTCGAGAATGCCCGAGGCCACCGCGAGATCGTGGAAATCCTTGATCCGCGCCTCGTCAAGCGCGCCGATCCCCTTTTCCAGCGCCTCGCCGGAATCGATGATGCCCAGAGCCTCGAATTGCGCCATTTCGGCATCAAGCTTTTCGACCGTCATCTCGGGGTTGGCGGCCATGATCGCGGCATAGGCGGCGCTGCGGTCGCCGTAGATGTAATTGTACCAGCCCTCGATCGAGGCATCGACGAAGCGCTGCACCAGCTCGGGGTTTTCGTCGATGAGCTGCTGGCGGGTCTCGATCGTGCCGCCATAGGTCGTCCAGCCCTGATCGGCGAGCAGGAAGGTATCGACCGCCGCGCCCTCGGTCTTGGCATAAAGCGGCTCGGCGGTACCGTAGGCCTGCTGGACCATGGCCGGATCGCCAAGGAACTGCGCGAGGTTGAAGTTGTAGGGGCGCAGCTGCTCGTTCTTGAAGCCCTTGTCCGCGACCATCCATTTCCAGAAGCTGAACTGGCCGTCCTTGCCCATCAACACCGTCGGCGCCTTGGTCAGCGACGCGAAATCGGGATAGGCGCCGGCATGGGCCATGACCGCCTGCGGATCCTTTTGATAGAAGGCCGCGACGACGCGGGTCGGGATGTTGTTGCGGACGTTATCGAAGGAAAGCAACAGGTTGCCCGCAATGATGAAGTCCAGACGCCCCGCCGAAAGCATGGGGCGGTTGTTGACCTGCGGCCCGCCGGGGCGGATTTCGACCTCGAGCCCGTGTTTGGCGTAAGTCCCGTCGGCCACGGCCTGATAAAAGCCGCCATGCCCGCCCTGCGCCAGCCAGTTGGTGCCCAGCACGACCTTGTCCTGCGCCCAAGCCCCGCCTGCCGCCATCAAGGCGCCTGCTGCGGCCAATGCCGCGAGAATTCCCTTCATACGACCTCTCCCTGAGTTTCGTCCTTGCGCGCCATATCGGCGCTCCAGCCCCGCGTTTTTCCGGGGTTCATCAGGCCGTAAGGATCGGCCTGTTTCTTGAATGCGATCTGGCTGTCGTCGATCTGCTTCATGCCGCCGTCTTCGATGGTGACGACATGGGGATCGAAGATGGTGCAGCCGTCGAGGCTTTCGAGCTCGGCAATCAGGCGGTAGGTTTCGTCTTTGCCGCGATAGCGCACGAGGGGCAGCGCGAAGATCTGGATCTCGCCGTCCATCCGCGCCATTTCGTGGTGCCAGTAAAGCTCCTCGCCGTAGCGCGCCATCTGCGCCATCACCAGATCGGGATCGAAGGGGCGCGGATAGGCGACCTGAAGATAGGTCCAGCCCTTGTCGGCCTTGAGCGCCTGAAGCGTGGTATGGTTCCAGCCGCATTCATAGGCGGGCTGAAGACCGGCCGCGCGGATTTCGTCCTTGGTCATCGCAAAGGAGACACGGCCCCCCCGCGCCTCGGCCTCGGCGGTGAAACGCGCCAGTTCCGAGGGCGCGACCATGGCGAAAATCGCGTCGCGGTCGGCGGGGAAGTAGTCGCCGAATTTGGTGTAATAGGGCGCGAAGCGGCGCTCGACCGCGGTCAGCAGATAGCAATCCATCCCGCCTTCCTGCGCCGAAGTCGCAAAGCGCAAGGCATGGTCGTAGCCGTCGAAGAGCGCCGCCGTATGGATCCAGTCGGTGGCGGGCGTCAGGGCCAGACCGACCTCGACCACGATGCCGTTGGTGCCGTAGGCGTGCTGGACCTTCTGGATGGCGTCGTCGCGCAATTCGATCACCTGCGGGTTTTCCTCGACGGTGATGACCTTGATATAGCTCACATTTCCCGGATCGCGCAGCATCCCGTGACGCAAGGAGCCGATCCCGCCGGAACCACCCGCGATAAAGCCGCCGATCGTCGCCATCTGGCGGGTCGAGGGATACATCAAAAGCTCCTGCCCCGTCTCGCGCGCGGCCTCGTCCAGACGCGAGATGCGCGCGCCGGCCTCGACGCGGACATAGCCCTCGCGGATTTCGCGCACCTTGTCGAGCCGCGTCAGATCCATGATCACGCCGCCTTCAAGCGGCACGCATTGGCCGTAATTGCCGGTGCCGCCGCCCCGCAGGGTCAGGGGCAGTTTGTAGCGCGCGATCAGGGCAGCAACGGCTGTGACCTCTTCGACCGATTGCGGCACGACGACCAGTTCGCCCAGCTTGTCCTGCAGCAGATCGTTCAGGATCGGGCTGTACCAGAAATAATCCTTGGACCGCGCCGAGAGGTAATTGGCGTCGTCGTGAAAACGGATCCCCGCGAGATCGGCTTTGAACGCGTCGAGGGCTTGGGTTCTGGTCATGGTCGGTCTCTTTCCTTGGGAAGCGGCGGAGCGGATGGGGCGGTGACGGGATGGAAGACGCCCGACCGGAGGACCGGACGGGCGGATGGTTCGGGCGGGTCTCAGCCCTCGCGTTTGATCTCGCTTTCGTGCCAATGGCCAAGCACCGCGCGCGAGAGCCACGAGGTCGCAAGGAAGATCACGATCCCCAGCATCGACACGAGGAAAAGCGCGGCGAACATGCGCGGGATCTCGTTGCGGAAGCTGGATTCGAGGATGCGCGAGGCAAGGCCGGTATTCGTCCCCGCTGTGCCCGCGACGAATTCCGCGACCACCGCGCCGATCAGCGCCAGCCCGCCCGCGATTTTCAGCGCGGCCATGAAATAGGGCAGCGCCGAGGGGATCAGCAGGTAGCGCAGCCGCTGCCACGGCGTCGCCTGATAGAGCGTGAAAAGGTCGCGCAGATTATGGTCGGCACTGCGCATCCCGATCGCGGTATTCGACAGGATCGGGAAGAAAGCCACGAGCCACGCGCAGATCAGCAACGCGAAAAACGTGTTGCTGACATAGATCAGGATCAGCGGCGCAATCGCGATCACCGGCGTCACCTGCAAGATCACCGCAAAGGGAAACAGGCTCATTTCCAGATTGCGCGACAGCGCGAAAAGCATCCCCATCAGGACGCCGCCCACGATCGCAAGGCCAAGCGACAACAGCGTCAGCTTGATGGTGAAGATCGCGCTGCCCATCAGGCTCGACCAGTCCTGAACCAGCGTTTTCGCGATCAGGCTCGGCGCGGGGATCAGGTAATGGGGGACCTCGTAAAACCAGACGAGGAATTCCCACAAAGCCAGCGCGGTCAGGATCGAGGCGACCGGCAGGATGACGCGTTTGCGCGCCTCGAAGCGCTCGGCGCGGGCGCGGGCCAGCGCGGGATCGGGTTTGGCGCGGGTGGGGCCCCCCGCTGTTACGGCGCCCTCAATGGTTGAGATCGACATGGTCCATGGTCCCTTCCAAAGCGTTGCTGACGAGACGGCAGCTCTCGGTATAGGCCGCCGTCATGCGGTAGGCGGCGTTGCGCGGATAGCCGTCCCCGAGCGCGATATCGTGGACGACGCGGCCCGGACGGGCGGCCATGACGACGACGCGGCTGGACAGATAGACGGATTCGAACACCGAATGGGTGACGAAGATCACCGTCAGTCCCTGACTTTCCCAAAGCTGGAGCACATCGTCATTGAGCTTGGCGCGCGTCATCTCGTCCAAAGCGGCAAAGGGCTCGTCCATCAGCAAAAGCTTGGGCTTGGTCACCATCGCCCGCGCGATCGAGACGCGCATCCGCATCCCGCCCGAGAGCTGGCGCGGATAGGATTTCGCGAATTTCGCGAGCCCGACCATCGCGAGGGCTTCCTCGACACGCGCGCTCGCCTCTTTGCGCGACAGCCCGCGCAGCTTCAGCGGCAAATACACGTTCTCGAAAACCGTGGCCCAAGGCAGCAGGTTGGCCTCTTGGAAGACATAGCCGATGTCGCTGGCATCGGGGCTTTGCCCCGCCAGATGCCCGTTCACCGTGATCGAGCCGTTCGAGACCGACAAAAGCCCCGAGATCATCTTGAGCGCCGTCGATTTCCCGCAGCCCGACGGCCCGAGGAAGCTGACGAATTCGCCCTTGTTGATCACCAGCGACATATCGCGGACCGCGACCGTGCCGTTGGCGAATTCCTTGTCGACGTCGATCATTTCGATCAGGGCGGTTTGCCCCGCGCGGCCGCCGTCGGGATGGCCGTGGGATTGGTCCGGCATCGCCTAGCCCTCCTGCCGTTTGCGCAGCCAGCTGGCCGGCATGGCGTCGATTTCGGCCATGGCCTCGACCAGACGCGCGACCGCATGGTCAAGCGTGGCCTCGCCTTTGGCGGCGCTGGCCAGATGGGCCTCGCCGCAAGCGCCGTCGTCGTTGAGATCCTGGATCTTCCAGCCCGGCTTCACGCCGCGGCCGAGCCCGATATGGCGCGTGGTCTCTGCCAGATCCTGCCCGCGCGAGCGGTAGTCGCGCGCCAGCCCCATATCGACATTGTCGGGGTCCAGCGCCAGCATGACCGAGGTTTCCATATCGCCGGCATGGATGCCGTGGCCGGATTCGAGCGGCGAATAGGTCCCCTCGGGCATGCCGAAGCCGAACCAGTTGACCGAAAAGGCCATCATGTCGTGCTCGACACGCAGGGCACGGGCGGCAAGGTCCATGACCGCGATATTCCCGCCATGACCGTTGAGAAAGGCGATCTTGCGTACGCCCGACCGCGCGACCGAGGCGCCGATTTCGGTCAGGACGCGCAGAAGCGTTTCCGGCGAAAGCGTCAAAGTGCCCGGGAAATCGATATGTTCGTCGCTTTTGCACACCGCCTGCGTCGGCAGGATCAGCACGGGGCTATCCTCGGGCAAGGCGCGCGCGAGGCGTCTTGCAACGCCGTCAACGGTGCAGGCATCGACCGACATCGGCAGATGCGGGCCATGCTGCTCGATCGCTCCGATCGGCTGCACGGCAATGATTCTCTCGCGGTCGAGCGCGGCGAATTCGCGGCTGGAGTAATCGGCCCAATAGCGTTTCATCGGCACCCCCCCCCGGCTGGACCCTGTGCGGTCTGGCATCTCTGTCATGGTTTCTCCTCCCCTTGGGGAAAAGTTAAACAAAATAATAGCAATCGGTCAAACCATTTGGTATGATTCTTTCAAGGCGCTGATGAATAATGAACTTTTTGATCATTCACCACGGCAAACGCGCAGCTTTCCGTGACCCGTCCCGCCGCCGGACATCCCAGACGACAGGAGACCACCCGCATGAGCCATTTCGTGATCATTGGTGCCGGACAGGCGGGGGCGGCGCTTGCAGCCAAGCTCCGCGCGCTGGGGCATGAAGGCGCGATCACCCTGATCGGCGACGAACCCTCGCTGCCCTATCAGCGCCCGCCGCTATCCAAGAAATATCTGATGAACGAGATGACGCTCGAGCAGCTGCATCTGCGGCCCGCGCGGTTCTACGAGGATCAGGGGATCACGCTTCTGACCGGGCGCCGCGTGGCGGAAATCCGGCGCGAGAGCCGCGAAATCCGTCTCGATGACGGCACGACACTCGGCTACGACGGGCTGGCGCTGACCACGGGGGCGAGCCCGCGCCGCCTGCCTGCCGCGATGGGCGGCGATCTGGAGCGCGTCTATGTGGTGCGCGATCTGGCCGATGTCGCGCGGATGGGGCCGGAATTCGTCGCGGGGCGGCGGGTGCTGATCGTGGGCGGCGGCTATATCGGCCTCGAGGCGGCGGCGGTTGCGGCCAAGCTCGGCCTGTCGGTCACGCTGCTCGAGGCCGCGCCGCGCATCCTGCAACGCGTCGCCGCGCCCGAGACCTCGGATTTCTTCCGCGCGCTCCACGGCGAAAACGGCGTCGCCATCATCGAGGGCACGGGACTGGCATCCTTGCGCGGGACAGGTGACGGCGCGATCACCGCCGATCTGGCGGACGGGCGCGTGCTGAACGTCGATTTCGTCATCGCGGGGATCGGGGTTGCGGCCAATGACCGGCTCGCGCGCGAGGCGGGGCTTGCCTGCGAGGGCGGCATCATCGTCGATGCGCGCGGCCAAAGCAGCGATCCCGCCATCTGGGCTGCGGGCGATTGCACGGTTCTACCCTATCGCGGCGCGATGATCCGGCTTGAAAGCGTCCAGAACGCGATTGATCAGGCCGAGGCCGTCGCCGCCAATATGCTGGGCGCAGAGGCGGATTATCATCCCAAACCCTGGTTCTGGTCGGATCAATATGCGCTGAAACTACAGATTGCGGGCCTCAACACCGGCTTCGACCGCGTTGTCGTACGCAAGGCGGAAGGCGCAACCACCTGTTCGCATTGGTATTTCAAGGGCGAGACCCTGCTTGCCGTCGATGCGATGAATGATCCGCGCAACTATATGATCGGCAAACGCCTGATCGAGGCGGGGCGCTCGCCCGAGGCGGCGGTGATTGCCGATCCGGCCTCGGACCTCAAGGCGCTTTTGTAACGCGAAGGGCTGCGGTTTCCCGCAGCCCTTTTTCACCCGACGGCTTCACCCGAAGGCGCTTGCGCGCGGCCCCCCGCCTCACAAGGTGATGCGGCGGAAATCACCCAGCATCTTCCCGACCACGCCAAGGAATTTCGCCGCCGCCACCCCGTCCACAGCACGGTGGTCCCAGGACAGCGACAAAGGCTGGATGAGGCGCGGCGCGAAGCCCTGCCCGTCCCAGACCGGCTTGATCGCCGCCCGCGTCATGCCCAAGATCGCGACCTCCGGCGCATTGATGATCGGCGTGAAATTCGTGCCGCCAATCCCCCCGAGCGAAGAAATCGTAAAGCTCGCGCCCTGCATATCCGTCGGATGCAGCCGCCCCGCCCGCGCATCGGCGGCCAGATCCGCCATTTCCGAGGCGATCTCGCGGATGCCCTTGCGGTCCGCCCCTTTGATCACCGGCACGACCAGCCCGTCGGGCGTATCCGCCGCGACCCCGATGTTCCAGTAATGCTTGAGCACCATCTCGCCACCATCCAGCGAGGCGTTGAAGGCGGGATAGGTCTTGAGCGCGGCGACCGCCGCCTTGACCACGAAAGGCAGCAGCGACAGCTTGCCCGCGCCCCCGTTTGCCGCCTCGGCATTGAGGGTTTTGCGGAACGCTTCAAGATCGGTGACATCGGCCTCGTCGAAATTGGTCACATGCGGGATCATGATCGCATTGCGCGCCAAAGCCGGACCAGAGATGCGGGTGATGCGCGACAAGGAGACCCGCTCGATCTCGCCGAATTTCGCGAAATCGACCTGCGGCCAAGGCGGAAGATCGAACCCGAGGCCCCCGCCCGACGCGGCAGGTGCCGCTTTGGCTGCAGCGATCGCGGCCTTGACCGCGCCCTGCACATCCTCGCGCGAGATGCGGCCCTTGGGACCGGTCCCGCCGATCCCCGCCAGATCGACCCCCAGCTCGCGCGCATATTTGCGCACCGAGGGCGAGGCATGGGGCGGGAACGGCGAGCCGCCCGCTACAGGTTGAACCGGCGCCTGAGCGGTGACCGTCGCGGGCGCCGCGACGGGCAGCGCCGCCGGAACCGGCGCGACAGGTGCGGGCGCTGTGGATGCAGGCGGCGCAACCTCTGCCGCCTCCACTTCGGGCGCGGCAGGCTGGGCGGGCGCGGCAGCCCCCGCCTCCATGCGGATCTCGGCGAGGATCGAGCCCTGGCTCACCTTGTCGCCAAGCGCCACGAGGATCGATGTCACCACCCCCGCGAAATCGCTCGGCACGTCCAGCGTCGCCTTGTCGGATTCCACCACGATCAGCGTATCGCCGATCGCGATTTCGTCGCCCACCGCCACCGGAATATCGACGATCGGCACATTCTTGAACTCGCCCAGATCCGGCACTGCAATCTTTGTCAGCATGGTCATTGTCGGGGCCTCCTTACACGGTCCAGGGGCTGGGCTTTTGCGCGTCCAGACCAAAGGCCGCGATGGCCTCGCGCTGGATGTCGCGCGGCAGATGGCCGTCACGCACGAGGGCGTCGATCGCGGCCAAAGCGATGCTTTGCGGATCGACCTCGAAGAAGGCACGAAGCGCGGTGCGGGTATCGCTGCGCCCGAAACCGTCGGTGCCCAAAGCAACCATCCGCGCATCGAGATAGGGCGCGATCATCTGAGGCAGCGCGCGGACGTAATCGGTCGCGGCCACCACCGGCATCCGGCCCGAAAGCAGGCGCGCGGCATGGCTGATGCGCGGCTCGTCATGGGCGCAAAGCCGGTTCTCGCGCTCGATTTCGCGGGCCTCGCGGGCCAGTTCGGTAAAGCTGGTCGCGCTATAGATGTCGCTCGCGATCCCGAAACGCGCGGCCAGAAGATCCGCCGCCGCAATGACCTGTTGCATGATCGTGCCCGAGCCAAGCAGACGCACGCGGGTCTCGGCCTTGTCGTCGCCGCGCGTGCCGAAATGGTAAAGCCCCTTGATGATGTCGCTTTCGCGGCCCTCGGGCAGGTTCGGCTGCGCGTAGTTCTCGTTCATGACGGTGACGTAGTAGAATTCGTCGGCCTGCTCGTCGATCATGCGGCGCATGCCGTGATCCATGATCACCGCCAGTTCGGATGCAAAGGCCGGATCATAGGCGCGGCAATTCGGGATCGTCGCCGCGATGACATGGCTGGTGCCGTCCTGATGCTGGAGCCCTTCGCCCGAAAGCGTGGTCCGCCCCGCCGTCGCGCCCAACAAAAAGCCGCGCGCGCGCTGGTCGGCCGCCGCCCAGATCAGATCGCCGATCCGCTGGAAACCGAACATCGAGTAATAGATATAGAAGGGCAGAACCGGCGTGTCATGGACACTGTAGGATGTCGCCGCCGCAGCCCAGCTTGAAATCGCGCCGGCCTCGGTAATGCCTTCTTCCAGCAGTTGGCCGTCCTTGGCCTCTTTGTAAAACATCATCGAGCCAGCATCCTCGGGCTCGTAAAGCTGGCCCTTGGGGGCATAGATCCCGACCTGACGGAAGAGGTTGTCCATGCCGAAGGTGCGCGCCTCGTCGGCGACAATCGGCACGATGCGCGGCCCGAAAGCCTTGTCCTTCAACAGCCCGCCCATCATGCGAACAGCCGCCATCGTGGTGGACATCTCGCGCCCCTCGGCTTGGGTCGCGAATTTGCCGTAGCTTGCCAGCGCGGGCACCGCGGGAATGGCCGCCCCGCCCTGATGGCGAGCGGGCAGAGCGCCCCCCAAGCCCTCGCGGCGGGTCCGCAGATAGGTCATCTCGGGGCTGTCGTCCGCGGGACGATAGAATTTCAGCGCCTCGAGATCGGCCTCGGACAGCGGCAGATCGAAGCGGTCGCGGAAGGCGACCAAAGCCTCCATATCCAGCTTTTTCGACTGATGCGCGGTCATGCGGCTTTCGCCGGCATTGCCCATGCCGTAGCCCTTCTTGGTCTTGGCGAGGATCACCGTCGGGCGTCCCTTATGCGCCTTGGCCGCCGCGAAAGCCGCGTAAAGCTTGCGGAAGTCATGGCCGCCACGCTTGAGCGCATGGATCTCGGCATCGGTCATATGGGCGACGAGATCGCGGGTCGCGGGGTCGGTATCAAAGAATTTCGCGCGGTTGTAATCGCCGTCCTTGCTGCCCAGATCCTGATATTGCCCGTCCACAGTCTCGGCAAAGCGGCGCAGCAGGACCAGATCCTTGTCGCGGGCAAACAGCCCGTCCCACTCCGAGCCCCAAAGCACCTTGATCACATTCCAGCCCGCGCCGATGAACAGGCTTTCCAGCTCCTGGATGATCTGGCCGTTGCCGCGCACCGGCCCGTCCAGACGCTGCAGGTTGCAGTTCACGATGAAAGTCAGGTTGTCGAGGTTTTCCCGCGCGGCCAAAGTCAGGCCGGCAATGGACTCGGGCTCGTCCATTTCTCCATCACCAAATACCCCCCAGACGTGACGGCCCGCCGTATCGGCAAGGCCGCGGCCCTCGAGGTAACGCATGTAGCGCGCCTGATAGATGGCGCTGATCGGGCCGAGACCCATCGAGCCGGTGGGGAATTGCCAGAAATCGGGCATGAGCCACGGATGGGGATAGGAGCACAGCCCGTTGCCGCCGGTTTCCTGACGGTAATTGTTCATCTGCTCTTCCGACAGACGCCCTTCAAGGAAGGCGCGGGCATAGACGCCGGGGGCGGAATGGGGCTGGAAATAGACCAGATCGCCGCCGAATTCCGGCGTTTTGGCGCGGAAGAAATGGTTGAAGCCCATCTCGAAAATCTCGGCCGCGCTGGCATAGCTCGCGATATGGCCGCCAAGCTCGCCATAGGCGCGGTTCGCGCGAACGACCATCGCCAAAGCGTTCCAGCGCATGATCGCGGTCAGCCGCTCCTCCATGGCGAGATCGCCGGGATAGGCGCCCTGCTGGGCCACGGGGATGGTGTTGCGATAGGCCGAATAGGGCTGGCCGTGCAGGAAGACGCCGTTGTCGCGTGCCACGCCCTCGAGCTGGCGCAGCAGGAATTGCGCGCGCTCGCTGCCCGAGGCGGATGCAACCGCCGAAAGCGCCTCGGTCCATTCCTGCGTTTCCACCGGATCCGGATCGACCATTCCAAAGGCCTGCGGCTCGAGCTGCGACATAATCTTCCCCCCAATTGACGTCAGGCCAGCATATCGGGGGTCGCGCGGAATATGGTGCCGTTGATCCGGCAATATGCCAACCTTGCAGCATGTCCTGCTGATTTATCTCACAGAATCAGCACAAAACGCCGAAACTTCCGGCGCAAACAATTCACAGGCAAATCACGCCAATCGGGCAAATAAGACTTTGGCGCAGGCCGCGCGCCGTTTTCAGACCGGCAGCGCCGTCTTGTATTTGACCTGTTTGAGCGCAAAGCTCGACTTGATGTTGGCAATGCCGGGGATGGTCGTCAGCTCCTTGACGATGAAATCCTGCAAGGCCGCCAGATCGGGCACGACGAGGCGCACCAGATAGTCGCTGTCGCCGGTCATGAGATAACATTCCATGACCTCGGGAAAGGCGTTCATCTTTTGCTCGAAAGTCGAAAGCGCGCGCTCGACCTGCTTTTCCAGCGTGACATGGATGAAGACGCTGATCGAAAGATCGACCGCCGCCGGATCCAGAAGCGCGACATAGCCCCGCACGATCCCGTCCGCTTCCAGCTGCTTGACGCGCGCAAGGCAGGGCGAGGGCGACAGGCCCACGCGGTTCGACAGCTCGACATTGCTCAGTTTGCTGTCCCTTTGCAATTGCTCGAGAATTTTGCGGTCGATCTGGTCCAAGGGCCTGCGCGGCATGTCCTGCTCCGGAAGTGGGATGGAGCGCCATCTAAGCCACGCCCGCCGCGCGAAGTACAGATGCCCGCGGCCGCGGCCTTTATGGCACGGCTCACGAATTTGCGGCGCGGCGTTAACAGGAAGTTCACCGAAAGCGGCTAGCTTGTCGTAACCAATGCGCGCGATCTCGGCTATAGGGGGGCGGCGGGTCCTCCCCGACCGCACGCGCAAGGTACCAAAGGAACAGGGTCTTGAAGGTTCTCACGTCGACACAATATGCACGCTACACGATTTTGGGCTGCACGATTTTCGGCCTGTTTGCCGCCGCGGTCATGGCGGTAGCGGGTCATCAGGCGGCACTGGCTTTTCTGGTCATTTTCGGCCTGCTGACGGCGCTCGGCATCCATGACCTGACCCAGCGCCACCATGCGGTTTTGCGCAACTATCCCATCATCGGCCATATCCGCTTCCTTCTGGAAAGCATCCGACCCGAGATCCGGCAATATCTCATCGAAAGCGACAATGACGAGCTGCCCTTCAGCCGCGAGGCGCGCAGCCTCGTCTACCAACGCGCCAAAGGCGCCGAGGACAAGCGCCCCTTCGGCACATCCGAAAAGGTCTATGAAGCGGGCTATTCATGGGTGACACATTCGGTCGCGCCCAAGATCATCACCGATACCGATTTCCGCATCCCGATCGGCGGGCCGGAATGCCGCCAGCCCTATGATGCCTCGCTCTACAACATCTCCGCCATGAGCTTCGGCGCGCTGTCGGGCAATGCGATCGCGGCGCTGAACCGCGGCGCGAAGAAGGGCGGCTTCGCCCATGATACCGGCGAGGGCGGGATCAGCCGCTATCACCGCGAAAGCGGCGGCGACCTGATCTATCAGGTGGCGTCGGGCTATTTCGGCTGCCGCAAAGCCGACGGCAGTTTCGACCCCGAGAAGTTCCGCCTTCAGGCCGCCGACCCCCAGATCAAACTGATCGAGCTGAAGCTCAGCCAGGGCGCGAAACCCGGTCATGGCGGCATGTTGCCCGCGGCGAAAATCAGCAAGGAAATCGCCGAGGCGCGCGGCATTCCCATGGGCGAGGACTGCATCTCGCCCCCCTCGCACAGCAGCTTTTCGACGCCCGAGGGGATGATGCGTTTCCTTGGCGAATTGCGCGCTTTGTCCGAGGGCAAGCCCGTCGGTTTCAAGCTCTGTATCGGGCACAGGCGCGAATTCATGTGCATGGTCAAGGCGATGCTTTCGACCGGCATTCTGCCCGATTTCATCGTGGTCGACGGGGCGGAGGGCGGTACCGGCTCGGCACCGCTGGAATTTGCCAACCATGTCGGCATGCCGATGCTCGAAGGGCTCTATTTCGTCCATAACACGCTGCGCGGTGCCGGCATTCGCGACCAGATCCGCGTCGGTGCCGCCGGCAAGATCACCAGCGCATTCGACATTGCCCGCGCGCTGGCTCTGGGCGCGGATTGGTGCAACTCGGCACGTGGCTTCATGTTCGCGGTCGGCTGCATTCAGGCGCAATCCTGTCACACCAACAAATGCCCCGTGGGGATCGCCACGCAAGACCCCCTTCGTCAGCGCGCCATCGATGTCGGCGACAAAAGCGACCGCGTCGCGCGTTTCCACCGCAATACGCTGCATGCTTTGGGCGAGATCGCGGGGGCTGCGGGGCTCGATACGCCAAGCGAATTCCTGCCCTACCACTTCATGTTCCGCCAGAAGGACGGCACCTTCCTTGACGGAAACGAGGCCTATCCGCATCTGCCCACCGGCTTTTTGATCGAAGGCAGCGAGATCCCCGAGCTGCGCGAATGGATCAGCCGCTGGGGCCGCGCCTCGGCCGAGACATTCAAGGCACCGATCATCCCGCACGGCAAATTCGCCTCCTGAGCACCATCGGTCGGGCGGCAATCCCGCCCGATCCCTCCGCCCGACCAGGGCCCCAGAACAGCCCGACTGCCGCGCGGGTCACGCCCCGAAGCCGCGCATTCTGGCGACCGAAAACCACGCGCCGCAAGCAGCCGCGACCTGCGCGCCAAAACCTCCGCGACCCTGATCCCCGCCCCCGTCCTTTCGCGCCCGCCCGACCCTGCGGCACCCGCCCGCAAAGGCGAGCCAGCCCACAAGGCACAACCCCGGGCCGCATCGCGCGCTTTGCGACGGCGCCTGCCTGCACCCGCTGCCCCGATCGACGTACCGCGGCCCCTTGGCAGCGGAGGGTGAAAAGCGCTAAGATCAGGTTTTCACGTCACCTTCTTGTCCTGCTCCCGTTTTTTCTCCGCGGCCCGCCCCTTCAGGGCCGCTTCCCTGTTTCCGCTTTCCCGAAGCTTTGTTCCGATCCTTTCAGGCCGCCCCTCGCGCCGCCGCTTTATCCGACTGTCCCGAGCCCTGCCCATGCCGATATCCCGCCTTGCCCCGCCCCGCCGATCCCCCGCAAAAACGGGCAAATTATTTCCCCCATTCCGCAGCTGATGCTGAATATCATCCTGCCGTTCACGGGGGGATGCACCATTCCCGACCGGAATGACGGAATGGACCCATTCTTGAGTTGCACTCCCCCCTCTAAAGAGGGATAGCGGCTCCAACGACCGCCGACGTGCGAACTCATCCCGCGCGCCTTTCGCCAAGAGAGTTTATGCTAATGACGAGCAAACCAGCCACCGACAGCCGACCGAGCCCGACCTCGCTCACCCATCTCCAGCGTCTCGAGGCGGAAAGCATCCACATCATGCGCGAGGTTGTGGCCAATGCCGAAAACCCCGTGATGCTTTACTCGGTGGGCAAGGATTCGGCCTGCATGCTGCATCTGGCGCGCAAGGCCTTTTATCCCGCGCCGCCGCCCTTCCCGCTTCTCCATGTCGATACGACCTGGAAATTCAAGGCCATGTACGAGCTGCGCGACCGCGCCGCGAAAGCCGCCGGAATGGAGCTGCTGGTCTATCAGAACCCCGAGGCCCTGGAAAAGGGCATCAACCCTTTCGATCACGGCAGCCTGCATACCGACATGTGGAAGACCGAGGGTCTGAAACAGGCGCTGACGAAATACAATTTCGACGTGGCCTTCGGCGGCGCACGCCGCGACGAGGAAAAATCGCGCGCCAAAGAGCGCATCTTCTCGTTCCGCTCGGCCAACCACCGCTGGGACCCGAAAAACCAGCGCCCCGAGCTGTGGAAGCTCTACAACACCCGCAAAGCCAAGGGTGAATCGATCCGCGTCTTCCCGCTGTCGAACTGGACCGAGCTCGACATCTGGCAGTACATCCACCTCGAAAACATCGACATCGTGCCGCTCTATTTCTCGGAGAAGCGTCCGGTGGTCGAACGCGACGGCCTGCTGATCATGGTCGATGACGACCGCTTCCCGCTCAGGGAAGGCGAAACGCCCGAGATGCGCTCGGTCCGTTTCCGCACTCTGGGCTGCTACCCGCTGACCGGCGCCGTCGAATCCGAGGCGCGCACACTGCCCGAGATCATTCAGGAAATGCTCCTGACCACCACATCCGAGCGTCAGGGCCGGGCCATCGACAAGGATCAGGCCGCCTCGATGGAGAAGAAGAAACAGGAAGGCTACTTCTGATGAGCGCCGATATCCAAGATACCAAGACCGACGAGCCGGTTTACGTCACCGAAGCGCTGATCGCCGAAGACATCGATGCCTATCTGGTTAAGCACCAGCACAAGACCATGCTGCGTTTCATCACCTGCGGCTCGGTCGACGACGGCAAATCGACGCTGATCGGCCGCCTGCTCTACGACAGCAAGATGATCTTCGAGGACCAGCTTGCGAGCCTCGAGCATGATTCCAAAACCGTCGGCACCCAGGCCGGCGACATCGACTTCGCCCTGCTGGTCGACGGCCTCGCCGCAGAGCGCGAACAGGGCATCACCATCGATGTGGCCTACCGCTTCTTTGCGACCGACAAGCGCAAATTCATCGTGGCCGACACCCCCGGCCACGAGCAATATACCCGCAATATGGTCACCGGCGCCTCGACCGCCGACCTTGCCGTCATCCTGATCGATGCGCGTCAGGGCGTTCTGACCCAGACCCGCCGCCACTCCTATCTGGTCAAGCTGCTGGGCATCCGCAACGTGGTGCTGGCCATCAACAAGATGGATCTGGTCGATTATTCGGCCGAGCGTTTCTATGAAATCGTCTCGGAATATTCGAATTTCGCCAAAGGCATCGGCATGGAAAGCTTCCTGCCGATCCCGATTTCGGGCCTCAAGGGCGACAATATCGTCACGCCGAGCACCGCGATGCCGTGGTATCAGGGCCCGACCCTGATCAACCATCTCGAGGTCGCACCGATCAACGACACCGAAATGCAGGAACATCCCTTCCGCATGGCGGTGCAATGGGTCAACCGGCCGAACCTCGATTTCCGCGGTTTCACCGGCATGATCAGCGCGGGCACGGTGCGTCCGGGCGATGCGATCCGCGTGCTGCCCTCGGGCAAGACCACGACCGTGAAAACCATCACGACCTTCGACGGCGACCTCGACAAGGCGGTTGCCGGCCAGTCGGTCACCCTGACCTTCAACGACGAGATCGACTGCTCGCGCGGCGATGTCATCGTGCAGTCGGACAATCCTTGCGAAGTGGCCGACCAGTTCGAGGCGACCGTCGTCTGGATGGCCGAAGAGGCGATGCTCCCGGGCCGCCCCTATCTTCTGAAAATCGGCACCCAGACCGTCACCGCGACCGTCAATCAGCCGAAATACGAGGTCAACGTCAACACGCTGGAACATACGGCCGCCAAAACGCTGGCGCTGAATGCGATCGGCGTCGTCAATATCTCGACCGACCGTCCGATCCCCTTCGAGGCCTATGCCGAGAACCCCGATCTCGGCGGTTTCATCCTTGTCGACCGCATGACCAATGCGACGATTGCCGCCGGCATGCTGCATTTTGCGCTGCGCCGCTCGCAGAACATCCATTGGCAGACCACCGATGTCGACCGCGACGCCCATGCCGCGCAAAAGAACCAGCAGGCAAAAGCCGTCTGGTTCACCGGCCTCTCGGGCTCGGGCAAATCGACCATCGCCAATATCGTCGAGCGCAAGCTTCATGCGATGGGCAAGCACACGTTCCTGCTTGACGGCGACAACGTGCGTCACGGTCTCAACCGCGATCTCGGCTTTACCGATGCCGACCGCGTCGAGAACGTCCGCCGCGTCGGCGAGGTCGCGAAACTGATGACCGATGCCGGTCTGATCGTGCTGACCGCCTTCATCTCGCCCTTCCGCTCGGAGCGCCAGATGGTCCGCGACCTGATGGCCGCCGGCGAATTCATCGAAGTCTATGTCGACACGCCGCTGGCGGTTGCCGAAGAGCGCGATGTCAAAGGTCTTTATAAAAAGGCCCGTGCCGGCCAGTTGAAGAACTTCACCGGTATCGACAGCCCCTATGAAGCCCCCGAGGATGCCGAAATCGTCGTCAATACGGTCGAGCTTTCCGCCGAAGAAGCCGCCGATCGCGTGATCGAGCGTATTCTCGCGGCAATCGGTTAAGAAAAGCTTTCGGGCGGCCTTCCGCCCGAAACGCTTTGCGCCCGAATGCAAACAGCCCCGCGATTGCGGGGCTGTTTGTCTTTCGCAGTCTGTCGCCCTTACGAAGAGGACGACATCTTCATCAAGACAAGGCCGCTCACGATCAGCACCGCCGCGAGGATCCGCATGGGCGAGACCAGCTCGTTGAAAAACATGATCCCCACGACGAAAGCGCCGACCGCGCCGATACCGGTCCAGATCGTATAGGCGGTACCAAGCGGCAGCGAGCGCATCGCGAGCGCGAGCAGGCCGAAGCTGCCGATCATGGTCACGATCATGACGAGGGTCGGGGTCAACCGCGTGAAACCCTGCGATTGTTTCATCGCAACCGCCCAGACGATTTCCAGCAGACCCGCGAAAGTAAGATAAATCCAAGCCATCGGCTTTCCCCTTGAAGAATGCCGGGTCGTCCCGCGCGGATATGACCTGAAATCAGGCGGGGTCGTCCCCGTTCGAGGCAAGATCTAGTGCCGCCGCTTTTCTGCGGCAAGACGGCAAAAGCGGCGAAACCGCGATTTGGCGGAAGTGGTTGCCCGCAAGCAACCACCCCCCGATGTCTCAGCTTTTGCGCAAGGCGTTCAGCAATGCCGCACCCAAAGCGCCGGTCTGGTCCGAAGATTTGGGCGCGCTCTGGAAATTGCCGCCGGATTTTCCGGCTGCGGGCTTGCCTTGCGCCCCCCCTCGCCCCTGCGGCGCGGGCTTCTGGCCACCGCGCGCGGCCCCGCCCGCATTGCCGCGTTCGTCCGAGCCGCCGCCGTCTTTGCGCATCGACAACCCGATGCGTTTGCGCGCGACATCGACCTCGGTCACGCGAACCTTGACGACATCGCCTGCTTTCACGACTTCATGGGCATCTTTCACGAAACGGTCGGCGATCTGGCTGATATGGACCAACCCGTCCTGATGGACACCGATATCGACGAAGGCCCCGAAAGCGGCGACATTGGTGACGGTCCCCTCCAGCAACATGCCGGGGCGGAGGTCTTTGATATCCTCGATCCCGTCGGCAAAACTTGCGGTGACGAAATCGGGGCGCGGGTCGCGGCCGGGCTTTTCCAGCTCGGCCAGAATGTCGCGCACGGTCGGAAGGCCGAAGCTGCCGTCGACGAAATCCTCGGCGCGCGCGCCGCGCAAAGCCTCGGGATGGCCCATGATCTGGCGGATGTCGCGGCCGCAGGCCTGAACGATTTTCCGCGCGACGCCGTAAGCTTCTGGGTGCACGGCCGAGGCGTCAAGCGGTTCCTCTCCGTCACGGATGCGCAGGAAACCCGCGGCCTGTTCAAAAGCGCGCGGCCCGAGGCCGGTGACTTTCAGCAATGATTTCCGCGACTTGAACGCGCCATTCGCCTCGCGATGGGTGACGATCGCCTGCGCGAGCGAAGGCCCCAGCCCCACGACATGCGACAAAAGCGAGGCCGAAGCCATATTGAGATCGACGCCCACCGCGTTCACCGCATCCTCGACCACGGCTTCAAGCGCGCGGGTCAATTGGCGCTGGTCGACGTCGTGCTGGTACTGCCCGACGCCGATGGATTCCGGCGGGATCTTGACCAGCTCGGCCAAAGGATCCTGCAGACGCCGCGCGATCGAGGCCGCACCGCGCAGCGACACGTCGAGATCGGGAAACTCCTTGGCCGCCAGTTCCGAGGCCGAATAGACCGAAGCGCCGGCCTCGGACACGATGACCTTGGTCGGCGCCTTCACGGTTTTCGGCAATTGCTTGAGCAGATCGCCGACCAGCCGTTCGGTCTCGCGAGAGCCGGTGCCGTTGCCGATGGCGATCAGCTCGATCTTGTGGCGCGCAATCATTGCCGCAATCGCGGCCTGCGCGCCCTGCACATCCATGCGCGGCTGGAACGGATAGACCGTCGTCGTCTCGACCAGCTTGCCGGTGGCATCGACCACGGCAACCTTGACGCCGGTGCGGATACCGGGATCAAGCCCGATGGTCGGGCGCGCGCCCGCCGGAGCCGAGAACAGCAAGTCCTTGAGATTGCGCCCGAAAACCTTGATGGCATCATCATGGGCGCGTTTGCGCAGATCGGTCAGCAGGTCGATATACATCGTATTCGTCAGCTTCACCCGCCAAGCCCAACCCGCAACCCCGCGCAGCCAGTCATCGCCCGGACGCGAGCCCAGATCGCCGATTGCCGCCGCGACCATACGCTCGGCGCGCGGCGCGCCGGTTTCCGGATCGGGGGCGATTTCGATGGTGACGATATCTTCCTTGGCCGCGCGCATCACCGCAAGCGCGCGATGCGAGGGCATATCGGCCCATTTCTCGCGGTGGTCGAAGTAATCCGAGAATTTCGCGCCCGCCTCTTCTTTTCCGGCGACGACTTTGACGCCGACCACGGCCTCGTTGCGCATGAATTCGCGCAGACGGCCCAGAAGCGGGGCGTTCTCGGACAGTTCTTCGGTCAGGATGTCGCGCGCGCCGTCAAGCGCGGCTTTGACATCGGCAACGGCCTCGGAGACATAGCCCTCGGCCAGCACTTTCGGATCGACGCCGCGATCCGAGACGATGCGACGCAACAGCGGCTCCAGCCCGTTTTCGCGCGCGATCATCGCTTTGGTGCGGCGCTTGGGCTTGTAGGGCAGGTAAATATCTTCAAGCGTGGCCTTGGTTTCGGCCACGGCAATCGCGCGCGCGAGATCGTCCGTCAGCTTGCCCTGATCCTTGATCGAACCGAGGATCGAGGCCCGCCGCGCCTCGAGTTCGCGCAAATAGACCAGACGCTCGGCAAGGTTGCGCAGCTGGGTATCGTCCAGCCCGCCCGTCACCTCTTTGCGGTAGCGTGCGACGAAGGGGACCGTCGCGCCGCCGTCGAGCAGCCCCACGGCCGCCGTGACCTGCGCGGCCCCCGCCCCGATCTCTGATGCGATTACGCGGGCAATGCGGTCGGCTACGTCCATGTCACTTCCTTTCGGGGCCTGTCTGGTCCGACCGTCATAGCGGTTCGGCCCCCTCCGATCCAGAGGCGGCCCCGCCTGCGACCGGCGCTATTTCGCCAAACCGGCGCGGGCGGGCGGGCCATCCGCGAAACGGTCCGTCGCGCGGATGAGGGCGTCTCGGATCCCCGCCTCGCCCGAGGAATGGCCCGCGCCCTCGATCAGGTGGAAGGCGGCATCGGGCCAGGCTTTCGCCAGTTTCCACGCCGTCGCCATCGGGCAAGGCATGTCGTAGCGGCCGTGAATGATTGCGCCCGGAATGCCCGCCAGACGATGGGCATCGCGCAGAAGCTGGCCCTCTTCGAGCCAGCATCCGTGAGTGAAATAGTGGTTCTCCAACCGCGCGAAGGCCAAGGCGTAATGGCCGTCGCTGAAATCCGCGACCAGCTCGGGATCGGGCAGAAGGGTGATCGTCTCGCCCTCCCAGATCGTCCATGCTTTGGCGGCTTCAAGCTGCGCCACGGGATCCGCGCCGGTCAGGCGCTTGCGGTAGGCCGCGACCATATCGTGACGCTCGTCCTCGGGGATCGGGGCCTGAAACTTCTCCCATTTGTCGGGGAACATTTCCGAGACGCCGAATTGATAATACCAGTCGATCTCGGCCTTGGTGACGGTATAGATGCCGCGCAGGATCAGAGCCGAGACGCGCTCGGGGTGGGTTTGGGCATAGGTCAGCGCCAGGGTCGAGCCCCAGGAGCCCCCGAAAACGAGCCAGTTTTCAACACCGACCTTGCGGCGCAACAGTTCGATATCGGCCACGAGATCCCAGGTCGTGTTGTTCTCGAGCGAGGCATGGGGCGTCGAGCCGCCGCAACCGCGCTGGTCGAACAGCAGGACGTCATAGCGGGCGGGGTCGAAGAAACGCCGTGCGCCGGATGAAATGCCGCCCCCCGGCCCGCCATGCAGAAAGACCGCGGGCGTGGCACCTTTGGTGCCGACGCGCTCGTAAGCGAGGCTATGGCCGCCGCCGACTTCGACCATGCCGGTCTCGTAGGGGGTGATTTCGGGATAAAGCGCGCGGAGATCGTTCATGGTCGGCCTGTCTTTTGGGATATGTTTAGCCCTGCTCCACGCCTGCCGGCAAGGCCCGCGGGAGCGCAGGATGCGCAGAGAATGACTGCAACTTTAAGAAGAAATATCGCCCGAAGTCTGAAACCTTTCCATGAGCCGAAGCACGGAAATTCCGCATCAGATGAACATATTAGGAATTTGTTAACGGCAAAAATCCGCCGAGAATTTTGTGCCGGCCAGCTAATAAAACCGCATTTTATTGGGGTTCGGCAATGCGGTGACACAAGCCCTGCGGGCGCCGTCACGACGTTAACCACGATCGGCGGAAAACCGCTTTTGTCTTGGCAGCTCGGCCGATTGCCGACATATTCAACCATGCGGGGATCATCAGAAAGCTGCGCCGTTGCCGACAGCTCGCCCGATTTTAACCAGTAGCTCCGATCAATGGTATTCAGGGAGTAGGGCAATGACCAATAAAGGCAAACTCGAGGCGCGAAACTGGACCAGCGCGATGCTGGCACTCTGGGCCGCATTTCTGGCCGCAGCCGCCACTTTCGCCGTCAACCGCATTCCGTTCGAAACGCGCATTCCGCTGGAATGGACGCAAGCCTTCAACATCCAATCCGAACCCGTCGGGGTCTGGGGGCTTTTCGTCGCCCCCGCCGCGCTGGTCGCAATCGGACTTTTGGCCCGCAGCTCGACCGTCTGGCTGCCGCGCCGTCCGCGTCAGCGCCACATGCTGTGGTATGTCGTCTTTGGCGTGATGATGGCGCTGGCCGTCATCCAATATGTGATGCTGCGGGACGCCTTCCACGCGGCGGGCACGCTTTGATCACGAACAGCTAGCACTCCCGCCGGACGCAGCCGCATGACGCGGCCACGAAACGGCGGGATGTCGGCCCCTGCCCTGAACAGCTGTCGGGGCGGGGCTTTTCTTTGGCGGATCAGCCGTTTTTCTGGCGCTGGCCTTCGGCCTGACAGGCGGCATCAGCCGCTTTGACCGACATTGCGGCCGGACGGTCGATCGAGCGGTCCCAGGTGGTGAGGCTCTTGGTGTAAAGCTGGCAGGTCACCGGACCTTGTGCGGATTGCACCACGACCGGCGTGGTTTCGTAATTTTCCGGCGTCGCGCAGGCCGAGAGGCCGAGAACGACTGCGATCGGGGCGATGAGGGCAATTTTTTTCATGTCTCTGAACTTTGCAAAAGGGATGACAAGAGCCTTGCGGCAACGGTGGCGGAAGCGTTCAACGGAAGATCTCGATCGGGACAGACTACACGAGAACCGGAGAACAAATAGTTCTTAAGGGTTTATTTTTCATAAACAAATCACAAGGATTCGCTTTCTCATAGCCCGAGCCTCCCCCTGCTTCAACCGCAAGTCGACGCTACGTTAAACAATTTCGTTCAGTTCCCTTTTTCGACCCGATCCATACCGAATCACCCGCGCGCGCTCTGGACTGTTGGCGCGCGAGACGTGACCTTGGCGTCATAAAAGCCGGACCGGAATTCGAGGGAGGAGAAAGATGACCAATCCGCTTTACGACGCGCTGATCGCGCCGCAGGCAGGACGTGCGACGCCGTTGCTTTATCTGGGGGACGACAGCACGGTCTCGGGGCCCGATTTCGTGGCCCAGACCCACCGCTTCGCCCATGCGCTTGGCGCGCTGGGGCTCAAGGCGGGAGACAGGCTGGCGGTCCAGATCGAGAAATCGTCCGCCGCTTTGGCGCTTTACGGTGCCGCCCTTGCCTCGGGCGTTGTGTTTTTGCCCCTCAACACCGCCTATACCGCCGAGGAAGTGGCCTATTTCGTCGAAAATTCCGGCGCGGCGCTGCTGGTCGGGGATCCGGCCAAGGCCAACAGCCTTGCCGCGGTTGCGGCCCGCTTCGGCGCTGGGTTCGAGACGCTGGACGGTGCGGGCGGCGGCAGTCTTGCCGCGGGCGCGGCGACGCAGAGCGAGAGCTATTTCCCCGTCGCGCGCACCCGCGACGATCTCGCGGCAATCCTTTACACCTCGGGCACGACAGGGCGCTCGAAAGGCGCGATGCTGAGCCATGCCAACCTGCTTGAGAATGCCGAGGTTCTGGCGCGCGAATGGCGGTTCACTGCGGATGACACGCTGCTCCACATGCTGCCGATCTTTCACACCCACGGGCTTTTCGTTGCCTCGAATGTCGTGCTGCTTTCGGGTGGCGCGATGGTGTTTCTGCCGGCGTTCAAGCCCGAGCTCGTACTGAAACACCTGCCCAAGGTCACGACGATGATGGGGGTTCCGACCTATTACACCCGCCTTCTTGCCGAGCCCGCCTTTGACCGCGCGGCCACGCGGCACATGCGGCTTTTCACCTCGGGATCGGCGCCGCTTCTGGCGGAGACCCATCGCCAGTTCCAGGAGCGCACCGGCCACCGCATCCTCGAACGCTACGGCATGACCGAGACCAATATGTCGACCTCGAACCCCTATGAGGGCGAGCGGCGGGCGGGCACCGTCGGCTTTCCGCTGCCCGGCGTCGAGCTGAAGATCACCGATCCCGAAACCGGCGCCGAACTGCCGCAAGGTAGCCCGGGCATGATCGAGGTTCGCGGCCACAACGTCTTTCGCGGCTATTGGCAGATGCCCGAAAAAACCCGCGAAGAGCTGCGCGAAAACGGCTTTTTCATCACGGGCGATATCGGGGTGGTGGATGCGGAAGGCTATGTCTCGATCGTGGGGCGGCAAAAGGATCTGATCATCTCGGGCGGCTACAACATCTATCCCAAGGAGATCGAGCTGATCCTCGACGAACAGCCGGGCGTGCTCGAAAGCGCGGTGATCGGCGTGCCCCATCCCGATTTCGGCGAGGCGGTGGTCGCCGTCGTCGTGCCGAAGCAGGGTGCCACGCCGGATGCGGCCGTGCTTGAGGCCGCGCTGAGCGGGCATCTCGCGCGGTTCAAACAGCCCAAGGCCTATGTTTTCGCCGAGAGCCTGCCCCGCAACACGATGGGCAAGGTCCAGAAGAACCTTCTCCGCGATGCGCAAAAAGACCGGTTCGAAGGGTAGGCCATGCAGATCAACGAGCTTTCGGCGCAAGAGATCGCGACCGCGATTGCCGGCCGCAACCTGCGCCCTTCCGAGGTGATGGCGGCCTGTCTGGACCGCATCGCCGCGGTCAATCCCGCGATCAATGCCGTGGTCAGCCTGCGCGATCGCGATGCGCTGATGGCCGAGGCGCGGGCACTGGACGATGCCCCGCCGAACGGCGCCTTGTTCGGCCTGCCCGTGGCGATCAAGGATCTCGCCCCCACCAAAGGCATCCGCACGACCTGGGGCTCGCCGATCCATGCCGGTCATGTGCCTGCGGCCGATGCGCTGATGGTGGCCCGCATCAAGGCGGCGGGCGCGATCGTGATCGGCAAGACCAATACGCCCGAATGGGGCCACGGCAGCCACACGTTCAACCCCGTCTTCGGCGCGACACGTAACCCCTATGACCTTGCCCGTACGCCCGGCGGATCCTCGGGCGGGGCGGCGGCGGCGCTGGCGGCGCGGATGCTGCCTCTGGCCGACGGCTCGGACATGATGGGCAGTCTGCGCAATCCGGCGGCCTTTTGTAACGTCTACGGCTTCCGGCCGAGCTGGGGCCTCGTGCCCGGCGATGCGGGCGGCGAGAGCTTTCTGTCTACCATGGCGACCGAGGGCCCGATGGCGCGCAGCGTCCAAGATCTCGCGCGGCTCCTTGGCGTCATCTCGGGGCCGAACCCGCAGATGCCCTTCGGCCTGCCCGCGCGCGATTTCCTGACGGAGGTGGAGGCCGCCCCCGCCGATCTGCGCGGCAAACGCATCGCCTGGCTCGGCGATTGGGACGGGGCCTATCCCTGCGAGCCGGGCATTCTGGAGGCCTGTGCGGGCGGGCTCGACGTCCTGCGCGGCCTCGGGGCCGAGGTCGTGCCCCTTGCCGCCCCCTACCCCGCCGAAAAGCTCTGGCAGACATGGATCACCCTGCGCGCCATGCTGAACTACGGTGCGAAAAAGTTGCTTTGGGATGATCCGGCGAAACGCGCGCTGCTCAAACCCGAAAGCGCATGGGAGATCTCGACCGGCGCGAGCCTTTCGGCCGAGGCGGTCTACGAGGCCTCGACCATCCGTTCTAAATGGTATGCCCGCGCGCATCGGCTGTTTCAGGGCTATGACGCCTGGGTCATGCCCACGGCGCAGGTCTGGCCCTTTGCGGTCGGGGAGCGCTGGCCGCAGGCGATCAACGGGCGCGCGATGGACAGCTATCACCGCTGGATGGAGGTGGTCGTCCCCGTTTCGCTGATCGGGCTTCCGGCGCTGAACGTGCCTGTGGGCTTTGGCGCAAGCGGCCTGCCGATGGGGATGCAGATCATCGGGGCGCATGGACAGGACGCGGCGGTGCTGGCTATGGGCGAGACCTATCACCGCGCGACGCTTTGGCCGCAGAAGCATCCGCCGGTAATCGCTCCCGCGGGTGGTCATCCCGACGAAGCCCGATCCGAGCAGGGCCGATAACCGGCTGACGGAGCTGACAAAACCTTGACCGGCGCCGAACCTGTTTCCGCGCCGGAAATTAATTTCCACGGCCTGCGCGAAACTGATCCAGCGCAAGTCGGGAGAAAGGAGTTTCGGCTAGGTTTTTATTAGAGAGAAACCGAATCCCGCCAAGACCGGTGCCGCCCGCGCCTGACCGTCAAAAGGATAGCCATGCCCAAATGGCCGAAATTCCCGCCCAATAGAAACGAGGCCCGTGCCTCGGGCATGCCCTTCGCCGATGATAGCCGTGACAACGATGCCCATGCGGCGGGATTGCGCGCTTCCGGCGATTGCGGCGGCGATTGCTGCTGCGCCACGGCGGTTGCCGCTGATGCCGCCTCGGCCGGAACGGCCTCCCCCGCGGCCGCGCCCGCCAAACGGCGCCGCTGGCCGCCCTTGCCTTGGGCGCTGCGCAACCGCCGCAAGCCCGTTCTGATGCGCGAAGCGACAGGCGCGGCCGGAACAATCACGCAGGGCGAGGGTGCCAAGGCTGCGCCGCTCAACGCCGGTTTGATCCGCTCGGTCCTGTGCAAGACCCGCAACCCCGCGACCGGCGAAAGCCTGATCGCCATGATCGAGGAAGTCGCGATCGAGGGCAGCTCCATCTGGGTGGTGATGCGGGTCGAAAATACCGAAGCGCCCATCACGATCATGCACCGTCTGGCGATCGAACACGCGCTTTACGCCCTGCCCGCCGTCAGCCATGTCGAGATCCTCTCTAGCCGCCATCCCGTGGTGGCGGAAGCGACCTGTAGCGGGCCGGAGTCCTGAGCGCCAACCCCTCCGGCACCAGCGGCAAGCCCTAGCCCGACAAGGCAACGGGCAGAGGTTTCCCCCTGCCCGCCCGGGCCGTCCCGCACCTTCCGGCGCGGGGACCTTTATGATTGCGCAGCCCTTAGGGGCGAACGGCGGTCACTTCGATTTCGACCAGCCAGTTCGGGTTGACCAGCGCGTCGACGATCATCGCCGAACGCGACGGCAGGTTCGGCTGTGCCTCGGTGCCGAAGAACTGGGTATAGCCCTCCATGAAGCCCGCGAAATCGGCGGCCTGACCCTCGGGAGCAACGAGGAAGACCTGCATCTTGACGACATCGCCCATGGTCAGGTCGAGATCCTTCAGCGTCGCCTCGATCGAGTTCAGGACGCTGACGGTCTGGGTCTTGGTGTCGCCCCAAGCCGCTGCGGTTTTGGGATCCGCGCTTTCATCGGCAACCGAAGGAACCATGCCGCTGACATAAACCGTCGTCTTGCCTGCGGGGATCTCGACCGCGCGGGCAATCGGGAAATCCGAGCCGGGCGTCTTGTGGCGGATGATGTCCTGGGCATTGGCCAGAAGCGGCGCCGCACACAGAGCTGCTGCAAGAGCAAAAGTCTTTTTCATAGTCACTTTTCCTTTTTGGTCGCGAGATTGGGTCGCGTAGGTAGAAGAAAGGGCCCGCAGAGGGCCCTTTCAAGACGTTAGCGAATTGCGGCGACCTCTTCGGCCGTCGTTTCGCCTTCGTAATTATTACCAAGATTGTGGCGAACGTAATTCACAACCGCGGCAACCTGCGCATCATCAAGCACCCCGCCGAGCGGCGGCATGCCTTTATAGCCGTTCACGACCCATGCCATCACCGCATCGGGCGATTCCACGAAGTCGCTGTTGGCCAGCGCCGGATAGTGGCCCGCACCAACCGCGCCCTGCCCTTCCGGCATGTGGCATGCCGAGCAGATGGCGTTGTAGATGTCTTTGCCTTCTTTCTGCGGCAGGTGGTCGGCCGCACCGCTCTGCACGAAATCCTGTGCGAAAGCTGCGCCCGAGACCGCCATTGCAGCAGCGAAAACGGCCAAAGAGATTTGACGTTTCATGACAATATTTCCCTTCTCTACCGCTTACGCGCCGATGACATGCTGGTGGAGACGCTCGATCGCATTGAGCGCCGAGAGGATCGCGCCTTCCTGCCATGCCGGCAGATAGGAGATGTGCTCGCCGGCCATCAGCGTGCGCTGGTCCATCTTGCAGGCATTGTCGTAATGCGCCGCCATATCGCGCCATTCGCCGTAGCAGCCGAGCGTCCACGGCACGCGGTGCCATGCGACGGCGACGCCGTTCGAATATTCCTCGCGGTACTGCGGGTGGATGAGCGCACCGTATTCCAGCGCTTTCTCGATCCGCTCTTCCGCCGGAATGGCGTTGAACTGATACGAGGCCGCACCCCAGGAATAAGCCGCCAGCAGAACGCCCGGGCCATCGCTGAAGAAGTTCGTCGACGGATAGGAGATCAGCGTGATCGGGGTGTTGGTGTACGAGATACCGCCGTAGATATGCTCGTCCTGCTCCCAGAAGCGGCGCTTGAACTCGAGGCCGACCTTGATCGAGGACGCATAGGAAACGTCGTCGATGGCTGCGGTCATATCGGGACCGAAGTTGTGGTCGATCTGGCCCAGAACCGAGAACGGGATGGTGCAGATGCAGTAATCCGCGCTGACGGTTTTCTCTTCGGTGCCGCCGTTCGCATCGACATAGGTCGCGGTCACGCCGGTGTCGCCGCCTTCGATCTTGATGACCTTGGCGTTGTAGGTGATCAGATCCTTGACTTCTTTTTCGAAGCCCTGGGCGATCATGTCCATGCCGCCGACCGGCTCGAAGATCGCAGCCTGGTGGTCGATCGACTCACCGGTGATGAGATCGTTCCACAGACGGCCCTGCAGGATATCCTTGAGCGAGATGATGTCGGATGCGACCGGCGCTGCGCCGACCCCGCCGCCCGGATCCTTCTCCCAACCGCGATAGGTCGAGGTGGCGTCCGATTTCACATAGGCGAGATCGTCGTTCAGAACGCCGTAGCGCTTGAGCGACTCGACCAGCAGTTCGGCATCCTCGTCGTTCACCAGCTCGTCGAGCTTGCTCTGGTTGACGGCTTTCGCCAGCAGCTCTGCAATCTGGCCACGGTAATCCGACTGGATTTCCTTGAAGCGCTGCGGCTTGCCGCCGAAGGCTTCGGTGCTGTGCAGATAGGCATTGTAGTTCTGCTGGACGAACGGCTCGAGCTTGACGCCGAAACGTTTGCAGTAATCGAGAACCGCATAGTGGTCCGACGGAATACGCCACGGGCCGGGGTTCAGATAGTTGCCTTCCGCGAATTTGACTTCCTGTTTGAAGCCGCCAAGTTCGGTGTAGACATCGCCGCCGCGCAGCGTCCAGCAACGGCCGCCCGCTTTTTCGCGATATTCCAGAACCTGCACTTTATAGCCGGCATTGCGCAGCTCGAGCGCTGCGGTCATGCCTGCGAGGCCTGCACCGAGGATCAGGACCGAGGCGCCCTTGGGGTCGCCTTCGAGCTTGATCGGGCCGGTATAGGTCGAGGGGGCCGCATAGCCCATGCCCGACATCGCCGAATACATTGCCGAAGCGCCGGCGGCAAAGCCGACCATCGCCAGCAAGTCCCGGCGCGACATTCCTTTTGAAATCTCTGACACGCTTTTTTCTCCTTCACCCAAAAGTCTTGCGACCTTTTGACACAGCATCTCTGGCTCCGATCGACAAGGAAAAGCAAGATCCTATATCGATTTGACAAGATTTCAGTGCTATTTCAGTTGGTTAGATTGAAATAAGTAAATTTTGCTGCCTTATCACGGACTCTCACGGGTTTGTGACAGCCACATCAATCGGCACAGGTGCTTTGGCGCGATACTCATACTTTTGTATCATATGCCCACAAGGATTCCAATGGCTTGCAAGCTCCCTCATTTTCATCTGTGAACCAAACCGCAAGGAGCCTGTCTGGTGATATTTTGCGGGTCTTGTCGCAGAGCGGATGAAAAAAGGTCGATGTGGTTTTTGGGTCCTTTGCGCATTCTGCATTCGCGTGACGTTTGGTGGAGAAACCAGCGGACTGCGATCATCATAGCATTCCGCAACGAAAGAAGGAATGCCTGTTTCGATTTAGTTGATCACGGATCGTCAACAGAACCGCCCTGCCCTAGCATCTATTCTTATTGCCTTAGCGCGATCCGGCAATCGGGTTGACCGTTCAGCTTGGTTCCGTGGCCGTGGCCGGATCAGGAATGCGAGAAAGTTTTGATCGGAGATCCCTTGGCGGCTGTTGGCTCCCGCATGAGGATTGACCAATGCCTCGTCGTGGCGCGGGAAGGATGTTGCCCTTCGGGCTTCTGATCGATTGTCTTTGGCAGCCTGGGCATGTGCCACTGAAATATATGAAGGAGGGATTGATGCGAAGGATTATCCGCAACATCAACCCTTGCCGCGTCCACTCAACAGAGACTTCTGTCGCAGCGGCTTCCATCTTTGTCTCGACGCGTCAAAACGAACGCAAATCCTGATTGCGCTGATCCGGCTTTGGATCGTAGATCGACCAGCCACGATTTCGCCAGATCACAGGCTATCCCGAAAAGCTCGAATAGAGGTCACAAAGATCGCCAATCAATCCAGGCGGCTTCGGGAAAAGTTCACAGCTGTGAACACGCCCCGTCGGTCAATTGGCCAGCGCTCGGATCATCGGCATGGTCGAGAACTCACCAGCAACCGCTTTTTTGGCCAGACTGCGCAAATAACTGCCCGGCGAGCGGATATCGTTCAGTCGTTGCAGGATCGCCGCCAAAGTCGTCGCGGCATTCTGCGCACCCATTGCACTCTTGGCATGTTCCCAAGCAGAGCTGCAAATCCCCAACATCGGCCGCACTTGCTCGGCAAGCCGCATGAAGTCGGTCCAATTCCTGACCGGATCAAGCGCATAGTTCAAAATCTCTGGGCAAGCACCTATCACCATCGACAAGGGGACCGCCTGAGGCTCCAACCGTTCCGTATCCCGGTTTTCTATGCAAGATTCAGATTCATTAATTTCTTTTTTTTGACTCTGATAGTGCTGCTCGTTTTCGACGTCAGTGGTGCTCGTTTCAACCGTTTCGGCAGGGGTTCGAACGGCTTCCACAAGGGTGCCGCGAAGACGCGACAGAACTTCTTCGAGGCGGGCGGCGATCCTTTGCAGGGCAGAGAGGTCAAGCTTGCGGCGCAAGATCTTGGTGAGCTCCAGATCGTCCTCCAGCAGTCCCTGAAGCGCGTCCTGTCCATCCATCTGCATCAGCTCGACCAGCCCGCGCAGATCCCGCCGCATCAGGCTGATGGTCAGCCGCAAGGAGGCGATCTCTGCGGCTTCGGCACGAATGCGATCAGCAGCGGCGAGAATGCGCGGGAACAGGTGGGGCAGGGGGGAGAGGTCGAAACCGAAGGCCTGGGCCACGCCGCCAAACTTGCGCTGGTAGCGTTTGCCGTTCGGGCTGTCGCGCCGCAGAATGACGCCGGCCTCAACCAGATTGCCGAGATGCCGCCGCATGGTCGAACAGGGCATGCCGTTCAGACGCTCGCAGATCGACTGGTTCGAGGGAAAGACAACCATTTTCTGCGGCTGGTCCAGCGTCACGGCCGGATAGTAGCTCAACAGAACCTGAAGAACCGCCAAATCGCGGTCGGTGAGGTTGAAATCGGCGCGCGCGACCGAGAGTTCGCGCAATACGTCCCATTTCGCGATGGCTTGTGCCGGAAGCGGCGCAGCCGCCATCGCCTGATGTTGCAATTGCGCAGCATCAATCATCCGCCGAAACGGCGTTACAGGGGTGTAACCCATTCAAATATCACGAAGACAAAGATATCCCGTCTGCAGAATCACAAGGACTTGCAGTTTCAGCCGGTTACGATTACCTTGGACTTGCTACAATCGAAGGGGTCTCGTGAGGTGAATGCTTTGCGGGACCTTTTTCTTTGACTTGTTCGTGCCTCCTTACCTGTTTCTAAACTGCCTCAAACTTCACCCGCGTTGTTGCCAGCGGTTGTGAAGGTCTTCGATCGCATCGGCGGCCTCTTTTTCGAGCCAACGTGCGAATTCCTCGTTCTCGATGGTCAGATCGAGCCGCAGACCGTCCTTGGTGCGCTTGATCTTCCCGGCGGGCTTGCCGCCAAGCGTCAGAACCCCGAGCTTGACCGCTTTCACCCGTGCGCTCGGCACTGTCGCCGCTTTGCGTAAAGCTTTGCTTACCGCATCGAACGCTGCAACAGAGGGGTCCGTTGCTTCGGGATCGGCGCTGCGGCGTGCCTCGAGGGCGATGTCGATCTGATCCTCGGGCAGGGCGTCCGAAGCCGCCAGTTCGGCCACCAGAGCCTCCCACCGCGGCCGTCCGATCCCGTGGGCCGGACCGATCGCATAGGCGAGGTCACGGCCGACCGAACGGGCCACCGAAAGCGCCATCGAGATCGCCGATTTCGAGACGTTCAGCACCTCGGCCACCTCGGATTGGGTGCCGAAACCGCTTTCCAGAAGCTCATGAGCGAACAGGGCGCGCTCGATGAAGCTCAGGTCACGTCTTGCAGTGTTTTCAGAGGCTTGCGCCTTGATTGCATCGGCATCATCCATCGCCGCGATCATGGCGCGGACCTTGGCGACACGCTCGGAAGAGCGCACCGCCTCGAGCCTGCGCCGCCCGTAGACCAGCAGGTAGCGTTCGGGGTCCTGCGGGTCGCGCCTGACCAGAATCGGCACGGTTTGCCCGACCGATTCGATCGAGGCGCGCAGATCCGCGATATCGGTCAGATCGAGGCGGTCGGCCTTGCGGTCGTCGGCGATCTGCTCGGGGTCGAGCTCCCAGATGCGGTGGCTGTCGACGGCGTCACGCGCCGAGCGCAGGGCCCGGTTCGTCATCATCATCGACGGCGTCGCGGCCGGCGTCCCCGCATTCGCTAGGGTATCGAGCATCGACATGCGGCGTTTTTTGCTATCCGTCATCATCGACCCCATGTCTTCTGGATGAGGTCGGAGATCTCGTCATTGACCGCATTCACGCTTTCGATCGCGCGGTCGTAGGTCGAGCGCGTGAACGCCGAGCGTTCGACCTCGTAAAGCGTCTGTTTGGTCAGGCCGGCGTCGGAAATCGCGGTGGATTTCAGCATCGGCGCATTGAGAACCTTGTCGCCATACATCGTGCGCAGGAAGGCCACGATGCGGTTTTGCGGCGCATCCGTCGGTTCGTAGCGCGTCAGCAGATAGCGCATCCAGTCATGCGACATATCGGCACCGCTTTCGGCGATGACATCCATCAAATCGGCGGTCATGCGCAGGAACTGGCTCATCGACATGACGTCGAGCATCTCGGGGTGGATCGTGACCAGCACGCCGGTCGCGGCCGAAAGCGCCGACATCGTCAGGAAACCCAGCTGCGGCGGGCAGTCGATCACCACCACGTCGTAATCGGCATCGACCTGCGCCAAAGCATCGCGCACGCGGAAGAAAAACAGCCCCGCTTTGCCCAAAGCAAGGGCGCGGGGGGTCTCGTGCTCGAATTCCATCAGCTCGAGGTTGCCCGGAATCAGGTCGAGATTCGGGATATAGGTCTTGCGGATGACCTCGCGGATCGGGGCGGGGTCCTCGTAGCGGATCGCGTCGTAAAGCGTGCCGCCGTCTTGCAGGTCGTATTCGGGCTGGACCCCGTGCAAAGCCGTCATCGAGGCCTGCGGGTCAAGGTCGATCGCCAGAACGCGGTACCCCTTGAGGGCGAGGCGCTGCGCCAGATGTGCCGAGGTCGTGGTCTTGCCGGAGCCGCCCTTGAAATTCATCACGCCGATGATCTGGAGATGGTCGCCCTCGCGGCGTCCGGGCAGGTAGTCGCCGGGCTTTCGTGCAGTCTTTTCAAGGAGTTCGCGCAAATCCTGCAGATCTTGCGCCGAATAGAGACGCCGGTTGCCGCTGGACATTTCGGGCGAGGGGCCCTTGCCGTCGAGATGCAGTTTGCGCAGGTAACTGTCGTTCACATCGAGAAGCGTCGCCGCCTCGCCGGAGGTGAACCTGCGCATGGTTTTGGCGGCATCGGGCGGAAACAGGCTTGCGCGCTGCGCATGCAGCTGGTTGGCAAGCCATTCCGAATGTTCCCGGATGACTGTATTAAGATCACCGTTCGCGTCGTCTCTGCTCATATTATCCTGCCCAAGGCGTGTTCACGTTTTTTGTCGTTTGAGCGCCATTTTTCGTGACTATCAATCAGCCGCCCATTTCTTGCAAGTGTTTTCACCACTTTAGCCGCCTTGTCTCGAGGAAAGCGGCCAATTGGCGTGAATTGGACCATTTTGGCGACAAGGAGGCGACAGGTCCGCATCTTGAGGGTGCAGAATCGCGGTGCGGCGCCCTGCGGGAAAACTACCCCGTCCCGCGCCGGAATGCGACGATTCGGGCGCGGGGTTCTCGTAGGGGAGGGCAGGGGGCTCAGGCCAGCGCGGTCTCGACCAGCGCGCCGATCTTGAGAAGGTAGCGGTCCTGATACCAGCCCGTCACAAGCTGGAGGCCGACGGGTAGTCCGTCGCGGGTTTTGCCGCAGGGCATCGACAGGGCGGGGTGGCCGGTCAGGTTCATCGGATAGGTATAGGGGTACCATGCTCCGCGAATGGTTCCGGCAGGCTTGCCCGCGATCTCGACGATGCCGTTCGGGTCTCGGTCGATCCGCAGCGGCGGCGCGGTCAGCACCGGCGACATAATCACGTCGAAGCGCGCAAGCTGGTCCTGGATCTCGCGGAAGCAGCGGGTGCGGGCAAAGGCCGCCTCGGACAGGTCGATCGCGGAAAGCGCGCGCCCTTCGGTGATGCGCTGGCGTAGGGTCTCGTCCAAAAGATCGCCGTGGCGGTCCATATGCGGCCCCGAACGCGCGGCAAGACCCGCGCGCAGAACCGTCAGAAACACCGGCTCGAGCGCGTGGAAATCCATCGCGATCTCTTCGACCTCGGCGCCCTCGCGCGCAAGGCGCCCGACGGCGGCAGAGGTGACGGCGAGGGTCTCGGCCTCGATGGGGGTACCCGCAACCGGCAGCCAGCCGATGCGCAGACCTTTGAGCCCGTCAAGCTCCTGTTCGGGCGGCAGGCTGGCCTGACCATAGGGGTCGCGGCTGTCGAAACCGGCGATTGCCTCGAACATCAGGGCGGTATCGGCGATACCGCGCGCCATCGGGCCGATATAGGAGTTCGCGCCGAAGAGATCGGGCAATTGCAGATGGGGCACCATGCCGAGCGTGGGCTTCATGCCGACCACGCCGCAACAGGCCGCCGGAATCCGGATCGAGCCGCCGCCGTCGCTGCCAAGCGCGATCGGCCCCATTTTCGCGGCAACCGCGACGCCCGCGCCCGAACTGGAAAAACCCGGCGTGCGGTCGGGATGGGTCGGGTGATAGGTCCGCCCCGAGACCGGCGAGACCGGCTCGGGCTTGTGCCCGAATTCGGGCGTCGTGGTCTTGCCCAGCAAAACCGCGCCGCTTGCGCGCAGTCGCGCCACCGAGACCGCATCCTGCGCGGGGATATTGTCGGCAAAGACCTTGGAGCCGTGGGTCGTGCGCACGCCCGCCGTGTCGATCAGATCCTTCGCGGAATAGGGAATCCCGTCGAGCGGGCCGCGCAGCGCGCCGACGCGGGCGCGTGCGTCGGCGTCGCGGGCGGCCTCAAGCGCCAGTTCCGGCACCACGGTCACGAAAGCGTTCAGATCGGCACGGGCCGCGATCCGGTCAAGCGCGGCCTGAGTTGCCTCGACGGGCGAGAGGCTGCGGTCGCGAAAGGCGCGGGCCATCTCGCGGGCGGTCATGTCGATGATTGCGGCCATGCGCGGCCCTCCTTCAGATCATGTTGCGGCCGCCGTTGATGGCGATCGTCTGGCCGGTGATGAAACGGGCCTCGGGGCTGGCGAGATAGGCGACAAGGCCCGCGACCTCTTCGGGTTCGGCGATGAAGCCGAGGGGCGTCGCCGCGACCAGAGCCGCCAGCGTTTCCTGCGGGATGCGGGCATGGGCCTCGGTTCGGATCGCGCCGGGGCAGACCACATTGACGGTGACGCGGGCAGGGGCCAGCTCGCGCGAGAGCGCGCGGGTAAAGCCGATGATCCCCATTTTCGCGGCGGCGTAATCGGCCAGCCGCAGATCGCCCGAAAGCGCCGCGTCGCTGGCCATATTGATGATGCGTCCCGCGCCGCGGTCCCGCATTCCGGGTGCGAAGGCACGGCAGAAACGCATGGTCGTCATCAGGTTGATTTCGGTGACGAAGCGCCAGACATCCTCGTCCGAGTCGCAAAACAGCCCCGCGCGTTCGCGCCCGCTTTGGCCGAGATTGTTGAACAGGATATCGGCGGGCCCGAAAGTCGCCTCGGTTTCCGCCAGCACTTCGGCCGGTGCATCGGGGTCGGTCCCGTCCAGCGCGATCGAAAGCCAGCGGCCCTCGTCTTCGGCAGGGGCGGGGGCTGCGCGCAGATCGACGGCGACGACATTCGCGCCCTCGGCCCAAAGCCTGTGCGCGGCGGCAAGGCCGATCCCGCCCGCGCCGCCGGTGACGATGGCGGTCGCGCCGTCCAGTCTGTTCATGGCAACCTCGTTTGCTGCGCTTTAGTGGAAGGTCCGCCCGCCATCGACCGCAAGGGCAATGCCGGTGACATAGGATGCGGCGGGCGAGGCAAGCCAGACGATCGCCTCGGCCAGCTCGTCGGGGCCCGCGATGCGGCCGAGCGCATAGCGCGCGCGGATCTGTTCGAGCCGTGCATCGGGATCGGGGTGGCTTTCGTAGCTCGTGCGGAAAAGCGCGGTATCGACCGCGCCGGGGCAGATCGCATTGACGCGGATCCCGTCCTTGGCCCATTCCATCGCCAGCGATTTCGAGAACATCACCAGCCCCGCCTTGGCCGAGCAATAGGCCGCGCGCTCGGGCAAGGGCGACAGGCCCGCACCCGAGGACAGGTTCACGATCGCCGCGCCCCCTGCGCCTCCCGATGCCGCAAGCGCCGGATAGGCCGCGCGGCAGATGCGCATCGTGCCGGTCAGGTTGATGTCGAGCACGCGCTCCCATGCCTCGTCCGACATGTCGGCGGTCGGCGCTTCCAGATCGACGCCCGCGCAATTGACCAGAATATCCAGCCCGCCAAGCCGCCCGATCACGCCGCCGATGGCCGCACGGATCGCAAGCGTATCGCGCACATCGGCGCAGGCGCTGGCGGCAAATCCGTCGGCGGCATCAAGCGCGCTTTGGTCGCGGTCGATGATCGCGACTTGGGCCCCGCGCGCGGCCAGCATCCGCGCCGCCGCAAGCCCGATCCCCGCCGCACCGCCCGTCACCAGCGCGCGCTTGCCGTGTAGCCCCTCGCTCATGCCGCGGCGCCCAGCTTGGCCTGAAGCGCGGGGCGCAGCGCCTCGGCCACGCGGTCGCAGCGATCGATCCAGATCCTCGGTTTGGTCAGCGCATGCTGGATGAAGCGGTCGAGCAGGATCGCGCCCGAGGGCTGGCCGATGAATTCGGGATGGCAGGCCAGAACCATCAGACGGTCCTCGGCGTGAAGGGTGTCGAGCTCCCAGCTCCAGGTATCAAGCACCTGCGGCGGCGAGGTGATGGTGCGGCCGGGCAGGATTTTCGAGAATTGGAAATAGGGGCTGTCGGTGTTGATGTAGCGGAAGGGCAGCTCGACCACATCGCTCACCTCGTCGCGGATCCTGAGCAGATAGGGGCTGTCGTCGTCGAAGAAATTCGAGGAATAGCCGAAGCCGAACTGTTTGATCAGATCCATCGTATAGGGCGTGACCTCTGCCGCGGGGCTGCGCCAGCCGCGCGGGGCCTCGCCGGTGGCCTTGATGATCGCGGCCTGCGCCTTTTCCATCTCCTCCAGTTCTTCCTCGGGGGTGAGGGTCACGATCCAGCGGTGGGTATGGCTGTGGTGGGCGATCTCGTGGCCGTCCTTCAGCAGGGCCTCGATGACTTCGGGATGGGCCTCGACGACCTGACCCGGCACGAAGAAGGTCGAGCGCAGCCCGTAGCGGCGCAACACATCCATCACGCGCCAGACCCCGACCTTCCAGCCGTAAGCGCCTTGCGACATCAGGATCGGGCGCTTGTGCGCCTCGGGGTCGCGGGCGGTCCACATGGTTTCGCAATCGAGATCGAAGGTCAGCAGAAGGGGAAAGCCGTGCGGGGTGAGGCTCATCGGGATGCTCCGCGTAGAAAGGTCGGGAAGGGTTCAGAAGAAGCGGGTGAAATTCACCCAGCGCTGCGCGAGGATCAGCGCAACGGCCGTGCCCGCGATCATCAGTGTCGAGGCGGCCGCGATCGAGGGATCGACGCCATGTTCGACCGCGCCGAAGATCTTGACCGGCAGGGTCGTCTGGCGCGGGGTCAGCAGGAAGATCGTCACCGGCACGTTGTCGAGCGAGGTCACGAAAGAGAAGATCCCGCCCGCCACCAGCCCCGGTTTGATGATCGGCAGCGTCACCAGCCGGAAAGCGGTAAAGCCGTTCGCGCCAAGCACGGTCGCGGCTTCCTCGATCTGGGGGTTGATGCCGGTCAGCGAGGACATGGCCGAGCGCACGACATAGGGCAAAGTGATGATCGCATGGGCTAGAACGAGGACGAAGAAATGTCCGCGCAGCCCGATCATCGTGACATATTGCAAAAGCGCGACCCCGATCACCACCGCCGGAAAAACCAGCGGCGCCATGATCAGCGACATGATCGCGTCGCGGCCGGGGATCAGGCGGTGATGGAGCGCATAGCTCGCCGCCGTCCCGAGGATCAGCGACAGCGCCGTCGCCAAAGTCGCAAGCCAGAGACTGGTCGAGATCGCCTTGAGATAGCTCGCGTCATTCAGCACGGCGCGGAACCAGTCCAGCGTCCAGCCCTGCGGCGGGATCGTCAGATAGGTGGTTTTGGAAAAGGCCGCGAGCATGATCACGATCGTCGGCAGGTTCAGAAAGGCGAGGATCAGCGTCGCCGCAAGGGCGAGCTTCCAGCCCGGTGCTTTCGCCATCATCCGGTAATCCCCCGCGTCACGCGCGCCGACAGCCGGTTCGCGCCCCAGATCAGGCCAAGCGCGATCGCGGTCAGCACAAAGGCCAGTGCCGCGCCCGAGGGCCAGTCGAGATTGGTCATGAATTCGTCATAGATCTGCGTCGCCATCACCTGATAGGTCGGCCCGCCCAGCATCCGGGGCGTCACCAGTGCCGAAATCGTCAGCACGAAGACGAGGATCGAGCCGGTGACGATGCCGGGCAGGGCCAAGGGCAGGGTGATCGTGAAGAAAATCCGCGCCCGTCCGGCTTTCAGGATCGAGGCGGCGGCCTCGACATCCGCAGGGATCGCCTGCAATGCGGGGACCAGCATCAGCACCATGAAAGGCACATAGATCTGCACCAAGCCGATCATGACGCCCAAAGTGTTATACATCAGATCAAGAGGTTGCGCGATAAGACCCAGATCCAGAAGCGTCTGGTTCAGGATGCCTTTCGGCGCAAGAATCACCATCCATCCGAAAGAGCGCACGACGATGTTCAAAAGCAGCGGGAAGATCACCAGCAAAAGCGCGACGGTTTGCATCCGCGGCGTAGTGCGCAGGATGAAAAGCGCCAGCGGAAAGCCGAGGATCAGGCTGACCAGCGCCACGCCGAAGCCCAAAAGCAGCGTGCGGGCGATGATTTCGAGGTAGTAACCGTCGCTCAGGATCGAGAGGTAATTGACCAGCGTCCAGCTGTCCCCCATCCCCGAAAGCCCGTCGTAATTGCGCAGGCTGAGCGCGAACATGATCAGGCTCGGGGCGAGAAAGCCCGCGACCAGAAGCACAAGAACCGGCGTGATCAGGGCCGCACCGCGCGGCAGGGCTTTCGCCATGGCTCAGCCCTCCGCCTGCGACAGATGGATGCGGTCGGGCGCGATAAAGACCAAGACCTCCGAACCCTCGGGGAACGAGGCGAGCGGCGCGCGCGAGCCGATCCGCGCAAGGATCTCGGTGCCGCCGGCAAGCGACAGGACAAGCTGGACCGAAGCCCCCTCGAAAATGCGCATGGCGATGCGGGCGGGAACCGCGCTGGCCCCGACCGCGCTGTTTGCCATGCTGCTGCTTGCGCCCGAAGCGGCGACGGCGACATCTTCCTGACGGATGCGGGCGGTCACCGGCGTGCCGTCGGCAAAGCCCTCCGCCGCATGGGAAAAGGACAGCCCCTCCGCCAGATGCAGGCGCCCGCCCGAGACCCGACCCGACAGTTTGTTCGGACTGCCGACGAAACCGGCGACAAAACCGTTGGCGGGGGTGAAATAGATCTCCTCCGGTGTGCCGATCTGCTGGATCGCGCCCTGTTCGAGCAGGCAGATCCGGTCCGACAGCGACATGGCCTCGTGCTGGTCATGGGTCACGAAAACCGAGGTCAGGCGCAGCTCGGTCTGGAGGCGCTTGATCTCGATCTGCATTTCCTCGCGCAATTGCGCGTCGAGATTGGAGAGTGGCTCGTCGAAAAGCAAAATCCCCGGTTTCGGCGCGATGGACCGCGCCAGCGCCACGCGTTGCTGCTGGCCGCCCGAAAGCTGGCGCGGATAGCGGTCGCGCATCTGGGTCAGGCGGACCTGATCGAGCGCCTCCATGACGCGGCGGTCAAGCTCGGTCCCCTTCACGCCCTGACGGCGCAGGCCGAAGGCGATATTGTCGAAGACCGTCATTTGCGGAAACAGCGCATAGGACTGGAAGACCAGCCCGATATCGCGCTTGTTGGGCGGCAAGGTGGTGACATCCTTGCCGCCGATGATGATGCGGCCTCCGCTTGGCGGCAAAAGCCCCGCCACCATCCGCAAGATCGTGGTCTTGCCGCAGCCCGAGGGCCCCAATAGCGACAGGAATTCCCCCTCGGCGACATCAAGCGAGACGCTTTTGACGATGGTCAATTCGCCGTAGCTTTTGGTCAGGGACTGGATGGATAGCGAGGACAAGGGGATCTCCGTCCTTGGAAATGCGGGTCGGGCGGGGTGGCGGCGGCCCCGCCCGACCGGACGGGCGGCGGCGGGGCCCTGTCGGTGCGGGCGAGGGTTCTGGTGGTTCCGCATCCATCCGGCCGGCGATCATCCGGCAGGTTGCACGCGGGGGTATCGGCCGGTCTTAGCGCGTGATCTCGCGCTGCCAGCGCTGGCGCCAATCGGCGACATTCTGGGCCACCGTCGCGGGATCGGGGAAATAAAGCGCCTCATAGACCGATTGCGGCACGGTTTCGGCGGCGCGGCCGGTCAGCTCGGTCTTGGTGTTGACGGGGCCTGCATACATCTTTTCGGCAAAGCAGCTTTGGACTTCGGGGGCGAGCACCGCGTCGATATATTTCAGCGCCGCCTCGGGGTTCTGCGCGCCTTTGGGGATGACCAAAGTGACCTTGATCCCGATCGCGCCCTCTTTCGGATAGACGGTCGCGATCTTCAGACCGGCGTCGGCGGCGGCCGCCGCGCGGTCGGGATACCACGGCGCCAGCGCGACTTCCTTGCGCTCGAACATCGAGATCAGCTGGTCGGCCTGGCTGTAATAGGCGACGATGCCGGGGGTGATCTCTTTGATCGCCGCGAAACCGGGGTCGAGATTGTCGATATCACCGCCGCGCAGCTTGGCCGCCGCGATCAGGAAATGGACGCCCGCCGTGCCCGCAATATCGGGCAGCGCGATCTTGCCCTGATTGGCGGGATCGAAGATCGCCTCCCAGCTGTCGGGCGCGGTCGGGAAGACCTCGGGATCATAGGCCAGCGCGGTCGCGCCCCATTGGTACTGGACGGCGGTCTTGTCTTCGCTGATCGCGCCGGCGACCAGATCGGGAGCATTGGTCAGACCCTCGACCGCGATCTGTTCCAGCAGGCTCTCGGCGGCAAGCTGGGTCGAAAAGGAATTGTCGATATAGACGATATCGTAATCGGACTGGCCCCGCGTGGCGCGGATCGTGGCGGCAAGCTGCGAGGAGTTCCCCTCCTGCAGCACGACCGTGTCGCCGGTCGCCGCCGCGAAAGCGGGGATATGGCAGGCCTCGACCGCTTTGGCGAAATTGCCGCCGAAACCGCCGACGATCAGTTCGTCGGCCGCTGCGGATTGGCCGGCTGCGGCCAAAGCGATCGCCGAAAGGCCGGCGTGAAGGATGGCGGTTTTGCGCATGGTTGGCGTCCCTGTCGTGACATATCCGGTTCTTCTTTTGGCAAACCTAGGACAGATTCCGCGTTTCTGTCCAGAATAATCTTTTACGAAAGGTATATGAAAGGATCTTGCGCGATCTTTTCTTTCGCAGCGTCTTTGCAGGGGCGGGCAGGGCGGTGATTTTGCGCAGGGATTCGGGCGTGCGGCGGGTCTCAGCGCAGGCCGTTGCGGTTCATCACCAGCATGCGGCGCAAGAGATTGGTCATGACGGCCTGCTCTTCGGGGGTGAGCATGCGGATCAGATGCAGCTCGGCCGCGGCCTGCAGGGGCATGGCGCGATCGGCCAGATCGATGCCCGAGGGGGTCAGCGCCACGAGAACGCCGCGCCCGTCCGAGGGATCGGTCTCGCGGGTGATATAGCCCTCTTTCTCGACGCGGCGGATGAGGTTGGAAATCCCGCCCGAGGAAAAGACCAGTGTGTTCTGCAGCTGTCCCGGCGACATCTTGTAGGGCGCGCCGACCGCGCGCAGGGTCGCGATGATGGCATAGCTGGAATAGCGGATGCCCAGATCGCGCAGCGAGGCATTCATGGCCTGTTCGACGATCTCGCTCAGCGACAAGATGCGGCCGGTGATCGCCTTGCCCGAACAATCCAGTTCGGGCTTTTCGGCGTCCCAAAGGGCGATGCCGCGGTCGACGACGTCGCGTTCCTGATCCAGATAATTCATCGCAATCCTCATGCCGGTTGCGGTGATATTATCATTCGCAAAAGATAATTTAAAGGAACTACGCCGCGATTTCCGCCGCTTTCTGCGCCGAAGCCGCGACGGCGGCGCAGAGGGGCGATTGGGGGGCGGTCGCTTTTCCGCCCCTCCGCCTTACTCCTTGACCGCGCCGGTCATCGACGAGACGTAGTAATCCACGAAGAACGAATAGAGGATCACAACGGGCAGCGAGCCAAGCAGCGCGCCGCTCATCAAGGCGCCCCATTCATAGATGTCGCCGCGCACCAGCTCGGTCAGAACGCCCACCGGAACGGTCTTGTTTTCCGACGAGGAAATGAAGGTCAGCGCATAGATGAATTCGTTCCACGACAGCGTGAAAGCGAAAATTCCCGCCGAGATCAGCCCCGGAACGGCCAAAGGCAGCACGACCTTGGTCAGGATCTGCCAGCGCGAGGCCCCGTCGACCAGCGCGGATTCCTCGAGCTCGTAGGGGATCGAGCGGAAATAGCCCATCAGCAGCCATGTGCAGAAGGGGATCAGGAAGGTCGGATAGGTCAGGATCAGTGCCAGCTTGCTGTCGAAAATGCCGACCTGAAAGACGATGAAGGCCAGCGGGATGAAGAGGATCGAGGGCGGCACCAGATAGGCCAGAAAGATCAGCAGGCCGGTGATGCGCGCCCCTTTGAAGCGCAGCCTCTCGATCGCATAGGCTGCCAGCACCGAGGCCACCAGCGAGATCACCGTCGAGCAGACCGAGACGATCACCGTATTCCACATCCATGCCGGATAGCTGGTTTCAAACAGCAGGAATTTGATGTGGCGCAGCGTCGGCTCGACCACCCAAAGCGGGTTGTAGTTGCGGTAATCCGTCATCTGGTAGTTCGGTTTTACCGCCGTGATCGCCATCCAGTAAAAAGGGAACAGCAGCACGAACATGAAGCAGGCCATCGGCAGCCAGACCACCATGATGCGGCGGGCGCGGCTTTCGTATTGGCCGAGGGCTTCGGTGGATTCGTCTTTTTCTTTCGCCATGACGCCCTCGTCTCAATCGTTTTGCTGTTGCCACTTGCGGCGCTGGAGGCCGAAGAAGCTGAACAGGATCGCCGCCAGAAGGAAGGGGATCATCGCCACGGCGATTGCCGCACCCTCGCCCAACTGGCCGCCCGGAATGGCGCGCTGGAAGGACAGCGTGGCCATCAGATGGGTCGCGTTCACCGGCCCGCCGCGCGTCAGCACATAGATCAGCTGGAAGTCGGTGAAGGTGAACAGGACCGAAAATGTCATCACCACCGCGATGATCGGCGTCAGCAGCGGCAGCGTCACCTTGGTGAACATCTGCCAGCGCGTCGCCCCGTCGATTGCGGCGGCCTCGTTCAGCGATTGCGGGATGGTTTGCAGCCCCGCCAACAGCGAGATCGCGACAAAGGGAATGCCGCGCCACACGTTCGCCGCCATGACCGAAAGACGCGCATTCCACGGATCGCCGAGGAAGTTGATCGGCTGGCTGATCACGCCCCATTTCTGCAAGACCCAGGAAATGATCGAGAATTGCGAATCGAAGATCCACCAGAAGGCCATCGCCGACAGCACGGTCGGCACCACCCAAGGCAGCAGGATCACGGCGCGGAAAAAGTTCTTGAACGGCAGGTTGCGGTTCAGCAGCAGCGCCAGCCACAGCCCGAGCCCGAATTTCAGGATCGAGGCGATGATCGTGTAGAACAGCGTGTTGAAGACCGCGAGCCAGAAGACGCTGTCATGCCAGAGCCATTCGTAATTCTCGAGCCCGATGAAGACGCCCGGCCGGCCGATCTTGGTATCGGTAAAGCCGAGCCAGACGCCAAGCCCCAAGGGGTAAGTCAGAAAACACAGCAAAAACACCGCAGTAGGCAGCATGAACAGCAGGCCGAGCCCGTTTCTGCTTTCGCCGAGCCTTTGGAAAAGCGACCGGCGCCCGGGTTTTTGGGGGTCTGGCACAGTGGTCATCAGCCTCTCTCTCCTTGGCGGGCCTTGGCAGGGTCTTTGCTGTGTCTTTGCAGTATCGTCGGGGGCATCCCGTGGCCCGAAAGGAGCCCGAGCCCCTGATCGGATGGGACCGGCGCGCGGGTTCGGGCCGCCCTCGAAGGGCAAAGCCCGCGCGCCGGAGCCGCCTTAGCGGTAGTAGCGCGCGATGCGGCGCTCTGCGTTGGCGATGGCTTCCTCGGTCGTGCGTTGGCCGGTGACGGCTTCGGCGAACATGTCGACAAGGACGTAATCGGCCATGACCCCCGCCGATGCCGGCCCGAGCGGGCCTGCAAAGCCGTTCACGCGCAGGGATGCCGAGGCATTGGCATAGGGCGTGTGGATCGGGTTCGAGGTCCAGACCGGATTGTCGGCAAAGCCCTTGAGCGCCTGACAGCAATAGGCGCTCGCGCCTTCGATCCAGGCATTCATGCGGTCGGCACTATACATGAATTCCAGATAGGCCTTGGCCGCATTGGGGAATTTGCAGTGGTTGAAGATCGAGATGGTCGAGGTCTGGTGCAGCTCGACCGACGTCCCGACCGGCCCGATCGGCAGGATATGGGTGCGGATATCGGCCGCGAGATCCTTGAGCGCCTCGTCCTTGAGCGCCGCGTAGTAGAGCGAGACGCCATTGGCCGTCAGCGAGACATCCCCCGCAAGGAAAGCGCGGTTGTTGTTGATGTCGAGCCAGCTTTCCGTGCCCGGAATGAAGACCGCGTAAAGCTTTTTGGCATATTCGATCGCGGCCACGGTCTCGGGGCTGTTGATCGCGGGATTGCCCTGTTCGTCGACGGTCTTGCCGCCGTGGCTCCAGAGCAGCCAATGGACGAAGTTGTTCCCGTCGCCGACCGCCTTGCCGAAGGGGAAACCCGCGGGCGTGCCCTTTTCCTTGAGCGCGGTACACAAAGCGAGGAAGCCCTCGGTATCCGTGGGGAACTCCTCGAAACCGGCGGCCTTCATATGGCTGTCACGGTAGCAGACGGCGTTGCCGATGGCGCAAAGCGGGGTCGAGATGAACTTGCCGTCCTGCTCGCCATACATGCGCAGACCGTCATACCAGCCGCCGTTCTTTTCACCCAGCATGGTGCAAAGATCGGTCACATCGACCAGCTTGTCGGGATATTGGAACGGGTCGTCGAACCATCCCATCACCATATCGGGGCCGGTGCCGACATTGGCGGCCACGGCGGCTTTGGGGCGGATGTCCTCCCAGCTTTCCTGATCGATTTTGACCTCGACGCCGGTCAGCTCGGTGAAGGCTTTCGTATTGGCGTTCCAGGCCTCTTCCTCGGCGGTGACAAAAGGAACCCAGCGCAAAAGGCGCAGGCTCGCGCCCGCCTCCGGCGTGAAGGTCAGCGGGGCCGCCTGCGCCGCGGCACGGCCACCCCGGAAGGGGCCGACCAGCGCCGAGCTTGCCGCCAAAGCGGCACCGGCCTGCAGAAGCTTTCTGCGGTCAATCGTCATGACTTCCTCCTCTCCTGTGATGATGGCGGTTGACCCGCCCCTGTTCCCCACGGCTCCCCGAAATGTTTCGGGGCCTCCCTCCGCGGGGTATTCACGGATCAGCGCGACAGGCGTTTGCCGCTGTCGGCGTCGAACAGATGCACGGCATTGGGGTCGATCGAAACCGCAAGCGACTGACCGGCCTGAGCCGTCACGCGGTCGCGGAAGACGCCGGTAATCGCGGTCCCGCCAAGGTTGCCGACGACATAGGTCTCGGCGCCGGTCGGTTCGGTTACCTCGACGCGCATGGCAATCGTGCCCCCTTGGGTGATCGCCTCGGGACGCAACCCGTAGACCAGCTTTTGACCCGCAGCCGCGCCGAAATCATCGGCCAGAGGCAGAATCGTTCCGTCGCTGGTGCGGAAACCGCCGTCCGCGATCTCGCCCGGGATCATGTTCATCGCCGGACTGCCGATGAAGCCCGCGACGAACAGATTGGCCGGACGGTCGTAAAGCTCCAAGGGCGCGCCGATCTGCTCGACCCGACCAGCATTCATGACGACGATCTTGTCGGCCATTGTCATCGCCTCGATCTGGTCGTGGGTGACATAGACGGTCGTGGTTTTGAGGCGCTGGTGCAGGTTCTTGATCTCGGTGCGCATCGAGACGCGCAGCTTGGCGTCAAGGTTCGACAAAGGTTCGTCGAACAGGAAAACCTGCGGATCGCGCACGATGGCGCGGCCCATGGCGACGCGCTGGCGCTGGCCGCCCGAAAGCTGGCGCGGATAGCGGTCGAGCAGATGGGCGAGGCCCAAAATCTCGGCGGCGGGGCGCACTTTCTCGGCGATCTCGGCCTTGGGCTTGCCCGCGAGTTTCAGCGAAAACCCCATATTCTCGGCCACGGAAAGATGCGGGTAAAGCGCGTAATTCTGGAACACCATCGCGATGTCGCGCTCTTTGGGCGGCAGGTCGTTCACCACCTTTTCGCCGATGCGGATCTGCCCGCCCGAGATCTTTTCAAGCCCCGCAAGCATTCGTAAAAGCGTGGATTTTCCGCAGCCCGAAGGGCCGACAAGCACGACGAATTCGCCTTCGTCAATGTCGATATCGATGCCGTGCAGCACCTCTACGGCGCCATAGGACTTGCGCGCGTCGTCAATGGTCACTGAAGCCACTGATCCCTCCTCCCAAAGGCATCTACAGGAGGGATGTTAGCGGTAGCTCGCTCTCGAGCAAGCATTAGTTACGGCTAGGCATATTATTTTTTAAAACCATAGACCTTCGTCTGGCCTGCCGCTGCTTTCGTCGCAGATCCCTCCCGAAAGGATCGCTGCTTCCGCGCTCGGGCAGCGTGGAGAAAACAGCATGACACACGCCTAAGGCGAGTTTGTGCGCGCGGTTCAGGTAAATAAACCAAGTTTCTTTTATTAATCGAGGTGCTGCGGAATTGCGAATTGCGGGCGGGAGCGGCGGGGTCGGGATTTCGCTCGTCGTTGCGGCTTATTGCGCTATGCGATTGCGGCATTCGCGATCGGTCGGGTTCGCATTTGGATGAAGGGTGATGGCGCAACCGGATACCGGTGCGTTTCTCGTTGAGCCATGCGGCGCTTGATGGCGCGTTCGATTGAATGCATAACGCCGATTACTCGGGGTGACCGGATAGGCCGAGGACGCGGGGTCCAGTGAAGGGCGCTTCATCAAAAGGCGCAAGCGCTGCCGGAAAAAACCTGCGTCGAATATGCTCGATATGCTTTAATATTGATATGCATAATTCTATTTGATCGATAAGACTTATGGCCGGATGCGGCGCCACGTTTCAATATGCCGGAACGGAGGAAACCGCGATTTCGGAGCGGCCTTTCTCACGGGAAATACGCTTTTCCGGATCTATACAATGTACCTGAAAACATTGGACTTTAACGATGATCCCCAAGCCGAATTACATGATACGGATACCGATTCGGAGCGGTCTTTTCGTCAAGGTGATTTCTCCGTTTTCCTCCACTCCGGGGTGGGGTCAATTGAGAATGGGCCGGGACAATTCTCGCAAGGAATGAAGTTTTTCAATGATTTCACGAGTGGTTAAAAAATAGTTAATTTCTTGTGTTGACCTCTGTGCGCCCGTTCATGATACTGCCGTCAATGTCTTGATTTAGGCATGCATCGACCGGCTTTGGCTGTCTGTTAGCTGCCTTTAATGATTGATCTTTTATATTTGGTCGATGGTTCGAAAATCATTGCAACTATAGATAGATTGAATCATGGCGCTCCTGAACATCGAGCTCGGCAACTCCGAGACCATTATTTCCGATGAAAATGCCAATAACGGTGATACCATTGATCTGAAGCTTATCGGATCGGGCACACTGGTTGTTGATGGCGTTGATGTCACGCTCAATAAGCTGGTCGGCGTCGGGGCGATCGGGTCGCCGACTTTTGCGGCACAAGGTGGCGGTTCGCTGACAATCAACCAAGGGTTGCTGGAGGTCGATGTGCTGACCAACCCCAAGTTCGATATCCGCGACAGCGGCACGATCAAACTGGACGCATCGGCGCTTAAAGTTGGACTGCTCGATACTCTGCTCAACCGCTTCGATCTGAACTATAGCGGCGATTACGACACCGGGACATTCATCTACAAGCCGCCGGGGCTGTCACTTCTCGCAGTCGTGCCGCAGACCTTCCGTGTGACCGGCATGGACGCCACGGATGTCTTCGAGGTTGAGGGTCGCACGAACTTCCAGCTCAAGCAGGTTGGTCTGGGTCGTGCGGCGACGCCTGATAACGCCTACCGCGACGGCGTGCTGCATTTGACTTCGCCGGGCTCGGTCATCGTTGGCGAGACCGTCAACGTCGAGATCCCAATGACGCAGGCGGAATTCGAGCTCTTCAAAGCCGACCCGGGTCGCTATCTGAACGGCAATTCCTTTACTTTTCCCGGCGCTCTGGCGGTTCCCTGTTTTGCCGCGGGCAGCATGATCCGGACCGATTTCGGCATGGTCGCGATCGAAAAGCTCTCTGTCGGCGATATGATCGCGACATGCGACCACGGCTTCCAGCCGATCCAGTGGATCGGTTCGCGCCATCTTTCCGCGCGCCAGCTGGCCGAATGCCCGCAATATCTGCCGATCCGCATCAGCGCCGGCGCTTTGGGACGGGGTTGCCCGCAAAGCGATCTGCTGGTCTCACCGCAACACCGCATTCTGGTGCGCTCGACCATCGCGCAGCGCATGTTCGGTTGCGCCGAAGTTCTGGTCGCGGCCAAGCAACTGGTGGGGATCGACGGAATCGAGATCGCCGAAGATGCGACCGAGGTTGTCTATTTCCACATGCTCTTCGAACATCACGAGATCGTCTATTCCAACGGTACGGAAACGGAATCGCTGTTTACCGGACCGATGGCGCTCAAGGCCGTGGGTCGTGCCGCAGCCGAGGAAATCTTCAATCTTTTTCCTCAGTTGCGTGACCGCGACTATAGTGCGGAGCCGGCCCGCCAGCTGGTTTCCGGCCGCATCGGCCGCAAGATGGCCGAGCGTCACCGCATCAACGAGCGCGCTTTGGTCTCGGCGATCTGAGCGCGGCCCCGCGGGGCTTGGAAACGGGAAAAGGGGCGGTCGCGACCGCCCCTTTTTCATGCGTGGTGCCGGTTTCGCGCAGGGGAACGGCAGGCCTTAGCCGGTGAGACGCAGACCGCTTTCGGCATCGAAGAAATGCAGATGCGCGGGATCGGGCAGAACCGCCAGCCGGTCCCCGCGCTGCGCTTTGGTCGTACCCGCCAGCCGGATCGTCATCAATTGCTCGGCCCCGTCGATGCGGCCGTAGCCGTAAGCATCGGCGCCCAGATGCTCGACCGATTGCAGCGTGAAGCCGAGGGCATGGTCCTCCGCCTCGACAAGGCGCAGGTGCTCGGGCCGCACGCCGAAGCGCAGGGTTTTCGCGCTTGTCACGGGGCGGGGCAGGGGCAAAACCGTGCCGTCGGGGAAACGCAGTCCGCCCTCGCTCCGCTCCACCGTGAGGATGTTCATCGCCGGAGAGCCGATGAAACCCGCGACGAATTCGGTTGCGGGGCGGGTATAGACCTCGATCGGGGTGGCGATCTGCTCGGCGCGGCCCTTGTTCATCACGATGAGCCGGTCGGCCAAAGTCATCGCCTCGACCTGATCATGGGTGACATAAAGCGAGGTCTGGCCGGTGCGCAGGTGCAGCTCGCGGATCTGGAGCCGCATCTGCACGCGAAGTTTGGCATCGAGGTTCGAGAGCGGCTCGTCGAGCAAAAATGCCGCCGGATCGCGCACCAGCGCGCGCCCCATCGCCACCCTCTGGCGCTGCCCGCCCGAAAGCGCGCGCGGCTTGCGGTCGAGATAGGGCGCAAGTTCGAGCATTTCGGCCGTGGCCGCGACTTTTTCGGCGATCTCGGGCTTGGGCATGCCCGCGAGTTTGAGCCCGTAGGCCATGTTCTCGCGCACCGTCATATGCGGATAAAGCGCGTAGTTCTGAAAAACCATCGCGATGTCGCGGGCGCGCGGGTCAAGCTCGTTGACCACCCGTCCGCCGATGGAGATCGTGCCCGCGCTGATCGCCTCGAGCCCCGCGACCATGCGTAAAAGCGTCGATTTCCCGCAGCCCGAAGGGCCGACAATCACGATGAATTCGCCATCCGCAATATCGATCGAAATGCCGTGGATGACCTCGGTGCCGCCATAGCTTTTGCGCAGCTCGTCCAGAATGATGCGTGCCATTTATTTCTCCGTCTCGACCAGTCCGCGCACGAACCAGCGCTGCATCAGCACCACGACGATGATCGGTGGCGCAATCGCCAGAACCGATGTCACCATCACAAGATTCCACGGCGTATCGGCATCTGCAAAAGAGATCATCTTGCGCAAAGCGATGACGATTGTGGTCATTTCGTTGGAATTCGTGACCAGAAGCGGCCAGAGATATTGCGTCCAGCCATAGATGAACTGGATCACGAAGATCGCCGCGACATTGGTCAGCGACAAAGGCCACAGGATGTCGCGGAAGAACTGCCACGGTCCCGCCCCGTCGACCCGCGCGGCCTCGAGCAGCTCGTCGGGGATGGTCATGAAGAACTGCCGGAACAAAAGCGTGGCCGTGGCCGAGGCGATCAGCGGCAGGATCAGCCCCGCATAGCTGTCGATCAGCCCCAATGTCACCATGACTTTGTAGGTCGGCATGATGCGGACTTCGACCGGCAGCATCAGCGTGATGAAGATGAGCCAGAAACAGACCATGCGCAGCGGGAATTTGAAGAAGACGATCGCATAGGCCGAAGCCATCGAGATCGCGATTTTTCCCAGTGCGATCCCGAGGGCCATGACGGTGCTGTTGAGCAAGAGCGTGCCGAGCCCGACCCCGCCGATCCGTCCCATTCCGCCGGAAAAGGCCTCGCGGTAATTGGTGGCCGTCTCTGGTCCGGGCGTCAGCGGCAGGGGCGGGCGCAGGATCGCGCCGCTCGAATAGGTCGAGGCGATGACGACGTAATAGATCGGAAAGGCGATGATGATGACGCCCAGAACCATCCAGAAATGGGCTAGAATTCGGGCGGAGGCGCGAGGGGCGAGCGGGCCTTCATCCATAATGGACCCTCCTCTCGATGAAGCGGAACTGGATCGCGGTCAGCGCGATGACGATTACCATCAAGATCACCGACTGCGCCGCGCTTTCGCCCATGATGAGATTGACGAAACCGTCGTTGTAGACCTTGTAGACCAGCGTTTCCGTCGATTTCCCCGGCCCGCCGCCGGTGACGGCATGGATGATGCCGAATGTGTCGAAAAGCGCGTAGACCGTGTTGACCACCAGCAAGAAGAAGGTGGTCGGCGCCAGGAGCGGGAAGCTGATCGTCCAGAAACTGTAACGACGCGAGGCACCGTCGATGGCGGAGGCCTCGATCAGGGATTTCGGGATGGCCTGCAGCCCCGCCGCAAAGAACAGGAAATTGTAGCTGATCTGCTTCCAGGTCGCGGCCGCGATCACGAGGATCATCGCATGGTCGCCGTTCAACAGCGGGTTCCAGTTGATCCCCATCGCGCGCAGGGGCTTGGCGAATGTGCCGAAGGTCGGGTTGAAGAGAAACAGCCACATCATCCCCGCAATCGCCGTCGCCACCGCATAGGGCCAGATCATCATCGTGCGGTAAAAGCCCTTGCCGCGGCGGATTTTCTCGACCTGAACCGCAAGGAAAAGTGCGATTGCCATGGCTGCGAAAGCGACGATGACCGAGAAAATCACCGTGACTTTCGCCGCGTTGAGATAGGCCGGATCCAGCAGAACCTTCCGGAAATTCGCCAGACCGACGAAGCTGGTCTTCAGCCCGAAAGGGTCTTCCTTGAGCAGCGATTGGCGAAAGGCCTGAAGCGCGGGCCAGTAAAAGAAGATCAGCGTGATCGCGAGCTGCGGCGCGATCAGCAGCCAGGGCAGGAGCTTGTGGGGAAAGACGGTTCTGCGCATCCGTTCCTCGCGCTTGCAGGGGCGTCGTTCCCGCGGGGGCGGGAACGACAGGGGAGCCGGGGCTCGGGATCGGGCCTGCGCGATCAGCCGCCCGCCGCCTCCGCAATGGCCGCATTGCCGCGCGTCACGGCGTTTTTCAGCGCCTCCTCGGCGCTTTGTCCGCCCGAGAGCATCTTTTCGTATTCCTCGTTCTGGATATCGCGCAGCTGCGGCAGGTTCGGCGCGCGCACCCCCTTGGAATTGGCGGTCGGAGCCTTGCCCATCATCTGCAGGATCGGCGTCTCGCGGCCGGGGTTTTCCTCGTAAAAGCCCGAGGCTTTGGTCGCCTCGTAAGCGGCCATCGTCACCGGCAGATACCCCGATTTCTGGTGGAGCTCTTCCTGAACCGCGGTATGCGAGAGGTAGTTGAAGAATGCGCCGACGCCCTTGTAGGTCTCGTCGGATTTGCCCGCCATCACCCAAAGCGAGGCCCCGCCCGGCGTGGTGTTTTGCGGCGCGCCCTCGGCGGTTTCGTCATAGGGAAGCTGGCCGATGCCGTAGTTGATCCCCGATTTGACGATATCGCCCAACCCGCCCGAGCTTTCTGTTAGCATGCCGCATTCGCCCGAGGTGAAGTTCTGCTTCGCCTCGGATGTGCGCCCGCCATAGACGAAGACGCCTTCCTTCGCGAGTTCGGCCAACTCGCCGAAATGTTTGACATAAAGCGCGCTGTCGATCGCGAGTTCGGGCGTTCCCGCAAGGCCGTTCTCGTTGCTGGCCCAAGGGGTGTTGTTCCAGGCGGCGAAGACTTCGGTATGGATCCACGTCAGCCAGGTCGAGGTATAGCCGCAGCTCGCCGCGCCGCTCTCCTTGATCTTGCGCGCCGACGACCAAACCTCGGCCCAGGTCTTGGGCGGAGTATTCACATCGAGGCCGGCCTTCTCGAAAATGTCCTTGTTGTAGTAGAGGATCGGCGAGGAGGAGTTGAACGGGAAGGACAGCATCACCCCCTCGGGCGTCGAGTAATAACCCACGATTCCGGGCAGATACTGGCTTTTGTCGAAGGTGAAACCGGCCTCGGTCAGGACATCCGCCACCGGCTTGATCGCGCCTTGCGCCGACATCATCACGCCGGTTCCGACGTCGAAGACCTGCATGATGTCGGGGGCCTGGCCTGCACGGAAAGCGGCAATGCCCGCGTTCAGGGTCTCGGGATAGGTGCCCTTGAAGACGGGTTTGACGACGTAATCGGATTGGCTTGCGTTGAAATCGGCGGCGACCTTTTCGACGACCTCGTTATTGGCGCCGGTCATGGCGTGCCACCACGAGATTTCGGTTTGCGCTTGAGCGGCAAAAGGCATCAGCGCGACGCTGGCCATGATCCAAGAGATGTGACGCATGTATTCTCTCCCCGGAGGATGGGCCTTTGTCGGGCCCTGTTGGTGCGGTCTCGGTTTGTCTGTCGCAGAGTGTCTTTCGGTTTGGCTTTCGTCGGGTCCGTGTCTCTTTGTTGTCTTTCCTTGCTGGCCCGCGCGCGGCGCAAAGGCCCGATATGTGGCGTGAGGCCGGATGCGTTCGGGTTGCGGGCGGTTTGGGCAAGGCTGGTCGACGTTTCGTCCGATATGACTGTAACCTCCTTTGCGCGCAGCACAAAATCTTTCTGACCATCGGCAGGATTTTGCCCGATTCCGGAATTTCCGCCGCTTTTGGCGCGCCAAGCCCTGTGGAGGCACAAATCGCGCGCAACCGGAAGCGGGGGCGGGCGTTGACCAACACATGCCCCCAACCCTGGAGAACCGTGATGAAGCTTTTCGCCCCTCTGGCCCTGCTCTCGGCAACCCTGTTGCTGGCTGCTTGCGAAACCGACGGAACCCAAGTCGCGATCGATGCGCCGGTGATCACCGATCAGGGGATCGTGGATGCCGGTACCGGCGGCGGGCCGGATGCCTGCGGCGCCGCGCGCTATGCGGGCCTCGTCGGCCAGACCTCGCCGCAGATTTCGGTCCCTGCCGGAACCGTCCATCGCAGCATGCGCGACGGCGATCCGGTCACGCTCGACCTTCAGCCCGCGCGGATCAACTTCCTTTATGACCGCAGCGGCAAGTTGATCAAAGTCAGCTGCGGCTGAGTCCGGCCCGCCGCGCCTCGCGGGCGCGCGGCCGAACGGATCAAACCATTCGCCCGACCGGAGCCTGCCGGTCGGGACTTCACGCTTTTGTGATGGCATTTCGTCGGCTCTGGCGGAACCCGTTCTGCACTCGATTGCAGCCGAAGGGCATGCCTCGGGTTGACACCGCATTTCCCAACAAAAACGGATATCCCGGCCAGACTGCTTTCCGTTAAGGAAAGCAGTCTGCGGACATGCCCGCCATATGGGCAGACACCATGAGTTTATGGGCTTAGTCCAATCACGGCATATTGCAATATACCTATAGTATTTATCATATAATTCAAATATTTACGATAATTTTTTGTGAACGCGCAGCGGTTGACAGCCGCGGGTGTGCTTTTTAGCAGCGGGTTACGCGCAGAACACCCACTCTATCTATGTCCTCCTGTCTGACCGGATTTCCCCGGTTCGGCGGACGAAGAAAGTATGTCTATGTCTTATCTATTCGACTTGCCGAGAGCCTCTGTCGTCGACAAGGGCAATGGCCCAGAGCTCGAATTCTCAGGCCGTCCCAACTTCGGGAATATGTTCGGCTCCACCAAACAAGTCACCCAGTTCAATGTCGAAAACGATGCTTCAGGCGCAGGCACGTTGAGCACTAGTGATCGCGTCGATGCGGTGGTGAACGGCACCCCGATCGCGGGCACCTATATCGGCGGCGTCGAGGTCGCCTTCGAACCGGTCGGCCTGACCATCAATGCCGGTGAATTCGCCGATCTGAGCGTCAACTTCCAGGTTGCCTCTGTTCCGGGCAGCATCATTGAGGGTGCGGACGGCAAGGTTTACGTCCTGACCGCTACCGATTTCGACAAAAGCAAAGTCATTGTGACGGCGACGATCGAATTCAATGGCGAGACCGTCACCGTTAACGAACCCTTCGACATGCTGATCGAGCGTTTGGCAACGGCTGCGAGCACGATTGATCCGCGGCTGGAGGATTTCGTCTGGGAGCAGGAATCGGGTTGGAACGGCCAGGTCAACGGCTCGCGCCCGAGCACGCCGCTCACGACCGATCCGGCCAAGGACTTCATCATCCCGTCGGGCGAGATCGGCGATATCGTCTGCTTCGTCGCAGGCACGATGGTTGCGACGCCCTCGGGCGAGGTTGCAATCGAGACGCTGGCGCTTGGCGATCTGGTTCTGACCGGCGACAACGGGGCGCAGCCGATGCGCTGGATCGGGACGCGCACTCTTAGCGCAGCCGATCTGGCCCGCGCGCCGAAGCTCCTGCCGATCCGCATCAAAGCCGGTGCTTTGGGTGACGGCTGCCCCGCGCGCGACCTGCTGGTCTCGCCGCAGCACCGCGTCCTGATCCGCTCGAAAATCGCGATGCGCATGTTCGGCACGCCCGAGGTTCTGGTTGCCGCCAAGCAGCTTCTCCAGCTCGACGGCATTGATATCGCGACCGATCTCGAGGAGGTGACCTATGTCCACATCCTCTTCGATCGCCACGAGATCGTCCTCTCGAACGGTGCGGAAACGGAATCGCTCTACACCGGTGCCGAGGCTCTGAAATCGATTGGTGCGGCAGCAGCCGAAGAAGTCTTCGCGCTGTTCCCCGAACTGCGCGACGAGGGCCATGTTCCGGCCGCCGCCCGCCCGCTGCTGAGCGGCCGCAACGGGCGCAAGCTCGCCATGCGCCACATGCACAACCAGCAGCCGCTGATCGCGACCCTGTCGTAAACTTGCACCGAAAATGCGGTCCGGACGTGCCTCGGCACGTTCGGGCCGCGCCTGCGGCCGTGACCAATGGCGACAAAAGACGCGGTGCTCCGCCCGTCCCGAGTCGGCCTTGGTCGCGGCCTTTTCTTTTCGGCTGGCACAAAGCCGTCCGCCTCGCGCACAATCGGGCGATGGGGTTGCGGCGGGATCGCCACGCGTCCCGAGGCGGGCCGGAAAGGGTAAGATGGGAAATTTCGTGACGTTGTTCAAAGGGTTGGCGCGCGCCTTGCGCGATCCACATGCCCGTGCGCTCATGGTGCTGAGCGCTTTTCTGATCACGATCGCCACCGCCTTCTACCATCTGGTCGAGGGCTGGCGGCTGATCGATGCGCTTTACTTTTCGGTCGTGACTCTGGCGACGGTCGGTTATGGCGATTTCGTGCCGCAGACCGATTTGGGCAAGCTTTTCACCATCGGTTATCTGATGTGCGGCGTCGGCCTTTTCGTCAGCGCGGCGGCCGCCGTTGCAGAGGCGCTGGTCTCGGCGCGCAACGGGGGCAAAGGGCCGAAGTGAGCGGCCCTTCGCGTTGATGCCGATCGCGGCTCATTCGCGCGCGAAATGGATGATGGCCTTCATCGGGCCGCGCCCCTGGGTCAGCGCCTCGAACAGGGCGGGGGCCTCTTCGGGCAGGCAGGGCGCGCCCGCGAGCCAGCCCAATTCTTCGGCCATAGGGGCCAGCATGGCGACGGCCTCGGCGAAATCCGCGCGGGTATAGACGCGGGTGCCGATGACAGAAAGCTCGCGGAAGGCCAGCAATTGCAGGTCCACGGGCTGTGCGCCCTTGTGGATCGAGACGATGGCCACGCTGCCGCCGACGCGGGTGTAGCGCAACGCATCCTCGACCGCGCGCGCAGCACCGGCACATTCGAAAACGCGATCGAAACCGGCACGGCCTTGCGCGGCAAGTGCCGCCTCATAGCTTTCGCTCGCGGTGGAACGGGCGTCGAAACCGGCGTCGCGAAGCTGGGCGATCCGTGCCTCGTTGGTGTCGAACAGCGCGACGGAGCCCGCGCCCATGCGGCGCAGATAGGCGGCAAGCGTCGTCCCGATCGGGCCCGCGCCAATGATCGCGACATGATCGCCCGCCGCAAAACCTGCGCGCCGCGCGGCATGGACGCAAACCGCCAAAGGCTCTGCCTGCGCCGCGACCGCATCGCTGACGCTTTCGGGAACTGCCAGCAGTTCGGAGGCCGGAATGCGCACCATCTCGGCCATGCCGCCGGCGGTGTCGATGCCGTAAAGGCGCAGCACCTCGCAGATATGGGGTTGGCCCGACAGACAGGTCTGGCATTCCCCGCAAGAGATCAGCGGATAGCAGGTGACGCGGCTGCCTTTGGGAAATTCGGCGCAATCCTCGGTGGTGCGGCCGACGAATTCATGGCCCAGAACCAGCGGGCCCTTGGCGCGGGGATGGGCGCCTTTGTAGATCGTGAGATCGGTGCCGCAGATGCCGCAGGCATCGACCGCAACCAGCACGCCCCGACCTTCGGGCAGGGGAAGATCCTTGACGGCGACCTGCATCGGCCCGTCGTAAACGACTGCTTTCATGGCACTCTCGGGATGGAATGGGAAAGGGGAAACGGCAACGGGCGGCGCGGGGCCGCCCGTCGGGGTGTCGTCAGCTGATCGAATAGCCGCCGTCGACCGGAATGACGTTTCCGGTCATGAAGGCTGCATGGGGGCTGGTCAGGAACAGCGCGAGCCCGTGCAGATCCTCGGGGCGGCCCCAGCGTGCCAAAGGCGTGCGGCCAAGGATCGGGCCCGAACGTGCGGGGTCGTTTTGTAGCGCCTCGGTCAGGGGCGTCGCGATCCAGCCCGGCGCGATGGCGTTGACGCGGATGCCTTTGGGAGCATAGGCGATTGCCAGCGATTTGGTGAGCTGCGCGATGCCGCCTTTCGATGCCGAATAGCCCGGCACCAGCCCGCCGCCGAAGAAGCTGAGCATCGAGGCGATGTTGATGATCGTCCCGCCGGTCGCTTCCAGCAGCGGTGCCGCCGCCTCGCAGACCCGCATCGAGCCGTTGAGGTTGATGTCGACGACCTGCTCGAAGACCTCGGAGGCAAGCTCCTCGCCGCGCCGGATGATGCCGGCGCAGTTCACCACGACATCAAGGCGCTCCAGACCGCCCACGATCGCGCGCACGCTTTCGGTGCTGCGGACATCCAGCACGATATGCCGGATGCCCGCAGCCTGCGGACGGGCAGAGGCTTCAGCCACCTCGCGCCCGCTCGCCCCCGTCGCGATGACCTCGGCGCCCGCATCGCGGAACGCCTCGGCAATCGCGCCGCCGATCCCGCCGGTGCCGCCGGTCACGAGGACCACGCGACCTTCAAGCCAATCCTTGGCCCAACCGGCATTGTTCATGACTGCACCCGTCATGTCAGCGGATGAACTGGTCGACATAATCGGCACCCAGACCGACTTTTTCGTAATGCGCGCGGCACATGTCGATCTTGGTGAAGACGTCTTCGTAGCCGATCTGTTTGTTTTCCTCGTTCAGGTAGACCATGCAGCCAGAAATGTTGAAGAAAGTGATCATCTCGCTGCAATCCTCGGGGACGTTCAGCGTGTGGATCTCGCCCGGGGGTTCATAGACGAACGAGCCTTCTTCGGCGACCCAGTCATGTTCGAAATAGTGCCACTTGCCTTTCAGCACCATGCCGAAGACCGGCGCGGGGTGCAGGTGGCGCGACAGGATGCCCGAGCGCGTGACCTTCAAAAGGTTGCACCACTGGCCGGTCAGCGTGTTGAGAAACATCGGGCGGAAGAAGACGTTCGGGGCCTGCGGAACCCAGACGCGGTCATCCTCGGGGATGGCTTTGATCGCGATTTCGCTCGGGGCGAGGGGATGGGTCGAGCCAGTCATGTTGGCATACATCGGAAAGGTCCTTTCAGAGCGGGGAGGCAGTGGATTTCGCTTTGCCGGACAGGCGGCGCAGCGCGAAGGAAAGCAGGGGGTAGAGCCAGACGATGATGGTCAGCACACCCAGCGCCCCTGCGATGGGACGGTCGAAGAAGGCCAGCAGCTTGCCGTCCGACTTGATGATCGAGGACATGAAATTCTGCTCGAGCACCTGACCCAGCACGAGGCCGAGGATCAGCGGCGCGGCCGGATAGTCATTGTCCTGCATGATCCAGACGAGGAAGCCGATCGCCAGCACGATCCACAGCTCGAACAGGTTGTTCGACACCGCATAGGCCCCGTAAAGGCTGAGCAGCAGCACGACCGGATACAGCATCTCGTCGCGCGCGCGGATCGCGAAGCGGCCCATATAGATCGCAAGGATGCCAAGCGGGATCAGCAGCAGGTTCGAGAGCAGAAAGATGATGTAAAGCGCGTTCACCATATCGGCCGATTGGGTGAAGACCAGCGGCCCGGGCTGGATGCCCTTGAGGATCAGCACGCCCACCACGATCGCGGTGATGGAATCGCCCGGAATGCCGAAGACCAGCGTCGGCACATAGGAACCCGACAGCGCCGCATTGTTGGCCGAGGATGCGCCCGCGACCGCCTCGACCGACCCCTTGCCGAAAGTCTCGGGCTTTTTCGAGAACTTCTTGGTCAGCGCATAAGAGACCCAGGCCGCGATATCGGCGCCCGCGCCCGGCAATGCGCCGATCATCGTGCCCACGATCCCGCCGCGACCGATCGCCTTGCGCTGCGCCCAGATCGTGGACAGGGACGGCATCGGCGCGCCGCTCACATCGACTTTCGGCGCTTGCGGCAGATCGGCATTCTGGCGGGTAAAGCCCGCGCCGCGGCGCAGGATCTCGGCCAGAGCGAAGGCACCGATCATCACCGAGATGAAGCCGACACCGCCCTGAAGCTCCATCAGGCCGAAGGTATAGCGCTGCATGCCGGTGACGAAATCAAGCCCGACCATCGACAAGAACAGGCCGATCATCAGCGCAATCCTGCCCTTGAGCGCGTCGTCGCCCGCGACCAGCGTGGCGCAGGACAGGCCCAGAAGCGCCAGCCAGAAATACTCGAAGCTCGAGAAATTCAAAGCGAATTCGGCAAGGAAGGGCGCGCCGAAAACCAGAATGATCGTGCCCATGATGCCGCCGAAAACCGAGGCCACGGCCGACATGCCGAGCGCGTCTCCGACGCGGCCCGCACGGACGAGATCGTTCATGTCGTTGGTATAGGCCGCCGAGGAGGGCGTGCCCGGAATGCGCAGGAACGCACCCGGCACGTCGCCCGCAAAGATAGACATGGCCGAACAGGTGATGATCGCCGCCAGCGCCGCGACCGGCGACATGGTGAAGGTCACGGGCACCAGAAGCGCCACCGCCATCGTCGCGCTGAGGCCGGGGATCATGCCGACGAAAAGGCCGAAACAGGCCGAGACGAAAATGGTGAGCAGGACTTCGGCCTGCATGACCAATCCGAGGCCGGAGATGAATGCGTCCATCAGAGCAGCCCCTCGATAATGCCTTCCGGCAGGGCGACGCCGAGAAGATGGGTGAAGACCAGCGAGATCCCGACGCCCGCAACCAGACCGGTTGCAATCGCGCTTGCGGGGCGCAGGCCGTAGATCAGGCAGTGGATGACGACCATCGGTACCGCGAGGGCGATTGTGCCGAGCTCGGGGGCGAAGGTGATGAAGACGACGATTGCCGCCAGCGGGTAAAGCACAAGCAGGATGCGGCGCGGCGAGCCCAGCCATTGCGGCCGCGAGAAGCTGCCCGCCTCGCGCAGACCGCGCAAGGCGACGGCCGCCCCCATCGCCGCCATCGTGCCGCCGATGATCATCGGCAGCAGTTTGGGAGAGGCTGCGCCTGCCGGCACATGAAATCCGCGCGCCATGAAGGCAATCGCGAGCCCGAGGGCGGCAAAGGCCAACCCAGTCCAGAAATCCGGCAGGCGCATCGGTTATTCCTTGCGCTGCGCGAGGCCGAGATCGTTCATGATCTCGCCGACGCCGGTATGCTGCGCGCTCAGGAAGGTGGCGAAAGCCGCCGGATCATAGGCTGCGGTGCCGAAGCCTTTTTCGTCCATGAAGCTCTTGAACTCCTCGGAATTCGCCACGGCCGAAACGGCTGCCGCGAGCTTTTCCGCTGCTGCAGGGTCCAGATCCTTCGGGCCGACGACGCCGCGCCAGGTACCGCCCGCAAAGGCCACGCCGGTCGCTTCTTCTGCGGTCGGAACATCGGGGAAAGCCGCGATGCGGGTTTCCGACAGGACCGCGATCGGCTTGGATTTGCCCGCCTGCATCATCGAGAGCCCCTCGGGGATCGACGAGGGGATGATCTGGACGCCGCCGGCCGCAAGCTCCTGGAAGCCCGGCGCCGCGCCTTGCGACGGCACATGGGTCACCGCCAGCGGGTCGATGCCGTTGGCTTTGAGAAAGCCCGCGAAAGCAAGGTGATAGGCTGCGCCCGCGCCCATGCCCGACAGTTTGTAGGTCCCTGCGGGCTGCGCCTTGATGTCTTCCAGCGCGGCTTTGGCGTCGGTCCACGGCGAATCCGTCGAGATGTGGAAGGCCGAGGCGTCGAAGTTCACCAGACCGAGCGGGGTGAATTCGTCGGCCTTGAACGGCGCGTTGCCCGCCCAGTAATAGCTGGCGATTTCGGCGCTGGCGAAGCCGAGCGTATAGCCGTCGGATTTCGCGTTCAGCATCTCGGAATGGCCGATGACGCCGCCGCCGCCGGGCTTGTTGACGACATTGACCGTCACGCCCAGCTCTTTTTCCATGCCTGCCGCGACGACGCGGGCAATCGCATCCGTGCCGCCGCCGGCATTCCACGCCACGATCAGCGTGATCGGCTTTTCCGGAAATTCGGCCATGGCGGCCCCGGCACCGAGCGCAACTGCCGCTGCGGCGATCATGAATTTTTTCATCTCATCCCTTCCTGTAGACAAGCGCGCCCTTCGGGGCATCGCCGATTAATGGATCAACCCCGCGTCACGCATTTTGACGGTGGTAAACCCGATGGTGACGGTCATCGCATCGCGCGCCGCCTCCGGATCGCCGCGCCGGATGGCTTCCAGCACGGCAAGATGGTTCGACAGATTGGCCCGGAAATTTTCCATGTGATTGGCCGTGACCGAGAAAAGCACGCCCAGAACCGCATCGATCGCGGCATCGAAGGCCTCGAGAATGGGATTGCCGGTCGCCTGCAGGATCGCGAGGTGGAATTCGCGGTCGGCAAGGATCGCGGCATCGGGCGCGCCGGAGGCGGCGGCCTCTTCCATGCGGGCATAGGCGGTTTCGATCGCGATGACCTGCATCCGCGTCGCGCGGCTGGCGACAAGGGCCGCGGCCGAGGGCTCGAAGATCATCCGCGCCTCGTCGATCGCGGCTAGAAGATCGGCGGTGTGGTTTTTGCCCGCCATGACCCAGCCCATCACCTCGCGGCTGAGCATGTTCCATTGCTTGCGCGGCGTGACGGTGGTGCCGCGGCGCGGTGCGGTCTCGACCATGCCGAGGCTCGAAAGCGTGCGGATCGCCTCGCGGATCGAGGAGCGACCGACATCGTAAAGCACCATGAGCTCGGGCTCGGTCGGAATGGCTTCGCCCGCCGCAAAACGGTCGGCGGCAATATCGGCACCAAGGCTGTCCAACACGCTGTCGGCGCGCTTTTCCTTCACCAAGGCTGATCCTCCCCCAAGTGGCATGCCTCCTCACAGGCTGGGGCGATTAATCATCTGATGAATGATGCGTCAAGTCAGATCATAGCGGGAAACCCCTGCGCTTATGTCGCAGGCATTAGGCAAAGTCGCGCAAAATTGCGGCCCCCACGCCTGAATTTCACGCGGTAAAGGCATGATTTTGAACGGCCGCCACATTTTCTTCGCCCTGCACCACGATTTCGGCTTGAGAATCGGTAATGTAATAACATAACAGTTATAGTGCCGAAAAACCCGCGCCCCCACCTGCCATGAGGTGCGGCGCTGCGGGGGAATCGGCCGGACCAGAATCAATCGGGACAGAAAGCACATGACGAAAAACAGATCGATCCTTTGCGGCCGGACCTTGGTGATGGCGGGGGTCCTCTCGACGCTGGCGCTGCTGCCGCTGGCGGCACAAGAAGCCGCGCCCAAGGACCACGCGCATGACCATTCCCATGATCACGCCCATGACCACGGGCATAGCCATACCGGCACCCAGACCGAGACCCCCGCGGGCGGGCGCGCCGCCGAAATCGCCAAGGGCTATTTTGCCGATGACGAGGTCAAGCCGCGCGTGCTTGGCGATTGGGAGGGAGAGTGGCAGTCGGTCTATCCCTATCTGCAGGACGGGACGCTCGATCCCGTCATGGCCCATAAGGCCGCGCAGGGCGACAAAACCGCAGCCGAGCACCGCGCCACCTACGAGGCGGGCTACCGCACCGACACCGACCGCATCGTCATCGCGGGCGACGAGGTGGCCTTTACCACGCAGGGCACCACCCGCCGCGCGACCTACCGCTCCGACGGTTTCGAGATCCTGACCTATGCCAAGGGCAATCGCGGCGTGCGCTTCGTCTTTGCCAAGGTGGCGGGGGACGAGGGCACGCCCGCCTTCATCCAGTTCTCGGACCACATCATCGCGCCGCAAAAGGCGGGGCATTACCACCTTTATTGGGGCGATGATCGCGCCGCGCTTCTGGCCGAGGTCGAGCATTGGCCGACCTATTACCCCGCCGCGATGGACGGGGCACAGATCCGCGAAGAGATGATGGCGCATTAAGCACGACCTGACACGTCGCCCCGAACGCGCGCCGAACGCCCTCTGTGGCGCGGGCCGCAACGAAAACGCCCCCTCCGCATTGCGGAGGGGGCGTCGTGATCATCTGTCCCGAAACTGTGCGGCTTAGCCGTTCTGGGCGTCTTTCTTGCCGTTTTCGCGGTGGGTGGTGTAGCTGTTGATGAGGTTGCGGTAGTCCGGAATATGCGCCGAGAACAGCGCGCCCAGACCCTCGATGTCGTTGCGCCAGTCGCGGTGCAGCTCGCATGCGGTGCCGAACCAGGTCATCATCTGCGCACCGGCTTGCGACATGCGGTCCCAGGCGGCGTCGCGGGTCATCGGGTTGAAGGTGCCCGAAGCATCGGCGATGACGAAGACGTCATAGCCCTCTTCGAGTGCCGAAAGCACCGGGAAGGACACGCAAACCTCGGTCACGACACCTGCGACGATCAGTTGCTTCTTGCCGGTTGCCTTGACGGCCTTGACGAAATCCTCGTTGTCCCAGGCGTTGATCTGTCCGGGGCGCGCGATATAGGGCGCGTCGGGGAAAATCTCGGTCAGCTCGGGAACCAGCGGGCCGTTCGGGCCTGCTTCGAAGCTGGTGGTCAGAATGGTCGGCAGGTTGAAATATTTCGCCAGATTGGCCAGTGCGAGAACGTTGTTCTTGAACTTGTCGGGGTCGATGTCGCGCACGAGCGACAACAGACCGGTCTGGTGGTCCACCAAAAGAACCGCTGCATCTTCCTTGTTCAGACGGACATAGGGTTTGGACATTTCATCTTCCTTTTTAACTCGGTAAGGCCGGGAGCTGGCCTGCGGTTCCAAACAGCCGGCACAGCAAAGCTGACGACCGATCCCGCGAAAAAATACATATCAAAACGACAAACAGCCTAGTAGTTTCGTAAAATGACACACAGTGTCCTATAGGTGGGACAGACCATGTATGATCTTAACGACTTCCGCCTCTTCGCCTTCGTGGTGGACGAGGGCGGTTTTGCCGCTGCCGGACGGCGGCTGGGGCTGACGCGTTCGTTCGTCAGCCGGCGCATCCAGCTTTTGGAGGATGCCCTCGGGATGCGGCTTCTGCAACGCTCGACCCGCAACTTCCAGGTCTCGGAGCTGGGGCAGCAATTCTACCAGCATTGCCTGTCGATGATCGCCGAGGCCGAGGCCGCCGCCGCCGTGATCGAGATCCAGCGCAGCGAGCCGGTAGGGACCTTGCGCATCTCCTGCCCCTCGTCGTTGATCCAGTACCAGATCGCGGGGATGGCGGCGCGGTACATGCGCAAATATCCCAAGGTGACGATCATCCTCGAAAGCACCAGCCGTCGCGTCGATGTGCTCCGCGAGGGCTTCGACATGGCGATCCGCATGCGCTTTCCGCCGCTCGAGGACAGCGATCTCATCGTGCGCCGCTTCGAGACCGACGAGCAATATCTCGTCGCGAGCCCGGGTTGCGTGCAGGACGCCCATGCCGAGGGGCTGCGCGAGCCCGAGCATCTCGCGCGCCTGCCGAGCCTGTCGTGGAACCCCGACGACACCAGCCATCTTTGGGATCTGGTCGGTCCCGAGGGGCGTCATGCCCGCATCTCGTTCCAGCCGCGGCTTTTGACGCAGGACATGGCGGCCTTGGTCGAGGCGACTTTGGCGGGGCTGGGCGTAACGCAATTGCCGGCGGCGGTGGCGCGGCCCCATCTCAAGACCGGCCGTCTGGTCGAGATCCTGCCCGGCTGGCGGCCCCGTTCGGGCGTGGTCCATGCGGTTTTCCCGAGCAGGCGCGGACGCTCTCCGACGGTGCTGACCTTCCTCGATTTCCTCGAGGCGGAGTTTCGCGACGCCCTGCGCGATCCCGAACCGGTCAGGCCCTGATCCGCGATCCCCGCAAATGGCGAGGGCGGGCCCGAAGGCCCGCCCTTTTGCATTGCGCGGCCCCGCAACCGGACCGGATCAGGATTTCGGCTTGAGGTTTTCGGGGTCGTAAAGCGGCGCATAGCCCACGCCCGCCACCTCGACCGCATAGGTCTCGCCGAAATATTCGACGGCGAGTTTGCGGCCCTTTTCGGCATAGCCGTGCGGCAACCAGGCCAGCGCGATATTCGCGCCGATCGTGGGGCCGAAAGCCACCGAGGTCGTATAGGACCGCCGCCCCAAGGCATCGACCAGCGTTTCGCCGGTGGCCGGATCGAAGACCGGCATGATGCCGACCGGATAGCGTTTGACGCCGTCCTTGTCGGTGTTTTCAAGCATGACCAAGGTGCAAAGCGTCGCGGCCTGATGGGGCAGGGCCTTGAAGGCGACGTGCTTTTCCTTGCCGCGGAAATCGGCCTCTTTGACTTTGGGACGGGCCAGACCCGTCTCGATCAGGTTGTATTGCGTCAGAAGATCGGCGTTCTGCAGACGCAGGCTTTTCTCCATCCGGCGCGAGTTGGCATAGGTCTCGACCCCGACCGGCGTGACGCCGATTGCCGCCAAAGCATCCCAAACCGCCAGCGCATCGCCATAGCGCATATGCAGCTCCCAGCCCTGTTCGCCGACATAGGAGATGCGGAAGGCCATGACATCCTGACCCGCGATGCGGATATCCTTGAGCGTGCCGAAAGCGAAGTTTTCAAGATCGAGCTGCGCGGGATCCTCGACCACTTTCTTGAGGTTTTCGCGCGCATTCGGCCCCCAGATACCGAGCGTCACGATCTCTTCGCTGACATCGGTGATCGTCACGTCGAAGCCTTTGTCTTCGGCCACGCGCTTGAGATAGGTAAAGTCGCGCGGCCCCGCATCGGCCCCGTCGATGACACGGGCGCGGTCCTTCATGCGGAAGATCGTGAGGTCGGCGCGCACCATGCCCTCGTCGTCGAGGAAATGGGTGTAGATCCCTTTGCCGATATTGCCCTCGCCGCCGATTTTCGCGGCCGAGACCCATTCCAGAAGCGCCTCGTGATCGGGGCCGGTCACGTCGTAGATGGCGAAATGCGACAGGTTGATCATGCCGACATCATCGCTCAGATGCAGCTGTTCGGCATTCGAGACGCGCCAAAAATGGCGGTTGTCCCATTCGTTTTCGCGAACCGGCACGCGGTCGCCGTATTTTTCGAGCAGGTGGTCGTTCGCGGCATAGCCATGCGCGCGCTCCCAGCCGCCCAGTTCCATGAAATGACCGCCGAGCGCGACTTCGCGGGCATAGAAGGGAGAGCGGCGGATGTTGCGGGCGCTGGCATAGGGTTCGCGCGGATGGATCGCGGGCCAGTAGATCTTTTTCGCGGCCTCGGTGCAGCGCGCGTCGATAAAGCTGCGTTCAAGCTGATAGGGATAAAAGCGCGCGTAATCGATGCCGTTATGGTCGATCTCGGTGCGCCCGTCGGTCAGCCAATCGGCGATGATCTTGCCGTAAGCGGGGGCGTCCTTGACCCAGATGCCCACGCAATACCACAGGCCCCGCACCTTCTGGCTTTCCCCGACCGAGGCCCCGCCGGCCGCGGAAACCTGCAACAACCCGTTGAAGGAATGGCTTTCATTATAGCCCAGTTCCGCAAGGATCGGGGTCAGCTCCATCGCCTTTTCCAGACCCGTCATGACCTGATCCAGCTCCAGATCGCGCTGGGACGGCGACAGGCGCGACTGCTCCTTTTCAAGGATCTCGCTCGGGTGGCACATACGGGGCTCGAAGGGCTCGTAATAGCCCCATTCGATCTGGCCGCCCTCGGCCGTGGTCGGATCGCCCGTGTCGCGCATATAGGCCGAGTTGCCCTGATCGCGCAGCAGCGGATAGCCGATTTCCTTGCCGGTGCCGGCGAATTCGTCATAGGGGCCGAAGAAGGTCAGCGGGTGGTCGACCGGCATGACCGGCAGATCCTCGCCCGCCATTTCGGCGATCAGTCGGCCCCAAAGGCCGGTGCAGACGATGACGTGATCGGCCATGATCGTGCCGCGATGGGTCACGACGCCTTTCACGCGGCCGCCCTCGATCACCAGAGATTGCGCGGGCGTATTGGCGAAAGCGCGCAGCTTGCCGGTTTTCTCGCCCTGATCGACCAGCTTGCCGGCCACCGTCTGCGAGCGCGGAATGACCAGACCGGCATCGGGGTCCCACAGCGCGGCCTCGACCATGTCCTCTTCCAGAAGCGGGAATTTCGCCTTGGCCTCCGCCCCCGAAATCAGCGTGGCGCGGCTGCCGAAGGCCTTGCCGGATGTGACCTTGCGCTTGATTTCCTTGAGCCATTCCTCGTCGCCGGTCCGCGCGACCTCAAGGCCGCCGACGCGGGCGTAATGGCCCATTTTGTCGAAGAAATCGACGGAATACTGCGTGGTCCAGACCGAGAAGAAATCGTGGCTCGTGACATAGCAGAAGTCCGAGGCATGCGAGGTCGAGCCGATATCGGTCGGGATGCCGGATTTGTCGATGCCGACGATATTGTCCCAGCCGCGCTCGATCAGGTGATGGGCGACCGAGGCCCCCACAATGCCGCCGATCCCGACGATGACGACTTTGGCGTGGTTTGGAAATTGCGACATGAAGGCCTCGTGGCATGCGTTGACCCTTCGAGAATAGGGGGGGCCGAATCCGCCGGATGGAGGATTTCCGACCTGTCCGCGCGGTTTCGCGACAAAGGCGGGCATTCGAGGTGCGGCGTGCCGGATTCGGCGCGCTCCTGTCAGGAGATGTGTCGGGAAATGCGGCGGGGCTCAAACATAGTCGAAATAGCTGTGCATCGCGCTGTCGCGCCGCGCGGCGATCCGCAAGGCCTCGCCCATCATCCGCGCGCCGATGGTGGCGGGGGCGGCGCTGGCCAAAGTCCCGGGCGGCAAGGCGGTTGTCAGAAAGGCCTCGGCTGCGGCAATGGGGGCCGCGAGGATTTCCGTCCCGCTCCCTTCGCGGCCGCCGTCCTCGGGGCCTATATCGAGTCGTTCGGCCTCGCGCAGGACGAACAGATGGAGCGCGGTTTCCGTGACTAGGTCGATCCCCGACCCGCCCGGCCAGCTCCCCTCGGGGCCCTGGCGTTCGAGCAGGCCGCCCAGCATGTCGCGCATCCTGAGTTCGAGCGGGGCGGCATGTTTGGTCAGAACCGCCAGAAATTCGCGGGAGAGGGCATGGTCCTGATCGGCCGCCTCGTCGATGAGCGAGAATGCATCGCACAGGGCCAGCGCCGTCCATCCGGTCGTGCCGTGGTGGAGCCGTGCGACGCCCGCCTCGATCAGCGCCGGTTTGGAGTTCGCCAGACCGCATTCGATGAGGAAAGGGCCGGTCATTGCCGAGGCATGGCCCGCGTCCTCCTGCAGGGCGCGCTTGCGCAAATGGTCGGGAATATGGTGCCACTCGCCCCCGCCCGAGCTGCCGGCGAGCGCCAAAGCGACGCCCCCCGCCACGGCCTCACCATCGCTGAGCGGGCCTTGAGCGGCAAAGCGTCGGCGCGGAAAGGGCTCGGCGAAAGGGGCGAGCTGCGTGCCCAGATGCCCGATCCATGGCGGGCTTTGCGTGACCCGCGCCAGCAGCAGGATCGCGCGCAAAACAAGCGCCTCGCCGGTCATGGGGCGCGGATCGAGCGGGGGAAGGCTGGCGGCATAAAGGTCGAATTCTTCAAGCATGTCGGGCCTTTGGCGAGGATCGGGCGGGATCGGCCGAAAGATCGGGGCATCGCGACCGGCCGGCGCGCAGGGTGTGGGGCACACATCAGGCAAGGGCGGTCCGGCTGTTTGCAGGCAGGCAAACCATAGGCATAAGGTGCCAATCGGCGCAATCATTCTCTGATAAGGGCCGCTGCTCGCAGCCGCATGCTCGCAGTCGCTGTCCGGTGCCTCGCGCCGCCGTCCTAGCGCGCCATCCAGCCGCCGTCGACGCTGATCACCGCGCCGTGGATATAGGCCGCGCCCTCGGAGGCAAGAAAGGCCGCCGTCGCGCCGATATCTTCGGGACGGCCCCAGCGTGCGGCGGGAATGCGCTCGAGGATCTGACGGGTCCGCTCGGGGTCCTCGCGCAGGGCTTGGGTGTTGTTCGTCGCGATATAGCCAGGCGCGATCGCGTTGACGTTGATCCCGCGCGACGCCCATTCATTGGCCAAAAGCTTGGTCAGCCCCGCGACCGCATGTTTCGAGGCGGTATAGGCCGGCACGCGGATCCCGCCCTGAAAGGCCAGAAGCGAGGCGATATTGATGATTTTTCCGCCCCTGCCACCCTCTTGCGCAAGGATCTCGCGCGCGAAGGCTTGGGCCGTGAAAAACAGTGCCTTGGTGTTGATGTCCATCACCGCATCCCAATCGGCCTCGGTATAGTCGAGGCTGTCGGCGCGGCGGATGATACCCGCGTTATTGACCAGAATATCGATGCCCGCGCCCGAAAAGACATCCCGCGCCGCCATCGGATCGGCGAGGTCGAGGTGGATTTCCCGCGCCGTCCCGCCCGCGTCTCGGATCTTTTGCACCGTTTCCGCCGACGTTGAGCGCCCCGCGCAAATCACCTCTGCCCCCGCTTGGGCGAGTGAGATCGCAATGGCTTGTCCAATGCCGGTATTGGCGCCGGTGACGAGGGCGCGATGTCCGGAAAGTGACCACCAGCTCATGTCGAGATCCTTGTCTGCAAGCGTTTTCAACGGGATCGCTGCCGCTCTGCCGCGCCCTGCGGTATTGAGACGCAAAGACCGGTGGCTGTCACCCCCTCCTTTGTGCGTTCCCGTGCCTAGGCCCGCAGATCGGGGTGGTGGTGGTGGATCCGCGCGGGAAACGACGCGGCAATAGTCGGGCAGGAGGGCACAAAAGGCTGAAGGAAATCCCCCGGGGCGCGGGCTTTTCCCTGCTACTGGCGTAGATCGGCAACAGGTGGGGCTGGCGTGATGCGCGGGGTTAACCCCGATCCGCGGGCCCGCGTTTCGTGCCGCATCCGCAAAGCCATTCGCGCCGCAGCGCAGAGTTGCTTGGCAAAATCGCGGCGATACCAGCCCGATCTTTGGTGCGCGCGCAGCATTTCCGCCATCCGGTGCGCCCGATCGGGCCCCTCCTCGGGGCGGTGCCACGGCGCGCCTGTGCCCTTTGCGCGCGCGGACCCTTAACCATCTGGCGATAAGGATAGGCGCTTGCCGCATCTCGGCGATTTACTGCCGATCGGGGACGGGTCTATGATTCAGTTATGGACTGGTCGCAAGCAGAGGATCCGATCTGCGCGACTCGCTGAAAAATACTGACAACGTGCCGGAAACGGCCCGCAGGCAACGTCATGTTGCTGCGGGAGGGAGAGGGGTTTTTCCGGCATCCGAAAGGCGGTGTGGATGGGGAGGCTGACGGGATTTTGGGGGCTGCTTTCGGCCTATTGGCGCTCGGAGCGCTGGCGTGAGGCCTGGACCCTGACGGCAATCGTCTTCGTGCTGACGACGGTCTTGAGCAAGGCGAGCGTCTGGGTCGCCCTTGCCAGCGCAGATTTCATGGCCGCCCTTGTCAATATCCAGCCCGCCAGCGGCGATTCCGCCCTTTCCGCATCCTCGTCCCTCGCCTCCGGCCATGTCGTTTTGATGGCGGCGGGGGCCTATCTCGCGATTTTTCTGGCGCGGACGGCGGGGGTGGCGCTGCGCCATTTCGTCTCCTCGACGCTGCACCGGCGCGCGCGCGGCTGGCTGGTCGCGCAGTTCAACGATGCCATTCTCGCGGATGAACGGATCGCGTTCGACCTGATGAGCGACCGCTCGGACGGAGGCGACCGGTCGCGCATGCCCGATGCGGTCGACCAGCGCGTCGACGAATGCACCGGCGGGCTTTACGGGGGCGTCATCGGCCTTGCGATGGGGCTTTGGGGGGCGGTGACCTCGATCTATTTCGTCTTTGCCGCGCTTTTGGAACGCGGCGAGGCGGTGCCCTTTCTCGACCGCTGGGGCGCGGAAGCCAATGCGGGCCTTGCGCGGCTGATCGGCCCCGAGGCCGCCGCGCATATCGATCTCGTGCCTGGGGCCTATGGCTCGGGATTGCTGAGCCTCGGGCTGGTTGCGGTTTTCGTGCCCTGCGCCACGCTGATCGCCTGGAAACTCGGCCGCATCATCGAGCGGCTGACCATCTTGCGCCAACGCCGCGACGGGGCATGGCGCGGCGAATGGGGCGTGATGATGAACCGCGTCGCCCAGCTCGCGATCGGGCGCGGCGAGAGGGCGCAAAAGCGCATCAACCGTGCGCTTTATGCCGATCTGGACGCGACCTGGGGCAAGCAGAACTGGCTGGGCTGCGGGCTGATGATGTTCAACAGCACCTATGGTTTCCTTTCCGCGCGGCTGCTCGCCTATCTGCCCGCTTTGCCCGCCTATATGGCGAACAACATGAATTTCCGCGATTATATCGCCAGCAGCGAGCTGACCGCCGAGCTGATCGGCGATGTGTCGTGGTTCATCAACGTCATGCCCGCCATCGCCACGCTCAAGGCCAATGCCGCGCGCCTGACCGAGCTTGCCCAAGCGATCGAGCGCGTGCGCGAGCGCGACGCCTTCTATGCCGAGACCGGCGCCAGCGCCTTCGAGCGCGGCAGCAGCGCCAAGGGGCCGCTTCTGGAAGCGGGAGATCTGCGCCTCCATCACCGCGGTCATGATGCACCGGCCTTTCTCCACCTTGCCCATCTGCGTCTCGACGAGGGCAGCCGCGTCTTTCTGAACGGGGTGAACGGTTGCGGAAAATCGAGCCTTCTCAAGGCGGTGGCCGGGATCTGGCCCTATGGTTCGGGCCGCATCACGCGGCGCGACGGCGCGCGGATCTTTTTTGCCGGACAAGAGCCGGACCTGCCCGACCGGCTGAGCCTCAAGGCGCTGGTCAGCTATCCCGACGCGCCCGAGGATCACAGCGACATCGCGATTGCGATGGCCTTGTCGCGGGTGGGTTTGGGCGATTTCGTCCATGTCCTCGACCAGCCGCTTTATCAGGGCAAGAACTGGCGCAACGTCTTTTCCGGCGGGCAAAAGCAGCGCCTCGTTCTGGCGCGAATCCTGATCGCGCGGCCCGATATCCTGCTTCTGGACGAGGCGACGGCCGCGCTTGATGTGGAGGCGACGATGGATTTCTACGCCACGCTCGACGAGTCCCTGCCCAAGGCGGCGGTGCTTGCCGTCCTCCATGGCGGATCCCTGCCCGTGACGCCCGATGGCGCGTCCTACTATCAATCCATGCTCGATATTCGCGACGGATCGGCCATTCTGCGGCACGGGATTGCGCATGAATTCGGCGCGTCCCGCCATGCGGCGGAGTGAAAGGAAAAGGCGCATGACCATAATCGAGCGTGTCGAGAGCCTGCTTGGCGCGATGGACCTTGCCGAAAAGATCGGCCAGCTAAACCTTTTGGCCGCCGGCGAGGGATTAGTGACCGGCGCGGGCCAGCCGACGGCATTGTCCGACCGCCTCGCAAACGGCGGGGTCGGCGCGATATTCGGGACGAAATCGTTGGCTTCGGCGCGGGCCCTGCAAGAGCGCGCGTTGGCCGGATCGCGGCTCGGGATTCCGCTGTTTTTCGCCGAGGATGTGATTCACGGCCACCGCACGATTTTCCCTTTGGGCATTGCCATGGCCTGTAGTTGGGACATGGGGTTGATCCGCGAGACCGCCGCCTATGCCGCCGCAGAAGCCGCCGCCGAAGGGCTGCATCAGGTCTATGCCCCGATGGTCGATGTCACGCGTGATCCGCGTTGGGGCCGCGTGGCCGAAGGGCCGGGAGAGGATCCGCTTCTGGCTTCGCGCATCGCCACCGCGATGGTGCAGGGTTTTCAGGGGCCGGGGCTGGGGGCGATGCTCGGCGCGGGTTCGGCCTCGGGTCTGGGGGCGAGCGGCCATGTCGCGGCCTGCCTCAAGCATTTCGTGGCTTATGGCGCGCCGCAAAGCGGACGCGATTACGACAATGCGAGCCTCTCGTGGGAGGATCTGCTCGAGACCTATCTGCCTCCTTTCGCGGCAGGGCTCGAGGCGGGCGCGCTCAGCGTCATGGCGGCTTTCAACGCGGTCAACAAAGTCCCGATGCATGCCCATCACCCCCTGATCGAGGGCTGGCTGCGCGCATCGCGCGCAGAGGGAGGGCAGGGGTTCGACGGGCTCATGGTCTCCGATTATACCGGCGTGAAGGAACTCACCCCCCACGGGCTTGGCCCCGCGCAACTCGCCGTGGCCCGCGCGCTTCATGCCGGCATCGATATGGATATGGTCGGCGAGGATTACTGGCGCGAGCTGCCCGCGCTGGCGCACCACGGGATAGACGCGCCAGATGCGGGCTTTTCGCTTGGCGCCGAGCGTATCGGCGCGATGATCGATTGCGCCTGCCGGCGGGTGCTGACCTTCAAGGCGCGGCTCGGCCTGCTGGATGATCCGTTCCGCGGAATGGCCGAAACCGCGCGCCCCCCCGCCCGCGACAAGGGCCGCGCCTTGGCCCGCAAAGCGGCGGCGGCCTCGGCGGTATTGCTCGAAAACAACGGGATTTTGCCACTTGCGCGCGGGGCCCGTGTCGCCTTGATCGGGCCCTTTGCTGCCGATCGCGCCAATATGCTGGGGACATGGTCGGTTTCGGGGCGGGCCGAGGATGTCGTGCCGCTCGATCAGGCGGTTGCGGCGCTGACCGGCGTGACGCCCGCCCGCGCCTGGGGGGCCGATATCGTCGATGAAAGCTGGCTTGCCGCGCGGCTCAATGTCCACGGCGTGACCGTCGACCGCGACCCCCGCCCCGAGGCCGAACAGATCGCCGAGGCCGTGGCCGTGGCGCGCGGGGCCGATATCGTGATCGCGGCCTTGGGCGAGGCCAAGGAGCATGCGGGGGAATCCTCCTCGCGGCTTTCGGTCGATCTGCCTGCGGTCCAGTTGCGGCTGTTCGCGGCTCTGGCGGCTTTGGGCAAACCTTTGGTGACGGTTGTCTTCGCGGGCCGTCCCCTGTCGCTCGCGGCGCTGTCAAAGCAGTCGGATGCGCTGCTTTACGCATGGCACGGCGGGGTTGGCGGCCCCGAGGGGGTGGCGGATCTGCTCTTTGGCGCGGCCGAGCCTTCGGGGCGGCTCGCGATCTCGATGCCCCGCCATGGCGCCGAGGCCCCCGTGACCTATGCGTCGGACCCGAGCGGAAGGCCCTCGCCGGGGCGGTTCGCGAAATTCCTGACCGGCTGGCTCGATCTCGAGGATGACGCGCCGCATTTCCCCTTCGGCTTCGGGCTGGGCTATGCGCCGGTGGGCTACGGTCCGCCGCGCCTTTCGCGCGATACGGCCCCCGCCTCGGATCGGGTGACGCTGAGCGTGATGGTCGTGAACCACGGCACGCGCACCGCGATCGAAACCGTCCAGCTTTACGCCTCGGATCCGGTGGCGCAGGTGACGCGGCCCGCGCGCAAGCTGATCGACTTCATGCAGGTGAGCCTTTCCCCCGGCGAAAGCCGCGAGATCGGTTTTTCGATCAGCGCGGCGCAATTCGCCTATCCCGTCGCCCCAGCGCTCGAGACCGCGTGCTGGCAGCGCGACCCCGGTCTGATCCGGTTGCATGTCGGGGCAAACAGCCGCGATACCCAGATGGTGGAGCTGACATGGCGCGATTGATCACCGGCCTTGACGATACGGCCCTGCGCGACCGCGTGGCACAGGCCACGGCGGGCTATTTTCTCGATTGGAGCCATCCGGTCAGCGGCATGGCGCGCGAACGTAGCGGCGGTGCTTTCGGTTACGACATCAACGAGACGACCTGCACCGGCGGCACGGGCTTCGGCCTTCTGGCCCAGATCGTCGCGGCCGAGCGCGGCTGGCGTCCGCGCCGCGAGATCCTCGACCGGCTGGAAAGGCTGGTCGGTTTTCTGGAGGCCGCCGACCGTTTCGACGGGGTTTTCCCGCATTTCCTGCATGGCACCACCGGCCGCGTTCTGCCCTTCATGGCGGGCGACGACGGCGGCGATCTGGTCGAGACGGCTTTTCTGGTGACCGGCCTTCTGGGCGCCGCCGCCTATTTCACCGAGGCGCCGGAGCTCGTCCGCCGGATCGAGGCGATTGCGGCAGGCGTCAACTGGGCCGCGCACCGGCGCGCGGACGGCGCACTGATGTGGCACCGCCATCCCGCCCGCCCGTGGCGCCCCGATGCTTTGCCGATCCGCGGCTGGAACGAGGCCTTTGTGGTCTTCGTCCTGGCCGCCGGCTCGCAAACCCATCCGGTCGCGCCCGAAAGCTATCACCAAAGCTGGGCCGCAGCGCCGGCCTTTCTGAACGGGCGCGATTATGCCGGAACGGTTCTGCCGCTTGGACCCGATTGGGGCGGGCCGCTGTTTTTGTCGCAATATCCCTTTCTAGGGATCGATCCGCGCGGGCTTCGCGACAGATATGCCGATTACGGCGAACAGGCGTGTGCCCATGCTTTGGTCAACCGCGCCCATTGCCTGCAAAACCCGCAGGGCTGGCGCGGCTATGGTCACGATTGCTGGGGCCTGACCGCCAGCGACGACCCCGACGGCTACAGCGCCCATGCGCCGACCAACGACAACGGCACAATCACCCCGACTGCCGCCTTGTCGTCCTTTCCCTTTGTCCCAGATCACGCGATGAGGGTTTTGCGCCATCTGCATGACGATCTCGGCGGGCGGATCTGGGGCGAGGCGGGCTTTGTCGATGCGTTCAATGCGAGCCGCGATTGGGTGGCCGACAGCCGCCTCGCGATCGATCAGGCCCCGATCGTGATCGGGCTGGAGAATGCGCGTTCGGGCCTGCTGTGGCGGCTGGTTTCGGGTCGGCCCGAGGTACAAAGGGGCCTGAGGGCGCTGGGTTTCACCGCGCCTTATCTGGCGGCGCGAGCCGGAGAAAGCGCGGCGATTGCCTGATCGCGGGCATGGGCGGTCTCGAGAAAAGCCGCCGCCGACCAGCTCAGCGCAAGGCAGGAGCGCGGCGCGCCGCTTTGGCGGTCGAATTGCTCGGGCAGCGCGCCCGGCGGATCGGGGGCCAGTTGGGCGATCAGGGCAAGGCGGGCCTCGGCGCGGGCGAAAGCGGCAGGATCGCCCGCGATCGCCGCGATGCGGTAGCCGATGGCGGCAAAGCCCAGAGTGGTCGGATACCACGGCTGCCCCTCGAAATAGAGATCGTCGCGCCAGCGCCCGACGGCAGGGGCGGCGCGGCCGGCATTGATCGGATAAAGCGCCGCGAATTCCTGATCGAGCGCGCCCATCGTCGCCTCCATCAGATCGCCGGTCAGGGCAAAGGGCCCCGCCGTGCGATCCGCGTGCAAAAGCGCAAGGCAGCTTGCCGCATCGAGGGTCTCGCTCTCGATACTCTCGCGCAAAGCGCCTGCCGCGTCGCGCGCCCCGAGGATCAGCGCCTCGAGCCGCTTGGCCGCCGCCGAAAGCGCATCGGGGCATAGTTCGGGGCCTGATTGCTGGGGCGAGAACGGGCGGCCTGTCAGCACGCCGCGCCGCAGCAGATCCGCGCCGCGATCCAGCGCATCCCATTGCGCGATCAGGGCAAAGCTCGTGCGTTTGGGCGGTGCTTCCTCCCACGGCCCGATGGCGGCGCGTCCGGCCACGGCGAGGGTATGGCCGAGATCGCGGGCGATCAGGCGGAGGGCCTGCGGCAGGGCTGGTTCGGGCACGGCGGCGAGAACCGCCATCAGGCTCGTGGCGCGCAAAGCGGGGCCGTCGTCTTGCGGGCGGCTCCAGTTTTCGAGATCGGGGCTGCCGTCGGGGGCAAAGCGCGGCTCTTCGAGCCAGGCCGCGCCCGTCAGCGCCGCGAGTTCGCCGTCATCGCGCAAAAAGCGCAGGTGGTCGGCCCGCGCGGTTGCGCGCAGCGGGTTCACGGCGGGGCCGCGCCGCGCGGGATCGGAAATCTTTAGCGAGAAATCCGTGAAATCGGCGATGAAACCGGCCCAGAAGCGCGCGGCCCCGGGATCTGCGGTCATGGCCAGCGGGACCGCGCGCAAAACGATGGCGCTGTCGCGGATCCAGTGGTGGAAATAATCGGGCTCGGGGTTCCAGCAGGCGATGCGGTAGGACGCCAGTACCGAACCGCGCGCCGGAGACAGCCGCCAGCCGAACCCCTCGCGGTAACGCTCGATGTCGGTGGCCGAACAGGCGCGGCGCAATTCGCGCGCCGAGGCCAGCCGCTGCGCCGCGATCCATGCGGGATCGACCGGACGCAACGCGCGGCTCAATGTCAGGCCCCGAGCGCCAGAAGCGCGGCGCGCAACATCTCGGCGCAGGCGGCGCCCGAAGGACAGTGATGCTCGTCGGGGAGCGCGCCGAAATAGCGGCCGTTGGGCGAGGCCGCGAAATAGGCGCGGGCATCGGCAATCCGCACCAGCCCGTCCGAGGCGCCGGTGACCACCGCCAGAGGCGCGGGGCTGCGGCGCAACGAGGGGCCCGCATCGGCCGTGGCCATTTCGTCGAGAAAGAGCGGCGCCTCGGCACGGACGGCATCGATTGCGGCTTTGCCCATCGCAAGGCGCGAATTGTACAGCACCTTGCCCGACAAAGGCGGCGACATCGCCAGCAGGTGATGCGGCTGCGGCATATGGGTCGCAAGCTGGGCGATCGCGAAAGAGCCGAGGCTGTGGCCCGCCAGCGCGCGGGGCTGGCCCGGCCATTGCTCCGCGATCCAGTCCCAGATCTGCGCGGCGGCTTTGGTATGGCCGCTGAAGGTGACCTGATTGGCGGGGCCGGTCTCGGGCAGGGCGGCGGAATGGGGCAGTTCCGGCGCAACCACGCGCCAGCCACGCGCCAGATAGGCGCGCGCCATTTCCGCGATCTGGGGCTGCTCGGGCGCGCCGTTGCGGCCGTGGACCAATAGCACGCTGCCCTTGGTCCCGCCTCCGGGCGCGTCATGGGGCTCTGCCACCACAGTCGCGATCTTGCCGCTTGCGCCGTCAATCATGTGGCGCGTCGCCGCTTGCGTCCAGAGTTCAGAAGTCAAAGGCCGCCCCCAACCGCGCGTTTCCGCCTCCCATAGGCTAGGCTCGTGCCCTTTGCGTCAAGTGCCCTCGATAGGGCTTAGGCAAATCCGAAACAAAGCATCGCGAGAATCTGATGTTTCGCTGCGGCGCGGGGCGGCATTCTGCGGCCGAACGGCGCCCGACGGCGCCCCGATCCCCACAGGAGCCTTTGATGCCGGACCATGCCCCGCCCGCCCATATCGTCGTCGTCGGAGCCGGTCAGGCCGGAGCGGCGCTGGTCGCGAAACTGCGCGCCTCGGGCTATGGCGGCCGTCTGACCCTGATCGGCGAAGAGGCCGCGCCGCCCTATCAGCGCCCGCCGCTCTCCAAGGCCTATCTTCTGGGCGAGATCGACGAGGAAAGACTGTGGCTTCGCTCGGACAGCTTCTGGCAAGAGCATGATATCACGCTGAAACTCGGCGCGCGGGTGTTGGCGCTCAATGCGAAGGCAAAGACCGTGACCCTTGCCGGCGAGGTTCTGTCCTATGACGAGCTGGTGCTGGCGACCGGCGCGGAGCCGCGCCGTCTGCCGGCCGCGATCGGGGGCGATCTCGCGGGCGTCTATCCCTTGCGCAGCCTTGCCGATATCGCGCGGATGCGGGCCGAGTTCCAGCCGGGCCGGCGGTTGGTGGTGGTGGGCGGCGGCTATATCGGCCTCGAGGCGGCGGCGGTTGCGCGCAAGATCGGCCTCTCGGTCACGGTGGTCGAGGCCGCGCCGCGCATTCTGGGCCGCGTTGCCGCAGCCGAGACGGCGGATTACTTCCGCGCGCTCCATCACGCGCACGGCGTGCGCATCATCGAAGGCGTGGGCGTCGCGCGCCTTGCCGGAACGGGACGCGTCGAGGCGGTGGTTCTGGAGGACGGGCGCGAGATCGCGGCGGATTTCGTGGTGGCGGGCGTGGGCATCACCCCCGCAAGCGCCCTTGCCGAAAGCGCGGGGCTGGCCATCGAGAACGGCATCAGGACCGATGCGCGCGGGCGCAGCTCTCGGCCCCATATCTGGGCGGCGGGCGATTGCGCCTCCTTCCCGCTCGATGGGGGGCAGGCGCGGCTGGAATCGGTCGGCCATGCGATCGATCACGCCGAGCTGGTCGCGGCCAACCTGCTTGGCGCGGCGCAGGATTATCACGCGAAACCGTGGTTCTGGTCGGATCAATACGGCTGCAAACTGCAGATCGCGGGGCTCAATACCGGCTATGACCGCATTGTCCGTCGCGCGCCCCCCGATAGGGATGCCGCCCGCGATACCGGCCCCGACGCTGGACCGGTTGCCGGACCGGAGACGGCGCTCAGCATCTGGTATTATCGCGGGGACCGGCTTCTCGCGGTGGATGCGATGAACGATCCGCGCGCCTATATGGTCGGAAAACGCCTGATCGAGGCGCAAAAGTCGGCCGATCCCGCGCTGGTCGCCGATCCCGCCAGCGACCTCAAGCTCTTGCTGCGCTAGCCCGCCCTCAGCCGCGCGCGGCCAGGGGCATGGCCTCGGCGCCTTCGTCGAGAATGTCGAAAAAGAGCGAGCGGATCGCCTCGGCGTCGCAGCCGGTCAGGACCGAAACCGGCGGGCGGGCGGGGTCGCGGATGGTCCGGCCCACCGCCTCGCCGTCGAGCGTCACGGCAAGGCCGGTACGCTCGGCCTCGAACAGCTCCGGCGCGATACAGGCGATGACGGCCATCGGATCATGCAGCCCGCAGCCCGTCAGCCCGACCGAGTGGTAGAAGTCGAGGTAGAAATGGCTGATGTCTTGCAGGAAGCGGCCGTGACGCGGCGCGCGGATTGCCAGCTCGGCGAAATCGGGCTCGGAAAGCAGGACCTGCAGCGTCACATCCAGCCCGACCATTGTGATATCGGCCCCGCTTTGCAGCACGAGATCGAGCGCATGGGGGTCGTGATAGGTATTTGCCTCGGCATGGGGCGTAATATTGCCCGCCACATCCAGCGCGCCGCCCATGATGACGATTTTCTTCACATTGCGCGCGAAATCGGGGTCGAGACGGATCGCCTCGGCGATATTGGTGATCGGGCCGACGGGGCAGAGGACCAGCTCGCCCGCATGTTCGCGCGCCAGTCGGACCAGAAATTCCGCCGCGGTTTCGGTGACGGCACGGCCTTGCGGGACAAAGGCGGGCAGATCGCCGAACCCCTCGTCGCCGTGGACCTGCCGCGAGGGCGGGAAGGGCGGCAGCACCAAGGGCGCGCCCGCGCCTTCGGCGACCGGAAGACCGGAGAACCCAGCCTTTTCAGCCAGATAGAGCGCATTGCGCGTGGCCTGCGCCACGGTGACATTGCCGAAAACAGAGGTCATGCCCAAGAGCTCGATCGCGGGATGACGCGCCGCAAAAAGGATCGCCATGGCATCGTCCACGCCCGGATCGGTGTCGATCACCAGTTTCACCATTGCCGCATCCTCTCGCACGAAAACTCCGGCCTGCGGCCCTTGCCGCGAGGGCAAAGGACAGGGCCGCAGGGCCAAAAGCCTCTTTTGCTAAGCCTCGGCGAGAATTGCCAGCAGATTATCCAGCACCCGACTGCATTCGGCGAGCTGGTCGAGGGCGACAAACTCGTCGGGGCGGTGGCCCTGATCCATGAAGCCCGGTCCGCAGATCGCGGTGGAGATCCCCAGACCCTGCGCGAAAAGCCCGCCTTCGGTGCCGAAAGCCACCTTGATCGCGGGATCGTTGCGGCCGGTTATGCGGCGCAGCAAGGCGAGGGCCGCGCCGTCTTCGGGCGTCGCGAGGCCCGGATAGGCGGTGACCGGATCGATGGTGATGCGCGCCTCGGGGAAGGTGGCGCGATAAGGGGCGGCGATGGTTTCGGCATCCGCGCGGATGCCGGCAAGGATGGTTTCGGGGTCGTCTTCGGCGATATTGCGGATCTCGAAATCCACCTCGCACAGGTTCGGCACGATATTGAGCGCGGTTCCGCCCCGCATCACGCCGGCATGGATCGTCGAATAGGGGATGTCGTAATCGTCATCGCGCGGCCCCGTCGCCGCCAGCGCCTCCTGACGCTGTTCGAGCGCCTGAACGAAGCGCGCGCCCAGATGGAGCGCGTTGAGCGCGCGGGGGGCGAGGGCCGAATGCCCCTCGCGGCCGTGGCAGCAGGCGCGAAAGCCCGCCTTTCCCTTGTGGCCCGAGGCGATTTTCATGCCGGTCGGCTCGCCGATGATGCAAAGCGCGGGGCGGGAGGGTCGGGCGGCCAGAGCCTCGATCATGCCGCGCACTCCGAGGCAGCCGATCTCCTCGTCATAGGAAATCGCGAGATGGAGCGGGCGGGCGAGCTTGCGCCCCGTCGCCTGCAAACCGGCATGGATGGCGCAGGCGAGAAAGCCCTTCATATCCGCCGTGCCGCGACCATAGGCGCGCCCGTCCGCGATGCGCAGCGCAAAGGAATCGCTGCTCCAGTCCTGCCCCTCGACGGGGACGACATCGCTATGGCCCGAAAGCACGACCCCGCCCGCAATATCGGGGCCGATCGAGATCCACAGATTGGCGCGGCTGCCGTCTTCATGCGCGAAACGGTGCATCCGCGCGCCGGAGCCGGCGAACAGCGCCTCGATATGATCGAGCAGGTCGAGGTTCGTGCGCCGCGAGATCGTGGGGAAGGCGACCAGCCGCGCGAGGATCTCGAGCGGGGGCGGAACGGGGCGGGTCATGGCGGCAGGGGAAGGCGTGGTCTGGGGGTGTTGCGCGGTCATCTCGGGCCCTCGGAAAGACGTTGTCCCTTGCTCGGATGTTCGCGGCCCGCGCGCAAGCGGGCATTCCGCGCGGGTTTGCGGCGCGGCTTCGCGGACGCGGCACCGTTTCGCGAATCTATTTCAATATCAGTGAGTTGATGCGGTGGCGTTAGGCTCAGCCTAAGCAATGCAACGCCATATTGTAATATCCTGCGCGGCAAAACCGGCATTACTCCAAGGGCAGAACCCTGCCAAAGGATCGTCCAATGCCGGTTACAAAAATCGACACTCTCATCATCGGCGCGGGCCAGGCCGGAATCGCGATGAGCGAGCATCTGAGCGCGGCCTCCGTGCCCCATATCGTGCTGGAGCGCGACCGCATCGCCGAGCGTTGGCGCTCGGGCCGGTGGGATTCGCTGGTCGCGAACGGCCCCGCCTGGCATGACCGCTTTCCCGGAATGACCTTCGACGAGGTCGATGCCGCCGTCGGCCCCGACGCCTTCCCCGCCAAAGAGGTCGTCGCCGATTATCTTGCCGCCTATGCGCGGAAATTCGACGCGCCGATCAAGACCGGCGTCACCGTTCTGGGCGTCGAGCGGCTGGAGGGGCGTCAGGGTTTTCATGTCTCGACCAGCGCGGGCGATTACGAGGCCCAGAGCATCGTCGCCGCGACCGGCGCGTTCCAGACGCCGATCATCCCCGATGTGATCCCCGAAAGCGCGGGCATCACCCAGATCCATTCGAGCGGCTACCGCAACCCCGACCAGCTGCCCGAGGGCGCGGTTCTGATCGTCGGCGCGGGCTCTTCGGGCGTCCAGATCGCGGACGAGCTCAATCGCGCGGGGCGCAAGGTCTATCTCTCGGTCGGGCCGCACGACCGTCCGCCGCGCGCCTATCGCGGCCGCGATTTCTGCTGGTGGCTGGGTGTCTTGGGCAAATGGGACATGGCCGCACCCGCGCCCGGCACTGAACATGTCACCATCGCCGTCAGCGGCGCGCGCAATGGCGAGACCATCGATTTCCGCCGCCTCGCGCAGGAGGGGATCACGCTGCTCGGGCGGACCGAAGGCTATGCTGACGGCAAGTTGCTTCTTGCCGGCGATCTCGGCCGCAATCTCGATGCGGGCGATGCCAACCACAACGCGCTGCTCGACGAGGCCGATGCCTATGTCGCGAAGAACGGCCTCGATCTGCCCGAGGATCCGCAGGCACGGGCGCGCTACCCCGATGCAGGCTGCATCACCACGCCCCTGCGCGAACTCGATCCGGCACAGGCGGGGATTTCGACCGTGATCTGGGCGGTGGGCTTCACCGCCGATTACAGCTGGATCAAAAGCGACAGTTTCGACCCGCAGGGCCGCCCGATCCACCAGCGCGGCGTCTCGCGCGAGCCGGGGCTCTATTTCCTCGGCCTGCCGTGGCAATCGCGTCGCGGATCGAGCTTTATCTGGGGTGTCTGGCATGATGCCAAACATGTCGCCGAACAGATCGGCATCCAGCGCAAATACCGTGCCTATAACGACGAGGCGCAGGCCCAAGAACGGGCCGCCCTGCGCGAACCGGCCTGAGGCCCCTTCATCCGCCCCAAACACCTGCCATCCGGAGACCCACATGGCCCATACCCGCATCCGCCCCTTCAACACCCGCGACACCTATCCCGAGCAAAAGCTCGACAACGATCTGGCCCAGGCGGTGGTGACGCAGGGCGGCAAGATCATCTGGCTGCGCGGCCAATGCCCGCAAAGCCTCGACGACGGCAAGAATCTCGACAGTCACGATCCGGTCGAGCAGACCCATAAAGTCATGCAAAACATCCGCCAACTCATTGAAGAGGCGGGCGGAAAGATGGAGCATCTCGTCAAGGTCGTGGTCTATATCACCGATGTGCGCCACCGCGAGGCGGTCTACCGCACCATGGGGGAATATCTTCAGGGGGTGCATCCGGTCTCGACGGGGCTGGTGGTGCAGGCCTTGGCGCGGCCCGAATGGCTGGTCGAAATCGACGGCACCGCCGTCATTCCGGAATAAGGCCATGACCTTTTCACTGGTCGCACGATGCCCCGAGACGGGCATGTTCGGAGTGGCGATCGCCTCGTCCTCGCCGGCGGTTGCGGCGCGCTGCGCCTATACCCGCGCGGGCGTGGGGGCGGTTGCCACGCAAAACGTCACCGATCCGCGGCTGGGGCCGATGGGGCTCGATCTTCTCGAAAGCGGGCTCGGGGCGCAGGAAACCATCGACGAGATCCGCCGTCGTGCCACATTCGCCGAATACCGGCAGGTGCTTGCGGTCGACCGCAACGGCCGTGTCGCGATCCATTCGGGGCCGAATTCGCTCGGGATCTGGACCGAGGCCCGCGGCGAGGGCGTGGCCTCGGGCGGCAACCTTCTGGCCAATGACGGCGTACCGGCGGCGATTGTCGCGGGCTTTCTGGCGGCCTCGGGCCATATCGGCGACCGCCTGATCGCGGCCATGCGCGCGGGGCTTGCGGCGGGCGGAGAGGCGGGGCCGGTCCATTCGGCGGGCATGCAGATCGCGCATCGCCAAAGCTGGCCGCTGGCCGATCTGCGCTGTGACTGGACCGAGGATTGTCCGATCGAGGCGATCGCCTCCGCATGGGAGGTCTACAAGCCCCAGATCGACGCCTATGTGCTACGCGCGCTCGACCCGCGCGCCGCGCCGTCCTACGGCGTGCCGGGCGACGAGTAACGCGTATCGGGGGCACGTCGCCCGCCCCTTCGGCCGCCTTCTGACGAGGGCCGCGACCGGCCTATGCGCTTGCCGCATGGGCCGGTTTCGCATAGGTTCCGCGCCATGATCGCGGCCGGTGCCCAAGGCTCGGGCCGCGCCGGAAATCCCAGCCCGAGGGCCGCCCATGTCGATCCGCTACACGATGCGTCAGCTTGAATATCTGGTGGCCGTCGGCGAGGCGGGCGGGATCGTTGCCGCCGCGCAGCAGGTCAATGTGACCGCGCCTTCGATCTCGGCGGGGATCTCGCATCTCGAAAACGAGCTGGGCGTCCAGCTCTTCGTGCGCCATCACGCGCAGGGCCTGACGCCGACCCTGGCGGGCAGAAAGCTGCTCGATCACGCGCAGATGGTGCTGCGTCAGGCGGCGGCTTTGCGCGATCTCGCGGGGGAATTGTCGGGGCAGGTGCGCGGACCTCTGGCGATCGGCTGCCTGAGCACCTTTGCGCAGGTCGTGTTGCCGGGATTGCGCCGCAGTTTCGTCGCCGATTACCCCGAGGTCCGCATCTCCCAGCTCGAGGCCGACCAGCCCGAGCTGTTCAGCCTGCTGCGTCAGGCGCGCATCGATGTCGCGCTGACCTATGACCTGAACCTGCCGGCCGATCTGAAGTTTTTCCCGATGCTCGAGCTGCCGCCCCTGGTCGCGGTCGCACCCGACCATCCTTTCGCCGACCGCGCCGAGGTCTCGGTCGAGGAGCTCGCACCCTTGCCGCTGGTCCTGCTCGACCTGCCGCTCAGCGCCGATTATTTCCTGTCGTTCTTCGCGCAGAAATCCCTGCGCGCCAATATCGCCGAACGCACCCGCGACATGGCGGTGGCGCGTTCGCTTGTCGCCAATGGTTTCGGCTATTCCATCTTCAATATCAGGCCGTTGAACGATCTTGCGCCCGACGGGCAGCCCTTGCGTTTCATCCCCTTGGCCGGTCATCCGCGCCCGATGAAAATGGGGATGTTGATGAATACCTCGCTTGATCGTTCAAGCCTGCACAAGGCCTTTCTCGATGCCGCGAAAGCGTGGATTTCAACGAATAGCGGCCGCATCACCGGCGGCCGCATTCAAGGGAGCAAGGCGGGCAAACAGCCCTAACGCGGGGTGACGCCCCTCAGCCTTTCGGTTCTTCTTCGCAGGAGCTCGACGGTTGTGAGGAGCGCGATGGAGAAGATCACGAG
>NZ_JBHMDZ010000043.1:0-49338 GCF_042430175.1 Paracoccus cavernae | reverse complement strand
GATAAAGTTTGCTCGCCGTATCGAAAGCCTGCTGCAACAGACGGTCGAGTTCCTTGGCGTCAACGTCGCTCATTCTCTTCTCCTTGAAGAATGCTGTGTCCGATGACGCAAAACTGTCATGCCGCCGTGTTGCTTTGAATTGACGGTTGAGCCATTCTTGATGCGCTTTATGCATTACCAAAGGGCTGTCATGCGCGATCTTCCCGATACGACCCTGCTGCGCTCCTTCCTCGTTCTGGGCGAGGAACTGAACTTCCGTCGCGCCGCCGAGCGTTTGGCGCTGGACCAGTCGGCCCTCAGCCGCCGCATCCGCAAACTCGAGGGCGATATCGGCTATGCCCTGTTCGAGCGCACCACGCACGAGGTCTCGCTGACACCGGCAGGAAGCACGCTTTACCAAAGTGCGTCGCAGGTTCTGGGCAGCTACCGCAGCGCGATCGCTCGGGCCGCCGAGGTCGCGCAGGGCCGCGAGGGCAGGGTGAGGGTGGGCTACATGTCCTTTTCGGCCACGCGGGTGATGCCGCGGACGGTTGCGGAATTCGAGCGTCTTTATCCCAAGGTCCGCACCGAGCTGCGCTATCTGCATACGCAAAAGCAAAAGCTCGCTCTGGCCAATGACGAGATCGATATCGGCTTTCTGATCGGCCCCTACGACAATGCCGATTACCACAGCATCACCCTCGAGGCGGATCCGCTTTACCTCGTGACGCCCCGCGATCACCCCTTGCTCGCGCAAGAGAGCATTCGCGCGGCCGATCTGGCCGACCAGCGGCTGATTTTGGGCGATGTCACCGATTGGGGCGAGTATCGCCACCGTCTCGAGGATATTTTCGGCGCGCTCGGGCTTTGGCTCAGTCCGGCGCATGAGGCCGGCAATACGCTCGGCATTCTCGGCCTTGTGGCGGCCGGTTTGGGGGTGACGGTCTATCCCGCGAGCCTGCTCGATCTTTTGGGCAAGAACCTCGCCGCGCGTCCCTTTGCGGAGCCCTCGCTGCGGATAGAGACGGTTCTGGCGTGGAAGCGCACGAACCGCAGCCGCGCGGTTTTGAATTTCGCCGAGATTGCGGGGCGGTCGAAACAATCGGGACAGCGGGGCTGATTGCAGCCGGTTGCGCCATAGGCTTCGGGGGCAGGGTGCCCCGAGGGCGCGGCGGATCTGGGCCTTGTCGCCCGCGATTAGACTGCCGTCGGATCAGTCCCGCTTTTTCTCGCGCTTGATCATGTCCAACCGCGCAGGCAGCCCCTCGGGCAGACGGCCTTCGCGCGGAAGCAGCAGGCGCATCGGCTGCGGAGCCTGCGCGCTGCCTTGCAGATCGGGCGAACCCGCCCTGAAACCCTCGAGCCATTCCAGTTGCGCGACCCAGCGGTCCGAAGGGTCGATGACGCTCACGAGGTGGCTGTCATCAACGGGGGAATGGAAATCGCCCCATGCGGCGAGGGAAAACCAGCGGGTGCCGCCGCTACCCTCCCGATCCGCCAGCGCAAAAGCCGGAGAGGTGTTGCGCCCGATAGCCGCCATCGTCACCATCGCCTTGGACCAAGGCGCCGCATAAAGGCGGCCGCGCCGGACCGTATAGATCATGTCGCGCCTGCGGTCGAAGGCCAGCGGCGGCGCGGTTCGCGGCACGATGACCACGGCGGTCAGGACCAGAAGCGCAACGAAGAGGCTCAGGAAAAACGGATCCGACAGCAGGAAGGCCTGAATGGCCTTGCCGAGGCCGCCCAAATTCCGGATGGCGATCTCGCTGAAATAGAACTGGAAATCGTCGGTCAGGCTGCGGAGGTAATTGGCGAATATCAGGTCGTAGACATGGTGCTGGACATCGACGCCGCTTTCCGTCTGAACCATGCTGGTATAGCCGCGATCCGCCGGATAGAGGATGAAGCGCGCCGTCTTTTTGATCAAGACGAGCAGGCTCGCACCCATCAGCGGGACGAAAAGGAAGACGACCAAGACGATGCGGCGCAGGTGGTCTCCCGCGCTGCGCAGGATCGCGACATCGGCGTCGCGCGCGAGCAGATGGGGGCCGGTGGCGGGAATGCTTTTGCGGACCGAAGCCAGTGCGCTTCCGGCATCCGCCTGCCAATCCGCCAGCGCGGCGAAAGCATAGGCCGAGCCCGCGCCACGCTCGCGCGGCATCGGCGTCTTTCTGCGCAAGAGCAAACGGACCCTGTCCCGCTTGGCCAGCCGGGCGAGCAGGTAGATCCCGACCGCGCCGACGAGAATGAAGAATCCGATGACGGAGAAAACCAGCAGATCTTCGCTGTTCATGCGCTGCCACTGATCACGATCGCATCCCCCTCGCCACTGCCCTTGTCGTCCCATTCGCCGCCGAAGAAGTGATCTTTGTATTTGCGCGGAAGCACAAGGCCTGGCAGAGGCGTGTAGAGCCAACCCTTGTCCAGTTCGACCCGCAGCAGCTCCCAGTTGATGTCGTCGTAGGTGCTCGCATTCTGGTTCTCGGGCACCCGCAGAAAGAAGCTTCCGGTGACGATATCGCCTTGCGTATAGGTCGCGCTTTCCCAGAACTGGTCCGAGACATCCCAGCGGCTGCTCGCGGATTGTCTGAGCCTCGGGGAATCGGCAAAGACCACCGCCATGATCTTTCCGGTGAAGACCGAATATCCCGGGATGTAGTTGGGCAGGCGGAACGAGACCGAATAGGCCCTGACCGGAGCGGCGGTGCGGATCTTGATTCCCAGCCAATTGCGGTCGTTCGAGGTGATCGCGGCAGGGTCGGGGCTGTTTTGCGGCCAGTAGACGAATTCGTTGAACTGCTGCATTTCGCGCGCGAAATATTTGGGGAAATCGAAATCGGCCTTCTTTTGCACGATGTAGTCGCGTTGCCCGAGATGGGCCGAGCCGCTTGCGGCGCTGAACGCGACGCGGCTGGTGTCGCGCCAGTAAAGATAGGACCGGGAGGTTCCCCAATAGCCGTTCTTGAGCCAGCTCGTCACCGGATCATCGACGAAGAAGGACAGGACCGCGCCGAGAATGACCAAAATGAGGCCGGCAATCGCGCCGACGACGCTCGCACCCGTCGAAAGACCGACGAAGCCGCCCCAAGCCATCAAGATCGCGCCGACGCCCAAAGCGATATTCGACATCGTGCCGATATTGTCGCCCCGCCGGAAGGATTCCGCCGCGTTGAAGAGGTCGAGCAGACCAAGCGCAATGCCCGCGCCGCTCAGGACCTTGACGCCGACCGTGGCCATCATGGTGCGCGGCGCAGCAGCCACGCGGGTGACGGGCGGCGCTTCGCCGCCGCGCGCGACCACGGTTTTCACCAGATCCTGCGTGACGGTCTTGCCCTTCATCAAAGCCGTCAACTGGGCACGGCTGAGCTTGCCGGAAATCTGGTAGCCGCGGGCCTCTCCCATGCCGGCCCTTGCGGCCAGCTTGCTGGTGAATTCGAAGAGCTGGTTCATCGTGTCGATGGTCGTCAGGGTGAGGCCGAGATAGGGGTTGCTCCCGATCGCGCCCGCCATCCCGCTCAGTTTGGAGCGCTCGGTCGCCGCCATCAGCTCCATCATGTTGAGCGAATTCGCGAGAATGCCGAAACCGGAGGCGACCGCCCCGACCGTTGCCACCCCGTCCGGTCCAGCGACATGGACGATCCCGTCATATTTGTACAAGCCAAGCGGCGTCTGGACGTGGTGAACCCTGTGGCTGCGGTTGAGATTGTCGGTCGAGGAGGTCTCGCGCGGACGCCGGTTGATTTCTTTCATCGCGTCGTCGACATTCACAAAAACCCGCGTCACCGTGCGGTTGTGGATGTGCTTGCCGACGATGTTCACATCCTTCAAAAGCTCCTCGCGCCCGAGCTTGGTGATCTCGAAGGCCATCGGCAGGGAGATGTCGCGCAACAGCTCGTCGGCGGCCTGCGTGATCGAGGTCCTGTAGCTGGCGTATTCCTTGACCGACGTCAGCCCCGCGCCCACGATCTGCATGAAGGCCTTCACGGGATTGAGCTGTTCGGTCCACCGGTCCGGTGCCATCAGCACTTTGGACACCCGCTGTTGTCCCGCCTGCGAGCCGATGATCGTGGCGACGCAATCATGGGCGAACCGCGCCAGTCCCGCGACATCGCGGCCGTCGGTCGGCGTGCGGTCGAAGTTAAGAAGATGGGTCTGGAGCGAACCCGGTGTCGCATCGGGGCTGCGCAGGCCCATTTCGAAATATTTCTGCCAGGCATCGAGCGGCCCTTTGATCGTGGCCTCGAAGTTCTTGAGCGTTTCCTCGGCCTCGATCAGGAAGCTGTCGCGCTCGGGCCTGATCGCGTCGCCCCATTTCTCGAGCGCGTATTTCTTGAAATAGGACAGGCGCGGATCGAGCAATTGCTGCTTGGCGTAATTCTGCATGACCTGCGTCGCGCGGGCGGTGGTCAGCGCATAGGCGTTGACCTCGAGATATTGCGCGCGGATCGCCATGCGGTTGGCATGCGACATCGCCATCTCAAGGACGACACCCGCCGGATCATGCAGCGCGATCATGACCGGAGCGACCTTCTTTCCCTTCGCCATCGGCACGTTGAGGATCGCTGCGGGATCGATCTTGGCACCCGGAGTTTCGCTCAGGACGCGCCAGTCCTCATGCGGCTGGACAAGGCCGTTGGGCGAGAACTCCTCGACCTTTTGCGCCAGCTCTGACAAGGGCGCGGAAAAGGTTGCGGCCGAGGGTGCGGTCAGGGTGACGCGCCGCATCACCTTGTCGCGAAAGCCGTTCTCGTTGTTGTGGGCGCGCTGGAATGTGGCGCGCGACCACAGATGTTCGATGAAGCAGATATAGATCTCGGTCGCGCTGTCGGGTACGAAAGCGATCGGCGTCGCCGCGCCGCTCTGGTGCCAATCGGTGTCGCCGGGCTTCCACGTCCAATGCGTAAAGCTGCCGCCCGCCGGAGTGGCGTTGCGCGCATAGGAAAAGATCGACCAGGTGCGCTCCTTGACGTCATAGATCATGACATGTCCGCCGCGCAGCTGGCGCAAGGCAAAGCCACCCGTCGATGCGGGCGAGCTCGGGGAGGCGAAGGGCGCGAGGCTGGCGGGATAGGTGAAGCCGCCGTTGACGTCGCCTTTCAGATCGCCCCAGCCGATGCGGACCGGATAGATCGAGATGATGTCCTCGCGTTCGCAGGGCGCTGTGGTCGCGGCGGCAGAGCCCGAAGCCGACAGCGATGCGATGCCGTTGTTTTGTCCGGTCTCGTAAGTCGTTTTGAAATCGCTCATCTGCGTAAAACCCAATCATCGTGAATAACAGGGGCCTGCTCCGCGCCTTCGGCAAAGCGGCGGGCCCGTTCGGTCTGCTGGCCGGGGCTGTCGGGAAGCTGCAGGATCCGGGAGATTTCTTCGGCAGAAACGGCGCGGCCGCGCGTCAAAGCACCCATCGCGATATAGGCCATCGCGCGCTCGGGCCCGACGCCGGCGGTCCATGCCGCATCGATGGTGGCATCGACAATCCGGTGCCAGTCATGCGCGCTCAGATCATGCGCATTGCCTTCGCTCAACAGAACCGCATCGGCAATCTTGCGGCGCTGCTGGATGCGGCGGATCTCGGCCATGATATGGCGGTAGGCCGCATCGAGCTGGAAGGGGATGTTTGCCGGATGGGCGGGCGGGGTGTCGTCGTGGTGATGGACGATCATCGCGGGAGCATCGGGATCGGGGATCCAGTAGCTCTCGACCACGGTTTTACCGCGATGGCGGTACCAGCGTTCGCGCCGGGCACCATCATTTTCGAGATGCCCGAGAATGACGGGCAGGGCATCGGGGCAGTAAAAGCGCAGGAAATAGCGCTTGCCCGCCTCGTCGGGGATTTGCGTGAAGCGGCGCAAATGGCTGCGCAGCGTCTCGAGGTTTTCGGTCGAGCGCAAAAAGACCGCGCTGCGCAAGGGCCAGAGCCCGCCGCGCCCGTCCTGCGCCATCGTGAAGAGCTGCCGCGTCAGCCGGTCGTCCTTGCCCAGCCGGAAGATCCACGCCGCCCAGTTTCCGAGCTTTTCGACCGCTTCCCCGCCAAGAAGGCAGGCGAAGGGCGCGCCCTGTGCGAGGGTCTCGGCATCGAACATCGCGATCCGTCCGGCATCGATGATCGCATAGGTCTCGGCTCCGGGCGCGAAAAGGGTGCTCTCCAGTTCGGGCGGAACCGAGCGGCGCGGGAATTCTCCGAACTGGCTATCGAGCAGGGCGGGGACAGGCAGGATCCGGCGGCTCATGATGCCGCATCCTGTCGCGTGATCGTGGTAAAGCCGCCCTCGGCATTCACCGCGGCCAGCGCCGAGATTCCGCGACAAAAAGCCGCCAGATCATCGGGCGCGAGATTGGCGACCAGCGTGCGGAAAACCAGAGGGTCGAAGAAGCGGAAAAAGACCCGCCCGCCGCGCGCGGGATCTTCGAGCATTGTGAATTTGCGCAGATGACGCCACACCCCTTCGAGCGAAACCGGACTTGCCAGAAAAATTCCGCTTTGCAGGGCCGATGAGGGGCTGGCCTCGCGTCCGTCGGGCAGGGGGCGCAGCAGTTTCGCGGTCAAGGGATTGTCGGGGCGCAGCGCGACGAGATAGGGCGCGGCCGCGGCATGGATCTGGGCGGCTTCGCCCTGAAACAGGCATTTCCACGCCAGCCCCGAGCCCTCGAGACGTTCGGCCAATCCGAAGACCGAGGCACCATCCAGAACGGCGTAGACCTGTGCGCCCGCCTCGCGGACGGCATCGGGCAAAAGGTCCATGCCGCTGTCTTGGGGGCGGGAGCGGAGTTGGGGTTTGGCGGTTGAGCCGACCACCAGCCGGTCCGGCAGGTGCGCACCGGCGACACGGGCGGGTCGCGGCGGGGTCGCGACGAGGGCGGCTCCGTCGGAAAGCCGCGCCAAAAGTTCGGCCTCTTCGTCAAGCGAGGCTGTGCTGTCCAAAGCGATATGGCGCACCGAAAGCGGGGTGCCGAAATGGCTGTCCGCGCGCTGCAGGGCCGCATCCTCGGTCGGCGCGCGCACCGCAATGCGCATCCATTCGCGCACGGGCTCGGCTGCGGAGCGGGGCGCTGCGCCGCGGGTCAGCTCGGCTTCGATCAGCCATTGCTTTTCTTTGGCGCGCAGCGGCGCATTCAGGCCGTAACTCATTGTTCGTCAATACATGTAATTGCAAAGATAATCGCTGTGCAGCCAGCCTGCGATGCTCAGGCTGCCGCGGTTTTCCTCGGGCAGAAGGTTGCCGTCCTGAGCCACCTCGTAGATCACCGTTTTGGTTTTCGCCCAGTTGTCCTCTACCTCGCCGGTCAGCTCGACGATCACCATCTCGCCCAGCTTGGCGATCTCGACCGAGGCGCGATCGGGGGCGGTGCGCAGCGACAAAAACGAGCTCGGGCCCTTGAGGCCGCAGATCATGGCGCGCCCCTCGATCGAGCTGCGCGCACCATCGGCCCAGACATTGCCGCTCAGCACGACGATGCCGCGTTCCTCGGCTGCGTAGGCGGGCAGGGCGGTCGTGCATAGTGCGGCGGCGAAAAGGACGTTTCTCATGGCGCGGCTCCGGACATTACGATTCAGATCCTTTCCCGCCGATCTTTCCGCTATAATCCTCGAGCACGCAGCACGAATAATCATAGCCCTTCGGCAGCATGAAAGCATGGAAATCGGAGGCCGGATAGGCACTGACATTGGTGGTGTTGCTTTGGTTGCCGCCCAGAATCGCCAGATATCCGGGCTTGCCGGGGACGGTGCCCACGACAAAGCCGACATGGCCGCCGCCTTTGCGCGTCTTCACGGCAATCGCACCGTAAACCGGCCGGCTGGCCTTTTGCCCGTCCGGCCAGCGCGCCTCCCATTCGCGGGCGCGAAAGGCATCGGTGGCGATGCCGTATCCGGCGGTTTTCATGACATAGGCCACCAAAGAGGCGCACCAGGCATTTTCGGCGCCGGAATCGTCCTTGCCCCAGAATTTCGCCGCCTTGAAATATTCGGCGATGCGCGGGTTCATCTTGGCCCCCGCATATTCGGACACGCCTTTTTCGCCCAAAGCGATGGGCATCCAGTCGGGTGGCGGGCAGCAGGTCTGGGTCGATTGGCCGTCGCCCGAGGCACCTGTCTTGGCGGCATCCTCCTGAACTTCGCGGGCGAGCGAGTCGCTCCCGTTTCCTGCCGCGGTCCCCGAGGTCGTGCCGGAGGTCGGGCCCGAGCCGTTTTGCGATGCTGGCGGAGAGAAGGGCGTGACCTTGGGGGCGGCAAAGCCCTGCGTCAGGCCGGCCCAGAAGCCGATGCAGCCTTGTGCAATCGCGGGGGGGATCATTGTTCGGGCTCTCCCTCGATCTGTTTCCAATAGGCGACAAGCGCTTGTCCCAATGCAAGCCGGCGTGCGTCGGCACCGGCTTCGGGCCGACTGCTGGCCCCGTCAGGCTCTTCGCCCGCCAAGGCCCGCGCGAATTGCGGATAAAGCGGGTTTTGCGCAAAGTTGACGCCAAGCACCAAGCCGATACAGGCAAAAAGGATGCCGTCCTGAAAGGAGGGCAGGACGCGCGCGGCACTCCGCACCGCCTGCGTCGTATGGTTGTGGCGGGCTTTCTCGTCCATCAGGGACCAGATCGCGGGCGCGAATTCCGCGCACCACACGTGCGGATCCGTGCCGCGGGCGGCAATGGCGCGCTGGTCGGAATAGAGGCTCTGCATCAGCGTCGCGACCCGATTGCGGTTCTCCAGATCCGCGCGCATGGCCTTGTGCCAGATCTCCAATCCGGTCAGACAGCGCGACAGGAAGGCCCGCGGGGTCGCCGGTCCCTCCCAATGGCCGCCATGGGACAGCATGCTGGCGGGCATGTCGTCATCCCACCAGCTTTGCCCCCAGTAAATTGCAGGCGCGAGCGCCGAGAGCTGGTCCTGTTCGGAAACCAGCCCGCCCCGTGCCATTCCCGCGAAATGCGCGGTTGTATATTCTTCCAGATCGCCGTCGCCGAGATGGGCGATCCGGTCGGGGAAACGGCGACGCAGAAATGCGGTCGAGCGTTCAATCCGCAGGTTGCGACGCTCGGCTTCGAGCGCCTGTGATCCTGCATTCGTCAAAACACGATCTATGGTAAACATGCGTGAGTTGTCGGGCAAATCAATGTTAAAGTAAAGTGAGCAAAGCGCCTTTGGCGGTGTAATCCGGTGTGCTTTTACAGTGTCTGTTTGGTGCCGGATCGGGTGGCGCCGCAGGCGGGCTCGCAGGGACCGGCTCCTCGACCTCTCGGCCCCGACCTGCGCAGCGTTCGCTGATCCGGCCCGGCTCGGCGGCCCGGCTCGGCGGTCCGGTTGCGGACGCGGTTCGGGTTGCAACCAAGGGCCGCGCGGTGGACTCGACTTTGCCTCATTGCCGGCCTATCTAGAACAAATAGGGAACACTTAAAGTCGGGTTGTGGCTCGGGATGACGCGACGGCTGCTGGTCATAGCATTTACGAGGCTCGCAAGCGACCTCTGGTTGCGCAAGCGCCCCGTGGCGGGGCCCTTTGCGCTGATCGCGCGTGCGGGCAATTCCGACCGGCTGCATTGCGTCAACAGCGCGGCGGCGGGGCTGGGGCTTCATCGCGGCATGCCTCTGGCCGATGCCCGCGCGGTCTTTCCCGATCTGTCGACCGCGCCCGCCGATCCCGCCCTCGAGGCCGAGGGGTTGCGACGGTTGCGGCGCTGGATGCTGCGCTATGCGCCGCTGGTCGGGCTCGAAGGCGGCGAGGGGCTGGTGGCCGATATCACGGGGGCCGCGCATCTGCTTGGCGGCGAGGCGGCGCTGCGCGAGGATGTGCAGGCGCGGCTCGAACGCGCGGGCTTTGACGCCCGAACCGCCATCGCGCCGACGCGAGGCGCGGCATGGGCACTGGCGCGCCATGGTGGCGGCGTTATTGCGGAAGGCAGGGTGGAGCAGGCGCTGGCCCCGCTGCCGTTGGCGGCGCTGCGCCTGTCCGATGATCTGCTGGAAAGCCTTGCGCGCATGGGGCTGAACCGCATTCGGGATCTGATGGACCAGCCCCGCGCCCCCATGGCCCGCCGCTTCGGCCCGCAACCGGCGCAGCGTCTGGATCAGGCTTTGGGCCTTTTGCCCGAGCCGATCGCGACCTTTGCCGAGGCACCGCATTTTGATGTCCGCATCAGCCTGCCCGAGCCGATCGGGCTGACGGCGGATGTCATGGCGGGGCTGGACCGGCTACTGGAACGGCTTTGCGCAAAGCTGGCACAAGCGCAGATGGGGGCGCGGCGTCTGCGTCTGGATCTGCAGCGCGTGGATCACGAAACCCTGCACATCGACATCGGCCTTGCGCGGCCCATGCGCGATCCCGCCCGCATCTCGGCCCTGTTCCTGCGTCATGTCGAAGAGGCCGATTCCGGCTTCGGCATCGAAGCCTTGCGCCTCGAGGCCCATGTGGTCGAGCCTCTGGCCCCCGAGCAGATCGGCAATCAGGCAGCCAAGGCCGAGGATGATCTCGCCGATCTGATCTCGCAGCTGGGCAACCGCCTCGGCTTTGGTGCCGTCATCCGTGCCCATCCGGTCGAAAGCCGCTTGCCCGAGCGCAGCTTCGTCAAGGTTCCTGCCGCCTATCGCCCGCCCAGCCTCTGGCCAGCCCGTTCGGGGCCGAAACGTCCGGTGATCTTTTTCGCGCCCGAGCAGCTGGTCTCGGTCTCGGGGCACCCGCCGGTTTCGTTCCGCTGGCGGCGCATGGCGTTTCACACATGGCGCGCCCATGGCCCCGAACGCATCACCCCCGATTGGTGGGAGGATGATCCGGCATGGGGCCTGGGCATGCGCGATTACTGGCGGGTGGAGACCCGCGAAGGCCCGCGTTTGTGGCTGTTTCACACTCCGCAATCCCCCGGTTGGTCGGTGCAGGGAGAATTCCTGTGAGCGGCTATGCCGAACTTTGCGTGACCTCGAATTTCAGCTTTTTGCGCGGGGCCTCCCATCCCGAAGAGCTGGTCACCCGCGCCGCCGAGCTGGGGCTGAAGGCGATTGCCATCACCGACCGCAATTCGGTCGCGGGGGTGGTGCGGGCCTATTCGGCGTTGAAGGAACTGGCCCGCCTGCGCGAGATCGAGGCCGAAAAGCTGGCCGCCGCCCAAGCCGCCGGCGATGGGGCGGGGGCTGATGGAGGGGCGAGGGCGGATGCAGCGTCAGGTGCAGCAGGGGCGGCTTTGCGGACAACCGATGCCCCGCAGATCCGCTCGGCCCTGCGTCGGGACGGCTCGAGCCGGCAGGTTCACGGCAAGGCGCCCGCGCGAACGCAGCTTGGGGCCGCGCCCTTGCCCAAGCTGATCGCCGGTGCGCGGCTGGTTCTGACCGACAGTCCCGTCCATTGGATCGCCTTGCCCAGGGATCTTGCCGCATGGTCGCGGCTGACGCGGCTTTTGACGCTTGGCAAACGCCGCGCGCCCAAAGGCGAATGTCGTCTCGGTCGTGCCGATCTGATCGACTGGGGGGCGGGGATGATCCTGATCGCGCTGCCGCCCGATCCGCTTGAGACCCCGCCGCCCGAAGCCGATCTGCAAGAGATCGCCCGCCATTTCCCCGGCGCCTGCTTTCTGGGCGCGGCTCCGGTCTATGACGGGCGCGACGCGCAGCGGCTGACGCTTCTGTCGGGCCTGTCGCAGGCGCTGAACCTGCCGTTGACGGCGATGGGCGATGTGATGATGCACCGCTCGGCCCGCAGGCCTTTGGCCGATGTGCTGACCTGCCTGCGCGAGGGCTGCACCATCGATACGATCGGTCTCAGGCGTCTGGCCAATGGCGAGCACCGCCTGAAATCCCACGAGGAAATGGCCCGCCTTTTCGCCCGCGTCCCTGCCGCCATCCGCCGCACCATCGAAATCGCCGATGCCTGCGCCTTTGATCTGGGCCAGCTGCGCTATCAATATCCGGACGAGGCGCTGAACGGCGAACCGGCACAGGCGCGGCTTGCGCGACTGACCCGTCAAGGGCTGCAAAGCCGCTATCCCGCCGGCCCGCCCGCCAAAATCGTCAGCCGCGTCGAAAAGGAGCTCGCCCTGATCGACGAGGTCGATTACGCGCCCTATTTCCTGACCGTGCACGATATCGTGGCCTTCGCCCGTTCCAGAGGGATCCTGTGTCAGGGGCGGGGCTCGGCGGCCAATTCCGTTGTCTGCTACCTGCTCGGCATCACCGAGGTTCCCCCCGAAAGCATCACGCTGATCTTCGAGCGCTTCATCAGCAAGGATCGCGGCGAGCCGCCCGATATCGATGTCGATTTCGAACACGAGCGCCGCGAAGAGGTCATCCAGTGGATCTATGAACGCTACGGCCGCGAGCGCGCGGGACTGACGGCGGTGGTCATCCATTTCCGCGCCCGCGCCGCAATCCGCGAGGTCGGCAAGGTCATGGGGCTGAGCGAGGATATCACCGCGCGGCTCTCGGGGCAGATCTGGGGCTCTTCCTCCCGCGCGCCGGAAGAGGACCGCCTGCGCGAGGCGGGGCTGGACCCCTCGGACCGGCGGGTGCAGCTGGCGTTGCGCCTGATCGGCGAGATCATCGGCTTTCCGCGCCACCTGTCCCAGCATGTCGGCGGCTTCGTCATCACGCAGGGGCGTCTGGACGATTATTGTCCCATCGAAAACGCCGCGATGGAGGACCGCACCATCATCGAATGGGACAAGGACGATATCGACGCTCTGGGGCTTTTGAAGGTCGATGTTCTGGCCCTCGGCATGCTGACCGCGATCCGCAAGAGCTTCGAGCTGCTGGACCGGCATCGCGGCGAATATCGCGATCTGGCCAATGTGCCGCCCGATGACGGCAAGGTCTACGACATGCTCTGCCGCGCCGATGCGATCGGGGTCTTTCAGGTCGAAAGCCGTGCGCAGCTGAACTTCCTGCCCCGCATGAAACCGCGCAATTTCTATGATCTGGTCTGCGAGGTCGCCATCGTCCGCCCCGGCCCCATTCAGGGCGGCATGGTCCATCCCTTCATCAACCGCAGACAGGGCCTCGAACTGGTCGAAGACCTCGGCCCCGCGATGATGGAGGTGCTCGCGCGGACCTATGGCGTGCCGCTCTTTCAGGAGCAGGCCATGCAGATCGCGGTGGTTGCCGCCGGTTTCACACCGGCCGAGGCCGACCGGCTGCGCCGGTCTCTGGCGACCTTCAAGCGCATGGGCACGATCGGCGGCTTTCGCGCGCGCTTTGTCGGCGGCATGCTGGAGCGCGGCTATGACGCCGATTTCGCCAACCGCTGCTTTGCCCAGATCGAGGGCTTCGGCTCTTACGGTTTTCCCGAAAGCCATGCCGCCAGTTTCGCGCGGCTGGTCTATATCTCGGCCTGGATCAAATGCCACCATCCCGCGATTTTCACCTGCGCGCTGCTCAATGCGCAGCCGATGGGCTTTTATGCCCCCGCCCAGCTGGTGCGGGATGCGCGCGATCACGGGGTCGAGGTCAGGCCGGTTTCGGTCAATGCCTCGGAATGGGATTGCACGCTCGAGCAGCGCGCGGATGGAGAGCTCGCCCTGCGGCTGGGGTTTCGCCAGATCAAGGGCCTGCGCGAAGAGGATGCGCGCTGGATCGTGGCGGCGCGCGGCAACGGCTATCCCGATGTCGAAAGCCTGTGGCGGCGCGCGGGGATCCCCCCCGATCACCTTGCCCGTCTGGCCGAGGGCGATGTCTTCGGCGATACCGGCCTGAACCGGCGCGAGGCCCTGTGGCAGGCCAAGGCGCTTTGCGGTCCCAGACCTTTGCCGCTGTTCGACATGGACGGCGAGGGCGGGACCGAGCCTGCGGTCCATCTGCCCCGCATGACCCTGGGTCAGGAGGTGATCGAGGATTATCTGGCGATGCGTCTGTCCCTGCGCGCCCATCCACTGGAGCTTCTGCGGGCGGGCCTGCCGGAAAGTCTTCCCAATCAGGCATTGCCGGCAAGGCCAGCGGGACGGGTCACGATCACCGGCCTCGTGATCACCCGCCAGCGTCCGGGCACGGCCTCGGGCGTGGTGTTTCTGACGCTCGAGGATGAAACCGGCACGGCCAATGTCGTGGTCTGGCGCAAGATCTACGAGACCTTCCGCACCGCCGTCGTCACGGGGCGGCTGCTGCGCGTCACGGGCCGCCTCCAGCACGAGGGCGCGGTCACCCATCTTCTGGCAGAGCGGATCGAGGATCTCTCCTCCCGCCTTGGCGCCTTGGGACGGCCCTTGTCTTCGGGCGCGGAGACTTTCGGGGCGGAGACCGAAAAGGGCGGCGAGACGCAGCGCCCGAATGCGCAGCCCAAAGGCCGCTCCGCCGCGCGCCACCCGCGCGAACAGGCCAAGCGCCTGTTCCCGAGCCGCGATTTCCACTGATGGGCGAAAGCCCGTGCCGGAAGGGTAGGCAGGCAGGAGCAAACAGAGGGGCCGAGCCGCTGACGCCCGCCACCGGCTCAGGATCACTCGATCCTCAAGTCCCTCCGCCTCAAGTCCCTCGGCCTCAAGTCGCTCGACCTTGATTTGCTCGGCCGCAAATCACTCGGCGGCAGGGTAATCCGTCGAGGTGCATTCCGTCAGGCTGCCGTCTTCCATCTCGTTTTCCAGCGTCGCGCTGTCGCCCTTGGACCACCAGATATAAGGCCCAGAAGCATAGCGCGCGCCCGAAGCCGAGACGACATTGACAAAAACACGCTCGTCACCGTCCACCGGCAGGAGCGCCAAGGCATTCGCGCCGGCATTGACATATTGCACGGCAAAGGGCTCGCCTCCGGCACAGCTATAGGTCGCCGTAAGAACCGAACTGGTCGGGCCGACCTCCAGCGGGATGGTGACGGCAACCTCGGCAGAAGCCGCGCCCCCAACAAGGCCAAGCACAAGCGCGGAGAGGGCGGGAAGGGCTGAACGGATCATGGAACCTCCTGAATTTCCTTGATTCATAGCGTCCGCCGGAATCCGCCACAAATCACAATCTGCGGCGATGGGCGCGAGCCGGTCGCGGCTTGGGCGTGGCAGGGCACGGCAAGCGGCAAGGATCCGAAGACCACGCCACGCCGGTTACAGGCGGCAAGCCGGCGGGCGGAGCCCATATCTTCCCGCACCGCGCGTCAGGCTTGAAAGTCGGTGATCCTTTCAAAGCCCGCCCAGAACATGCGCTTGCCGTCAAAGGGCATCTCGGGGAAGTCCTTACCCTCCATATCGGCCTCCATCGCTTTGCCCGCCGCGTCGCAGACGGCTTTGTCGGGCCAGGCGGTCCAGCTGAACACCACCACCTCACCCGCTTCGGCCTTGGTCGCGCGGTAGAAGTCGGTCTGTTGGCCTCTGGGCACATCCGCCCCCCAGGCCTCGACCAGCGCAAGGCAGCCATAGGGTTTGAACGCCTCGTCCCATGCGGTGCGCGCCATGGCGAGATAGGCGGCCTTGTTGGCCTCGGGCACGGCGAGAACGAAGCCCTGAAGATAGCCCGCGCCCTTGTCGTTGCCCTCGCTCAGGATCGGATCGAAACCGCCGAAGATCATGCGTTTGCCGTCGAAGGGCATCTCCGGCAGGGATTGCATGTCGCCATCCTGCATCATGTCTTCCCAGGCTTTGTCGGCGACGGCCCTGTCGGGCCATTCCATCCAGGAAAAGACAATCGCTTCGTCGGGTCCGGCCGCGACCGCGCCGTAAAAGTCGGTGAGCTTGCCTTTGGGCACGTCGATGCCCCAATGATCGGTCATACGGGTCGCGCCATATTTGCGAAACAGCGGCCACATGGCGGCGGCGTGATCGATGAGTTTCTGCCGGTTCGCGGTCGGGACGGCCAGAACAGAGCCGGTGTAGTAAGCCATATCGTGTCTCCTTCCAGTGACGGATATCAAACTTCGGCTTGAGGAGATTCTGCCGCGAACGGGTCCAAAAATCAACTTTAGCGGTCGTGTGCTGGCCGCATGATCCGGCCTGCGGCGAATCAGATCCGGCGCGCATAGCGGCCCGGATCGGACGCGCCGGAGCGGGTTGTTTCGTCTAAACAATGCGCTGAATGGTCGGGAGGCTTCGTGCAGGCGACACAGCGCGCAGCCCAACCGGCAAGCGGCATTCCGCGCAACAACCCTGACGTGTGGCAGAGGGAAGGGCTGCCCGCTCTTTGGTGAGGATCAAGGACGGTCCGTAGCGGGGGCTGCCCTTAGCGTCGGCTGGCCGACAGACCGCTAAGGCATAGGCAACCCGAGGCGGAACCTAACTGAAAATCGCCGCGAAATCGGGCTCCTCATCATCGTCGAGCTCCAGCCGGAGCGTGCCTTCGAGATGGGCGAGATGCTGTCCCATACAGGCACAGGCCGCAGCGCCATCGCCTTGTGCAAGGGCGTCGACGATTGCTTGGTGCTCCTCGACCGGACAGCTCGGGACCAGCCCGCCGCCATAGAGGCTGACGATGAGCGAGCTTTGCATCAGGACCGGTTCAAGCGTGCCCAGAAACACGCGGCTGTCGGACAAGCGGGCGAGCATGATGTGGAACTCGCCGGCCATGCGGATGGCCTCGCGCCGCTGGCCTTTGTCGCGGGCGGCGATCTCGGCGCGGACATGGGCGCGCAATTGGCGGATCACGGCGGGATCGGGTTTGGCGGCGACCCGCTCGACGACGATGTTTTCAAGACTCTTGCGGATGGTGAAAACGTCGCGCGCATCACTTTCGCTCGGGCGGATGACGAATGCGCCACGGTTGGGGATCAGCTCGACCAGCTTTTGCTGGGAAAGCGACAAAAGCACGCGCCGGATCTTCGCGCGGCTGACCGAGAAGGCGGCCGCCAAGGCCTCTTCGCCAAGCTTGGTTCCCGGGCGAAGGCGCTGTTCGTAAATTGCCTTGACGATATCGCCATGGACCCGTTCCTCGTCGGAGGGCAGGCGCGCCCCGTCCGGATCGGGCATGTTCCCGCTATGACCTTCGCTCACCGGTGCACCCGTTCCGTTCGTTTCCCGCATTCCGTCATCAAGGGGGCACCCGCGCCTTCGCGGGCAAAAGCGTTGGCCCTCTTGGTCTTTGTCGCGGCTTTTGATCCGCCTGTCACCGGCAATAGCGCCTTGCGCCGCTCCGTCAAGATTTTGGCGGGTCGATGCTGTCGGTCCTTCGAGCCTCATCACGAAAGCTTGTAAGTAATTGTCAACATCTGTATTTGATATTGTGCACAATTAAAGTCAGTAAAGGCAGGGCCGAGAGACGGGAAAGACCGTCGGGCCATATGGGAAACGACTGCGCCCATCCATTGCCAGCCCAAACACAACCGGAGCCGCCCATGAATGCCGATGCCCGTGCCGATCAAAACCAAGCCGTGAAAACGACGCTTATCCTGTCGCGCTCTCAGGTCGAGGGGCTCGTGACCATGGGCGAGGTTGTCGCCGAGGTCGAGACGATCTTCGCCGATCTTTCCAAAGGCACCGCACTACAACCGGGGGCTTTGTCGATGTCGCTGCCCTCCGGCTCGGGGGCGTTTGTTGTCATGCCTGCGCTGGCCGACCGTCAAAATCTTGCGCTCCTGAAGTTGCTGGCGGATGTGCCGGACAATGTGGAAAAGGGCCTGCCGATGCAGCGTTCGGTGATCACGCTGGTGGCCAAGGATACCGGCGCACCGGTCGCGATCTTCCACGGCCAGATCCCGACCCGTATCCGCACGGCCGCCGCCAGCGCCGTCGCCTCGCGCCATCTGTCGCGTCCCGACAGCCGCATTTTGGGCCTGATCGGTGCGGGGGCGCTTGCACTTGAACATATCCGCTCGCATCTGGTCGTGCGTCCGATCGGGCGCGTTCTGGTCTGGTCGCGCAAGGATGCGACCGTCTCCAATCTGATCGCCCTTGCTGCGCAGGAATTTCCGGACCTTGTGGTCGAAGCGGCCGCTTCAAAACAGGAGGTTTTTGCCCGATCGGATATTGTCTGCACGCTGACCCCTTCGCGCGATCCTGTGGTCGAGGGGGCTTGGTTCAAACCCGGCCAGCACATCAATGCGGTCGGTGCGCCGCCGCGCGGGGATCACCGCGAGATCGACTCGGCGGGGATGGCGCGGGCGCGGGTCGTGCTCGATTGCCTGCCGGTTGCCATGCATGATTCCGGCGATCTTCTTCTGGCGATTGCCGACGGGGCGCTGGACGGGGACCAGACCTTTGCCGAGCTCGGCGATATCATTGCCGGCAAGACGCAGGGGCGGACCTCGGCGGAAGAGATCACGCTTTTCAACTCGGTGGGGCTGGCCCTTCAGGACATCGCGATTTGCGCCCTTATGGTGGCGCGCGCCCGTGCCAAAGGCATAGGCACCGAGGTCGATCTCGCCGGATAGGGCGGTGCTCCGCTGCGGCTCGTGGCCTGAACCAAGGGCGCAGCGCGCGGGCTGTGGATTTCCGGATATATTGTGAACAATACTATGCCGTCATTTTGGCGCAAGGCCGCGCCGCAGCACAGGAGGTCTCGATGATCGATACCAGCATCATCACCACGCCGGAAACAGCGTTCGCGGTACTCCCCGAGGCCTATTATCTGCGCAATGTCCGCCTCGAGACCGGCTTTGTCCACGAGCGCAAATCATGGCTCTCGCAGCCCGTCATCACCCATACCCGAACCGAGCTGAAGACGCTGCACATCGCGGCGGCCAAGATTGCCGCGATCCTCGACGCGGATGCGGTCATCCCGTCCGGGGCCGCCGTCCATGATGCGCAGGGCCAGCTGATGCTGCCGACATTTCGCGACATGCACATCCACCTCGACAAAAGTTTCTATGGCGGGCCTTGGGAGGCGAGCCTTCCGACCGAGCATAGTATCGCGGACCGCATCGCGCAGGAGCGCGCGCTTTTGTCCGGTCTGCTGCCGGTCGCGCAGGAGCGGACGGCCGCGATGGTGCGCTTGATGCAGTCCCGCGGCACCACGATTTGCCGCACCCATTGCAACGTCGATCCGGTCAGCAAGCTCGGCAATCTCGAGCATCTCAAGGCCTCGCTGGAGCGGGTCAAAGACACGCTCGAAGCCGAGATCATCGTCTTTCCGCAGCATGGCCTGCTGGCCTCGGACAGCGTGGGGCTGGTGCGCGAGGCTCTGGCTTCGGGCGGTGTCGGCTATCTCGGCGGTGTCGATCCGACGTCTTTCGACAAGGATATGGAGAAATCCCTTGATACCACCGTCGCGCTCGCGCTGGAGTTCGGTGTCGGGCTGGACATCCATTTCCACGAAGGGCGCGAGGCCGCCGTTCCGACTTTCCTGCGCCTCATGGGTCATATGGAGCAAAATCCGCAGCTTCGGGGCAATGTGACCTTCAGCCATGCTTTCGCGCTGGCCGAGCTGTCCGCGCCCGAGTTGGCGGATATGGTCGCGCGCATGAGGGCTTTGGGCGTCACTCTTGCAACCGCCGTCCCGCTCGGCAGGCAGGCCATGCCGCTGCGCGAGATCCACGAGGCGGGAGTCGACGTCATCTGCGGCACCGACAGCGTGATCGATTGGTGGGATTCCTTCGGCAATTGCGATATGTTGCAAAAGGCCAACGAGATCGCCCGCCTGCAATATCGCAGCACCGAATTCGATCTGAGTCGTTCTCTCGGCTATGCGACGGGCTTTGTCACGCCGCTCGACGACGGGGGCGTTCAGGTCTGGCCGAAGGTCGGCGACGACGCCAGTTTCAACCTGCTGCCCGCCAGCTGTTCGGCCGAAGCCGTCGCGCGTTTGCCCGCCCGTGGTGCCGTGTTCCACAAGGGCAGGCTGGCCCATGCAGGCAGGGAAACGTCCTTGGCCGGCTGATCAGGCTGGCGAGATCCGGACAAGGGTCCGGCAGGTGGGGGGCGAAGTCGGCGCGCGGGCAATTGATGCGCGCGCCGTCGCAGAACGCTTATCAGCCCTGTTTCTCGGTCGCGACGATCACGATGCTCAGGGGTGTCGCGCCAGCGGCGATCTCCAGCAAACGGTCGATATTGGGATGGGCGCCGGGACGGTTGCGGGCATCTTCGGTATGTTCGGCGAAAACCGCGAGGCCGTGGGTCGCGGCCCCGGCATCAAGCAGGCCGAAGCTCTGGTCGAGATATTGATAAACCGCGATCGAGCCCTTTTTGCCGGGCTGGTTTTCGATGGAGGCGACAAGCGCGCCATCGGGATCGACAAGATCAAGGCGCGCGATCGTGTCGATGGGCGGCAAAAGTGCGAGATTGTCTTTGAACGAGGTTGTGGGCCGGATCATCGGAGGGTCCTTTCGGGCGCTGTTTTTGCAGTCTCTCTAGCAGCTTTGGCCGAGCGCGCCCATGCCCTCACCATGCCCTTTCCGTCCCTTCCCGCGCGTGAAAGCCTCGCGTTGCCTTAATCCGCAAGGCCCGATTGGTGGAGGATGCGGCCGCCGCAGATCGTCAGCGCGATGCCCAGATCGGGGATCAACGCGGGCTCGGTCGCCTCGATATCGCCGCCGAGCAGCACCAGATCGGCGGCCAGTCCGGCGCGCAGCATTCCCGTCACCTGATCGCGATGCGCCGCCCAAGCGCCGCCCGCCGTATAGGCGCGCAAGACCTCCATCAGCGACAGGCGCTGGTCGGATCCCCCCTCGTAGGGCTTGCGCGTCATGGCCGCCGCGATGCCGCGCAGCACCGAGACATCGGCCACCGGCCAGTCGCTCGAAAAGGCGATCGGGGCGCCCGCATCGGCCAGATCGCGCCAGAGATAGGCATCTTGCCGGCGCGCCGCGCCGATCCGCGACAGCGTCGGCTGGAGCGGAAAGTCCATCACCCCCGGAGGATGGGGCGGCTGCACGCTGGCGGTAATTCCGAGCGCGCCCAGACGCGCAATATCGCCCGCCTCTATCAGCTCGATATGTTCGATGCGGTGGCGGCTGTCGCGGGCGCCATTGGCCTCGCGCGCCGCCTGATAGCCGTCGATCACCGCCCGCACCGCGCCGTCGCCAATGGCATGGACCGCGATTTGCAGGCCGCGCCGGTCGATCTCGGCGGCAATTTCATTGAAGCGCGCGGGGGCAAAGAGCGGCTCCGAGCGGTGGCCGGGCTGGTCGGGGTAGTCGTGCAGCATAAAGGCGGTGCCGCTGTCGATGACCCCGTCCATGAAGAGTTTGACAAAGCCCGAGCTGATCCAGTCATCCCCGAAATCCGCCGTCATCTCCGAGGCGCGTTCAAGCGCATCAAGCCCCATATGCGGCTTGAAATGGAAGGGCACCTTGACCCGCAGGATCAGGCTGCCTTCGGCCTGCATCTCGGCCAGAAGTTCCAAAGTGTAGCGGTTGCCGTCCATATTGACGAGACTGGTGATCCCGTGGGCGGCGCAATGCTCCATCCCCCGTAAAAGCAGGGTCTTGTCGGCTGCGCGTTCGGCGGCATTCGGGCGGGGGTCGGGCTCCTCTCCGGTCGCGATGCCGAGATTGATGCGGCCTTCGCCCGCATAGGCGATCACCGGACCGAAGGCCTCGAACTCGCGCAGTTCTCCGGTTGCGAGCCCGTCCGCGCCCATGACGACCTCGTGGCCATGCGGCATGGATGCGCCGTGAAGCAGGCCGGCGGCTTCGAGCGCGGCGGTATTGGCCCAGACCGTGTGCAGATCGGGCGACATCATCGCGATCGGGCGGTTGGCGATCATCGCATCGAGATCGTGGCGCGTCGCGGGTCCGCCCAGAATGTCGTAATGCGCCTCTTGCGCCATCAGAAGCGGCATATCTGGGTTTTTCGTGGCAAAACTGCGGAAGGCGGCGCCGACCTCCTCCGCCCCGTGCAGATGCCCGATATGGAGATGGGTCAGATCCGCGCCGCCCAGGCCGACATGGACATGGCCTTCGAAAAAGCCGGGCAGCAGGGTCCGGCCGCCCGCATCGATGGTTCTGGTCAAGGGACCCGCCTGAGCCGCGATTTCGTCCGCGCGTCCGACCGCGAGGATGCGGCCGCCCGACAGGGAAACGGCCTCGGCGCGGGGGCGGTCGGGGTCCATCGTCAGGATGCGGGCATTGGTCAGGATCAGATCGGGCGCAGTCATTTCGGTTGGTCCTGCAAAGGCCGTTCCGGTCCCGAAGGAGGCACCGGAACGGCGGCGCGGCTTACTGCGGCTTACTTCAGCTTGATGGCAAAATGCTTGCGCACCGGCGCTTCGATGGTCCAGGTGCCTTTGAAGTTTGGTTCGACCACGAAAGCGTCACCGGGGTTCAGCGTGACGGGCGCGCCGTCATCGGGGGTGATGGTGATGCGCCCCTCGATCAGATGCACGAATTCGTAGAACTGGTAATGCGCGCGCCAGGTGCCGGTCGTCGCCTCCCAGGTCCCCGAGATGACGCTGCCGTCCTGCGAGCTGTGCTGGATCCAGTAGCGCATGGTCGGGTTGCCCTCGATCTTGGTCCAGCCCTCCAGATCGGTGGTGATGGGCTCGGGGCCGGGGGCGGGGAAGCGGAAAACCGTCTCGCTCATATGCTGTCCTCATGGGGCGTTGCCTGCGTGATGGTCTTTGGTAGGCGGGTACGCCGCGCCGCGCAAGCCAGACGATTTGCTCAGCCCTGCGGTGCCGGAAAGGGCTGGCGAGCGCGCGCCAAATCGTCGAAAACCGTTCAGGCGCAAAGGGCGCGGGCAAGGACGGGAAAGAGCTATGGAGATCCGCAGGGCAAGAGCGTCGGATGCCGCTCATCTGGTGCGCTTCATCAATATGGCGGCGGATGATCTGCCGCTGCATTTCTGGCGCAAATCGGCCGGACCGGATGGAGACCCTTGGGCCTTGGGCCAAGAGCGGGCGGCGCGCGAGAGCGGCAATTTTTCCTACCGCAACGCTTGGCTTGCCGAGAGCGGCGGCGCGGTCGGCGCCTGTCTGCTCGGCTATCCCGCCGAGGAGGAGCCCGCCCCGATCGAGCCCGACACGCCGCCGATTTTCGTGCCGCTGCTGGAGCTCGAGGCGCTGGCACCTGGGTCGTGGTATCTGAATGTTCTGGCCACGGATGCGGCGTTTCGCGGCAAGGGTCTGGGCAGTGCTCTGCTGGCCGAGGCCGAGACCATCGCCCGATCCGCCGGTCACGACACGATCAGCCTGATTGCGGCGGACACCCACCGCGACGCCCTGCGTCTTTACAGGGCGAAGGGCTATCGGGAGATCGCGAGCCGCCCCGTCGTCAAGGACGATTGGGAGGTCGAAGCGCGCATATGGACCCTGTTCACGAAATCCGTTTCGCTCGCCTGATCGGGCGAGCCGGAGGGCTTTGGCGCGGCCTGTCTCCGTCGGGTGTCGGGACGCTGCGGGTATGTCGGGACATCGACAGAGCAAAGGGCGTGGGCTTGCTTCGAGCGACAAGGTTATGGACGCAAATCCTCGCACTTTCAGTCCTGCGCAGAAGAGACGCATGCTTTCGGGTCAAGCGGGCGGGCTGTTCACAGCCTGACCGACGCCACGCATTTTCAGGTTTGTGCCGCCTTTGCTGTTTTCCGCATGAGATCTGCCTGACGGATGGACAGGCAAGGGTCTCGCCGCCCCCGCTTGATGGGGCCGCGTGCCGACGTGGCCGGATCTGCCCCCCTTCAACCCTAAGTCTGAAGCGCCTGCCGTTGCCCACCCGCGGCGAATGTTATTAGCTCCGCCCACGTCTCCGACAGTCGCAGGATCAGTGCCATTCGTATCGTCATCGCCCGCCAGAACCATGAAACAAATACGTTTTCTCCGCTTCCCACACCGCTTGCGGCGTTCAATCCGCTTTGGGGGGCCGAGGCGCTTGCTCTGGCCGACGGGATGTCGACGGCCCTTGGTGCCTTCCATCGCTATGCCGAGGGGCTTGGCGCGGAAATCTCCTGCCCGCTCGTCGCACATGCCTGGCCGAGCGGTCCGGTCGACGACGAGGCCTTCGAGGCCATGGCTGCTGCGCTTCTGGCCGATATCGGGCTCGGCTGCGACATGATCCTGCTCGATCTGCATGGCGCTATGGTCACGCAGAGCCATGACGACGGCGAGGGGGAACTTCTGGCCCGCATCCGCCGTGCCGCGCCCGGAGTTCCGGTCGGTGTCGCGCTGGATCTGCACGGCAATATCACCCGCAAGATGGTCGAGAATTGCGACGTCCTGATCGGCTTCAAGACCTATCCCCATATCGACATGTTCGAGACCGGCGCGCATGTCTGCCGCGTGATGGAGCAGATCCGTTCGGGCGGGGCGCGGCCGCGCATGGCGCTCGTCCAACCGCCGCTTTTGGCGCATACGCTGATGATGAATACAACCGTTGACGGCGCGATGGCCGATATTGTCGCGCTTTCACGCGCGGCAGAGGCAGAGGCGGGGGTCCTCGGGGTCACTTTCTTCGGCGGCTTTCCGGCTGCCGATCTGGCCGAGGCGGGGCCCTGCGTCGTTGCGGTGACGACAGCGGATCTCGATCCGGCAGCGGTTGCGGGCAAGATCGCCGACGCGGTTTGGGCGAGGCGCGAGGGCTTCGTCTATACGCAGGAGCCGTTGGCCGACTCTATCGCCGCGTCGCGGCGCGCGGCGGAGCAATATGGCGGGCCCGTGCTGATGCTCGATCACGGCGACAACTGCATGTCGGGCGGCACTTGCGACAATATGGATGTGCTCGAAGCAGCCCTCGAGGCGGGGCTGGGCGGCATTGTCGCCGGTCCGTTCCATGATCCCCAAGCTGTGGCGGAGGCCTTTGCCGCCGGAAGCGGCAGCGAGATCACGCTGGAGCTCGGCAACAAGATCGCGGCCGAAGGCTTTCCCGCGCCGCGCCCTCCGTTGCGGGTGACGGGCAGGGTTTCGCGCTTGGGGGACGGACGCTACACCATCACCGGCCCGATCTATACCGGTATGGAATGTGCGATGGGTCGCGCGGCGGTCATCGATACCGGTACCGCAAAACTGCTGGTCACCGAAACCACGCACGAGCCTTGGGACCAGTCGGTCTTCCTCTCGGTCGGCATCGATCCCGCCGAGGCCCGCTATCTGGTGATGAAATCGCGCATGTATTGCCGTCCCGTCTTCGAACCGCTCGCCAGCGCGGTCGTCGAATGTGCCGGAGGGGGCGTGACCGGCTCGGATTACAGCCTTTTCCCGTTCCGGAAGCTTCGCCGTCCGATCTATCCTTTGGATCTCGCTGCCGATCGCTGGCAGCCGGAAGAAGTCTAGGCACGGGTGAGGCCGCCCGTCGATGGCGAATGCCCGCTTGGGCTTGTGATGGCGGGCGTCTGGGGATCGGGCCGCCTCCGGCCCGATCCGTCTTTGTGAGGGCGCGCTGTCTCAGGAAGCAGCCGCTTTCAGGCCGATACCACCTGCGGCCGCCGCACTCAGTTTGATGAAGTTCAGGCTCTGCTGGCGCAGTGCACCGGCGAGTTCCTGACGCGAGGACAAAAGCACGCGTTCGGCATCCAGAACGGGGAAGAATTCGGATTCGCCGTATTCGTAGGAATCCCGCGTCAGCCCCACCGATTCCTCGGCATTGCCCACAAGCTTGGTCTGGGCCGCCACCAGCCGCGAGTCGCGGTTATAGCCGGCAAGAGCGTTTTCGACCTCTTCGACCGCCGCCAGAACCGACGAACGCCAAGCCAGCCGCGCCTGTTCGGCCCGGGCCTGGGCCGCGGAAAGACGCGCGCTATTGGCTCCGCCCGAAAAGAGGGGAACCGAAAGCTGCGGGCCGAAGCCCCAGGTCTTCATGCTGCCGCCACCGCTGATATTGAGCGGCGTGACCGAGCCGGAGAGGGTGAGCTGGGGGTAAAAGGCCGCCTGTGCCTGATCCACTCCGGCCATGGCGGATGCGAATTGGCGCTCGCTCATGCGGACATCGGGACGCGCGCGGATCACATCGGCCGGAACCCCGACGCTGGCGCTATAGCGCGCGCGCGGTTGGGTGCCGCCCGATTTGCGCAGGGCGGCGGCGACCGCGCTGCTGGTGCTGTCGGTCAGGGTCGCCAGCCGGTTCACCGATTGGTCGAAGCCGGTTTCGAGCGGCGGCAGCGCGGCTTCGGCCTGGGTCACCAGTTGCTCGGCCTGCAGCACGTCGATGCGGGTCGAAGCGCCCAGAACATCCTGCTGCTCGGTCAGGCGCAGCGATTGCTTACGGCTTTCGAGGCTCTGCCGCGTCAGATCGCGCATGTTCTGGTAATAGCGCGCGTCGATATAGGCCGAAGCAATGGCGCTGACGACGGTGAGCCGCGCCACATCCGCCGACAGATAGGCCGCATCGAGATCGGCACGCGCGCCGCGGCGTGCCGCGCGGTTGGCACCGAATACATCGATCATCCAGGAAACGCCGAGCGTGCCCGAGCTCGTTTCGGAAACGGTGCCCGCGCCGGTGCTGTCGCCGCGCTGGCCGCTCGCCGAGGCGGTGATCTGCGGCAGATCGCTAGCGCCGACAAGACGGGCATTGGCCTCGGCCTCGCGGATCGAGGCGACGGCGCTCATGACGTCGAGGTTGCGCGCGAGCCCGTCATTGACCAGCCGGTCGAGCTGGGAATCGCGGAAGGCCGCCCACCATGTATTCGCACCCGCCCGTCGTGCCGGAGAATTGCCCGCGAAACGGTCGGCAACATCGGCTTTGGGTGCGGTGAAGGGCGTGGTCGTGCCGCAGGCCGCAAGCAGGCCGACCGAGGAAAGTCCTGCCAGAAGGCCGCGGCGGGAAAGGCGTGTCGATTGTGTCATCTGTTTGTCTCGTCCTGAGGGAAAGGGCTGGGTGGCGCGCGTCACGCCGAAAAGGGGGAGAGCTGACGTTTTCGGCCCGTGAAAAAGCCTTTTCTATTGGCCCGCAGACTTGCTGACGGGGCGGAAGGTCGAACATGCGGCCCTTGCAGGGCGCGGGGGAAGCCGGTGGCGCGCGGCGCGGTTGCCGCACGGGGCACCCGGGTAGATCCGGCGGCGGAAAGGGCTTCCGCCGCCGGTGCTGTCTGCCGGCCTGATCGGGGCCGGCAGAACGGAGCAACTGTGCCGGAGGAATCCATCCGCGGGTCAAGCGCCCGCAGATGTCGCCGTGGTCGGGCTTGCGGCTTGGGCCGCGACCGGCGTGGTCGGACCCGTCGCGGCGCTCTTGCTGTTCGGGGCACCTTTATCCGATCCCGAGCGGTCGAAGAGCCGCGTCACGAGGATGAAGAAGACCGGCACGAAGAAGATCGCAAGCGCGGTGCCCGTGATCGTCCCGAAGAGCGTCGCATAGCCGATCGCGACCCTAGCGCCCGCACCCGCGCCCGAGGACAGGACCAGTGGCACCACCCCGAGCCCGAATGCCAGAGAGGTCATCAGGATCGGGCGGAACCGCAGCTCTGCCGACTTGCGTACGGCCTCGAGCGCACCTTCGCCAAGCGTCGCCATCCGCTCGCGGGCGAACTCGACGATCATGATCCCGTTCTTGCCGGTCAGGCCCACCACGGTCAGAAGCCCGACCTGGAAGTAGACGCCGTTCGACTGCCCGCCGATCAGTGCGCCCAGAAGCGCACCCAGAATGCCCACCGGCATCGCCAGCAGCACCGCGATCGGGATCGACCAGCTTTCGTAAAGCGCGGCCAGACACAGGAAGACGGTGCTCAGCGCCAAGGCGTAAAGCAGCATGGCGCCTGCACCCGCCTCTCTTTCCTCGAGCGACATGCCCGTCCATTGCAGCGAGAAGCCCGGCGGCAATTGCGCCGCCAGCTCCTCCATGGCGTTCATCGCATCGCCCGAGGAGTAGCCGCTTGCGGGCGAACCTTCGATTCCCATCGAGGGCAGCGCATTATAGCGGCTGACCTGCTGCGGGCCGAAGACCCATTCCTGCGTCGCGATGGTCGAGAGATCGACAAAATCGCCGTTGGCATTCGGGATGCGCCACAAGGCCATGTCGTCGGGCGAGGTCCGCGCCCAGGGCTCGCCCTGCACATAGACCCGTTTGACTCGACCCTCGTAGAGGAAGTCGTTGACGTAGGAGCTCGACCAGATCGTCGTGAGGAAGGTGCCGACATCGGTGGCGGTGACGCCGACCGCACCCGCCTCGGCCCAGTCGATATTGAGGCGGAACTGCGAGGCATCCTCGACCCCGTTCGGACGCACGCCGGTCAGGCGCGGATCCTGCGATGCCATGCCCAAAAGCTGGTTGCGGGCTGCCAGAAGTTCTTCATGGCTCTGTCCGGCATTCGCCTGCAAATAGGCAGAGAAGCCGTTCGAGTTGCCCAGTTCCATCACGGCGGGCGGCACGATCGGAACCACGATCGCTTCGCTGATCCCGCCCATCAGGGGGCCGAAGGCGCGGGCGGCAATGGCCTGCGCGGAATCCTCGGGGGCGGAGCGCTCCTTCCAATCCTTGAGCTTGACGAACATCATGCCCATGTTCTGGCCCTGACCCGAGAACGAAAAGCCGCGAATGGAAAAGACGGCTTCGACGTTCTTGGCCTCGGCGGTGCTGTAGTAGTTCTCGACCTTTCTCAGCACCGCTTCGGTTTGCGAGGCGGTTGCGCCCGAGGGCAGCTGGACAATGGTCATGAGCGCGCCCTGATCCTCGTCGGGAAGGAAGGATGTCGGGGTGCGCTGGTAAAGCGCGACCATGCCCACAAGGATCAGGGCAAAGACGATCAACATCCGCATCGGACCTGCCGTCACCCGGCGCACGCCGCCGGCATAGGCCGAGGTCAGGCCGGAAAAACGGCGCTCGAAGCCGCGGCTGAAGCCCGCGCCCAGACGTCCGATGGCAGTCTTGGGCGGCTCCTTGCTGTGCGCCTTGAGCATGGTGGCGCAAAGCGCGGGCGTGAAGATCAGGGCGATCAGCACCGAAAGTCCCATCGCCGAAACGATGGTTACCGCGAATTGCTTGTACATCTCGCCGGTCGAGCCGCCGAAAAAGGCCATCGGCACGAAGACTGCCGAGACCACGATGCCGATCCCGACCAACGCGCCCGAGATCTCGTCCATCGACCGCTCTGTGGCTTCCTTGGGGCCGACATGTTCCTCGGCCATGATGCGCTCGACGTTCTCGACGACGACGATGGCGTCATCGACCAGCAAGCCGATCGCGAGCACCATCGCGAGCATGGTCAGCGTGTTGATCGTAAAGCCGAGCGTTGCCATCACGCCCATCGTGCCCAAAAGCACGACCGGAACGGCCATGGTCGGGATCAGCGTGGCGCGGAAGTTCTGAAGGAAAACCAGCATCACGAGGAAAACCAGACCGATTGCCTCGATCAAGGTATGGATCACCGCCTCGATCGAGATCACGACGAAAGGCGTCGTGTCATAAGGGATCTCGTAGGTGACACCGGCGGGCAGGCTCTCGGCCAGCTCGGCCATTTTGGCTTTGACGAGTTCGGCCGTATCCAGCGCATTGGCGCCGGATGCGAGCTGGATCGCCATGCCGGCGGCGGCCTTGCCGTTGAAGAAGGCCTCGATCTCGTAGTTCTCGGTGCCGAGTTCGGCACGCGCGACATCCTTGAGCAGAACCATGCCGCCGTCGGTATCGGTGCGCAGGACGATGCGCTCGAAATCCTCGGGGGTTTGGAGAAGCGATTGCGCGGTGATGGTGGCGTTGAGCAGCTGCCCCTCGGGCGCTGGCATGGAGCCGAAGCTGCCCGCCGAAATCTGCGCGTTCTGTGCGGAGATCGCCTGCGTCACCACACTGGGCGAGAGGTCGTAATATTTCAGCTTTTGCGGATCGAGCCAGATGCGCATCGCATATTCCGACCCGAAGACTTCGACCTTGCCGACGCCTTCAAGCCGCGAGACCGGCTCGACCATATAGGAGTTGAGGTAATCGGCGAGGTCGAGGTCGCGTTTGCTGCCGTCCTCGGACACCAGCGCGAGGACCATCAAAAAGCCGGTCGCCGATTTCTCGACGGTCACGCCCTGACGCTGCACGACCGAGGGCAGGCCCGCTTCGGCCTGCGCCAGTTTGTTCTGGACCTGAACCTGCGCGATATCGGGATCGGTTCCGATCTCGAATGTAAGTGTCACGGTCGCGCGTCCGGTCGATGTCGTCGAGGAGCTGATGTAGCGCAACCCGTCGAGGCCGGTCATTTCCTTCTCGATGATCTGGACGACCGTATCGGCCACTGTTTCGGCCGATGCACCGGGGTAGGTCGCGCCGATCACCACCGAAGGACCGGCGATCGAGGGATATTGGGAGATGGGCAGCCGCGTGATCGCCAGTGCGCCGAGGCCCATGATGATGATGGCGATGACCCATGCAAAGATGGGTCTGTTGATGAAGAACCGTGCCATGCTCTAGCGGGCCTCTGCGCTTTGGACCGGCGCGCCGGAGCCGCTTGCGGGGCTGGCGGCTGCCTGCTCCTCGGCCGCGCCGGAAGCAGCGGGAGCTCCGCCTTCCTGACCGGCAACAGCTTCATCGGGCGCGATCGAGACCGGCGCGCCCGGGCCCGCTTTCTGGAAGCCGGAGGTGATCAGCCGGTCGCCATCTGCCAGACCCGATGTCGTAACCCATTGGTTGCCCGAAGAAGACAGGATCGTCAGTTCGCGCACGGCGACCTTGCCGTCTTCGACCACCCAGGCGCTCGCCGCTCCGGTTTGGTCGCGCATCACCGCATTCATCGGCACGAGCACGGCCTTGTCGGCGGTGGCCTGCGGCAACTCGACTTCGACATAAAGGCCCGGAAGCAGCAGCAGGTCGGGGTTGGGGAAAGAAATCCGCAGCGTCACCATCCCGGTGGTCGGCTCGACCTGCGGTTCGGCGGCGCGCAACTCTCCGGTCTCGGGATAGGTCACGCCGTTGGGCAGCAAAAGCGTGGCGTGACCCGACAGACTTTCCTTGTTGTTCTTGAGGTCGGCGGCACGGTCCAGAAGGTCGTTGGCCGATTGGGTCACATCGACATAAACCGTGTCGATGGCGCGGATCGTGGTCAATGCACCCGTCTGCTGCGCGCCGACAAGCGATCCGGTGGTCGCCTGGGACAGGCCGATGATGCCTGAAATCGGCGCGGTGATCGTGGTACGGTCCAGATCGATTTCGGCGCTTTGCAGTTTGGCCTTGGCCATCTGGAGACCGGCATTGGCCGCGCTGCGGGCCGCGACCGCGCTGTCGCGTTTTTGTGCCGAGCCTGCGCGGGTGGCGAAAAGCTCTTCGGCGCGTTCGGCCTCGCGGACGGCCAACTCGTAGTTCGCCTCGGCCTCTTCGACAGAGGCTTTTGCGGCGGCTACGGCCGCGGAATAGGTGTCGTCCTCGATCTTGTAGAGCGGCTCGCCCTTCGTGACCGCGCGACCTTCCTCGAAAAGGCGCTCGCTGATGATGCCAGAGACCTGCGGGCGGACTTCGGCAATGGTCGAGGCCTTGATCCGGCCGGGTAGGCGGGCCGTCAGGGTGAAAGGTGCCTCTTTGACAATCACCGTACTGACGACGGGCGGCGGCGCATCCTGAGCCGAAGCGGGCAGGGTGGCCGCGACGGCAAGGAAGGCGCCGGCCAGCAGGCTGGTGGAGGCAAGCAGTCTGGGTCGTTTCATAACGAGCCTTTCTGATGGGGACGAAAAGTCGGCGCCGCAAAGACGGGGAGGGTGCTTTGCGGCAGGGAGGAGGAGAAAAAAACAGGCTGTTGGTGTTTGGCTGGTCGGGTCGCGGGTTAACCCGCGGACCTGTGCCCGAGCGGCTTGCGGATCAGAGACATCTGCGCCGAAATCAGCTTCCAGCCGAGCGTGGTCAGGCCGAAAGCCCGCGAGGAGCGCAGCCATTCGCTGACGATGCCGTTCATCGTCACCATCATCAGGATTGCCGCTTCGCGCGGGGTGAAGTCGGGGTGGAGGCTGCCGTCCTTTTGCGCCAGAACCGTGACGCGCTGGAGGTTCTCGAAAATCTCGTTGTTCATGCCGCTGACCCAATCCGCCAGTTCCTGATCGGCCGCGGCATGGAGCGAGATGCGCAGCATCCGCTGCTGGCTCTCGTCGGCCTCGAAAATGGCGAGAATTTCATGGGCGGTGGCTTCGAGAAAGCCGAGTGGATCGTCATGCCCCTGCGTCGCCGCGAGCACGAGCAGCTCTTCTTGCGGCAGCGCCCTGCGCGAGCGCAAGGCGGTGAGCAGGTCGGTTTTGTTCTTGAAATGCCAGTAAAACGCACCGCGGGTCGCACCAGCCGCACGCGAAATGCTTTCGAGCGAGGGGCCGGAAATGCCCTTTTCGGAGAAGATTATCTCGGCCGCATCGAGGATCGCATTGCGGGTTTCTTCGGCATCTTCCTTGGTCCGTCTCACGTCGCGATCCACCTTCAATCAACCATAGACAAGGTCATACAAACATTCACGAATGTATGTAAATGGCCGTTCTGAAATGACGGGCGGGTTTTCGATCTTGGGATATGTCTCTTTCACTGCGCTGATTTTATTTGCTAAAAGTGAAGTTCCTCTCGACTTTCCGAAGGTTTCCGAAGGTTTCCGAAGGGGTGAAATCTCGGAATTGTGATGATTGGGGATCATTCGCATTCACGGTCCGGCCGTCCTGCCAGAGGTCGGTTGCTCCAAGCTGCGCCCCCTCCCAAACGCGGCGGTTTCCGAAGCGATCACGGAGCGGGCCGTGGCTCTTGGAAGGATTGGAGAGTCAGAAATCCGCCCGCAGAACCACTTTCCCGCCAAACCGCTTCAGACGCTCAATCTGCCCCTCGAAAAGCCGGTAGAAGCTGCCCCTCGGTCTGGTCTCCTTGCGGAACTTGAATCACGCCGGAAACCTGAAACCAATGGGTTTGGAACCGAAGGCTGCTAGCCCGCAAACGTCCGAAGCGCGCCCAAGCCGGTGGTGTATCGGCTCTGTGGGCGGGATGCGTGAACTCGGACATATCCGCCGCGCAAGCTGCGCGACGAGAGGACCACGACAGGCCCCAAGGCCACCTCCACGACACAACTTAATGCTTCGACACCGCCAAGGAGCAGGAGGGCCTTCGCCGGCAAAATTTACGCTGGCTTTACGCATATCGGGGTTTTCCGCATAGCGCCTTTACGCGCCCCGCAAGCACAGTTTTCCCATCAAAACGCAGGAGAAAACCATGCTTTTCGACTTTCTGTTTCTTGCAGGCGGTCTGACCGTCTTTGCCCTCGCCGCCTTGGCGGTGCGGGCGGCTGACCGTCTTTGAGGGGGTGTCATGACGCTCGACCTTGTTCTGGGCGGAGCGCTTGCTCTGGCCCTGCTTGTCTATTTCCTGTTCGCGCTTCTGGCGCCCGAGAGGTTCTGAGATGACAGGCGATCTGATCTATTTTGCGCTGTTTCTGGTCGGTCTGACCCTGATTGGCTTGGCGCTTGGCGGCTATATGGAGCGGGTTTTCACCGGACGGCTGCGCCTCTTCGACCCGCTCGAGCGGCGGCTGCTGGCTGTGGCGGGCGTTTCGGGGCGGGGGCAGCGCTGGACAAGCTATGCGATCAGCCTGTTGGCCTTCAACGCGGCGGGATTTGCGCTTTTGTTTCTGGTGCTGCGCCTTCAGGGCTGGCTGCCGTTCAACCCGCAGGGCTTTGGCGCGATGACCTCGTCGCAGGCCTTCAATACTGCCGTCAGCTTCATGACCAATACCAATTGGCAAAGCTATGGTGGCGAGACTACGGTCAGTCATTTCAGCCAGATGTTCGGCCTGACGGTGCAGAATTTCGTCTCGGCGGCGACGGGGATTGCGGTGGCGGTCGCGGTGGTGCGCGGCCTTGTCGGGCGCTCGGTCAAGGATCTGGGCAATTTCTGGGTCGATCTGACGCGGGCGGTGCTTTACCTGCTTTTGCCGGGCGCGATTGTGATCACAATTGCTCTGATCTGGCAGGGGCAGCCGCAGAACCTGCTGGCATCGGTCACCGCAACAACGCTGGAGGGCGCGCAGCAAATCATCGCGCAAGGCCCGGTCGCCAGTCAGGATGCGATCAAGATGCTGGGCACCAATGGCGGCGGTTTCTTCAACGCCAATGCCGCCCATCCCTATGAAAACGCAACCGCGCTGACGAACCTGATCCAGATTTACGCGATTCTGTGCATTCCGGCGGCCTTTCCCTTCTTTTTCGGGCGCATGGCCGGGGACAAGCGGCAGGGGGTCGCGATCTATGTCGCGATGAGCGTCCTGTTCGTTGCCGTCCTGCTGGCCGCTTACTTCTTCGAGGCCCATGGCAACCCGCTTTACGCTGGCATCACCGATCCCGGTGTCTCGATGGAGGGCAAAGAGACGCGCTTTGGTCTGGCGCAGACGGTGCTTTTCACCGTGGCGACCACGGTGGCATCCTGCGGCGCGGTCAATGCGATGCACGACAGCCTGATGGCGCTTGGCGGCATGATCCCGCTGTTCAACATGCTTTTGGGCGAGATCATCTATGGCGGTGTCGGTGCAGGTTTCTACGGCATGGTGCTTTATGTCGTCCTCACTGTCTTTATCGCCGGGCTGATGGTCGGGCGGACGCCCGAATGGCTGGGCAAAAAAATCGAGGCCCGCGAGATGAAGCTGGCCGCGCTTAGCCTTCTGGTGATGCCGATCGGCGTTTTGATCCTGTCGGCGCTGTCGATTCTGACGGGCAATGCCCAGCCGGCGGTGCAGGATGCAGGCCCCCATGCGCTGAGCGAGCTGATCTATGCCTATACGTCGGGCACGGCCAATAACGGTTCGGCCTTTGCCGGATTTGGCGCCAATTCAACCTGGCACAATACGATGATCGGGCTGGCCATGCTGATTGGCCGCTGGGGCTATATCGTGCCGGTTCTGGCGATTGCGGGAGGGCTGGCGGCCAAGACGCGCGCGCCGGAAACCTCCGGAACCTTCCCGACCCATGGCCGTGCTTTCACCATCCTGCTGATTGCGACGATCCTGATTATCGGCGCGCTGACCTTTCTGCCCGTGCTGGCGCTTGGCCCGATTGCCGAACAGGTGGCGATCTCGGCTGGTCAGACATTCTGAGGGTAAACCCATGTCAAAACACGAAAAATCCGAAATCGGCCTGCTGGCCCCCGAGATCATGCGGCCAGCCGTTCTGGCGGCCTTCCGCAAGCTTGATCCCCGCAGCCTTGCGCGCAATCCGGTGATCTTTGCGACCGGGTTGGTGGCCTTGGTCACAACCGTTCTGGCGCTGGCGAAATGGGGGCAGCCGGGCACGTTCCTGTCGCTACAGATCGCGCTATGGCTTTGGGCGACGGTGCTGTTTGCCAATTTCGCCGAGGCCGTGGCCGAGGGGCGGGGCAAGGCGCGCGCCGATGCCTTTCGCGCCACGCGCTCGAGCGCCAAAGCCAAGGCGCTGCTTGATCCCGCGCGGCGCGATCTCTTCGAGATGAAAGACATCGACACGATCGAGCCGGGCGAGCTGATCCTGGTCGAGGCAGGCGATATCGTGCCCACGGACGGCGAGATCATCGAGGGCGTCGCCTCGGTCGATGAAAGCGCGATCACGGGGGAATCCGCGCCGGTGATCCGCGAAAGCGGCGGCGATCGCTCGTCGCTGACGGGGGGGACGCGGCTGGTGTCGGATTGGCTGGTGGTCAAAGTGACCGCAAAACCCGGCGAGACCTTTCTGGACCGCATGATCGCGCTGGTCGAGGGGGCCAAACGCGCCAAGACCCCGAACGAGATCGCGCTGGATATTCTGCTGGCGGGGCTCTCGCTGGTCTTTTTGCTGGTCGTGGCGACTTTGCCGGTCTTTGCGGGCTGGGCGGGCGCGCAGATTCCGGTGGTCTATCTGGCGGCGCTGTTCGTCACGCTGATCCCGACGACCATCGGCGGGCTTTTGTCGGCCATCGGCATTGCGGGCATGGACCGGCTGGTCAGGGCCAATGTCATCGCCAAATCCGGCCGAGCGGTCGAGGCGGCGGGCGATATCGATGTGCTGCTTTTGGACAAGACCGGAACCATCACCTTCGGCAACCGCATGGCCGAGGAATTCCTGCCCGTCCCCGGCGTCTCCGAGGCCGATCTGGCCGAGGCCGCCTGGGCCAGCTCGCTGGCCGATGACACGCCCGAGGGCAAATCCATCGTCGATCTGGCGGTCAAGCGGCATGGTTTCGTCGAGGGGATCTTGCGTCTTGGTGCAGATTTCGTGCCCTTTACCGCGCAAACCCGCATGTCGGGGGTGGATCTGCCTGATGGGCGCAAGATCCGCAAAGGGGCCTCGGATGCGATGGCGCGCAGCTTTCCCGAAGGCGGCGCGGCTCAGGCCGAACCTCTGGTGCGCCGCATCGCCATGTCGGGCGGCACGCCTTTGGTCGTGGCGCTGAACGGGCGTATTCTGGGCGTGATCCATCTGAAAGACGTCGTGAAACCCGGCATCCGCGAGCGTTTCGCCGAGCTGCGCCGCATGGGTATCCGCACGGTGATGATCACCGGGGACAACCCGCTGACCGCCGCCGCGATTGCCGCCGAAGCGGGGGTCGACGACTTCCTTGCCGAGGCCACGCCCGAGCGCAAACTGGAACTGATCCGTTCCGAGCAGGCACAGGGGCGGCTGGTCGCGATGTGCGGCGACGGCTCAAACGACGCACCGGCCTTGGCGCAGGCGGATGTCGGGGTGGCGATGAACTCGGGCACGCCCGCCGCCAAAGAGGCGGGCAATCTGGTCGATCTGGACAGCGATCCGACCAAGCTGATCGAGATTGTCATGGTCGGGAAACAGCTGCTGATCTCGAGGGGCGCGCTGACGACCTTTTCCATCGCCAATGATGTCGCGAAATATTTCGCGATCCTGCCCGCGCTGTTTGTCGCGGCCTATCCGGGGCTGGCTGTGCTGGATGTGATGGGCCTTGGCACGCCGCAATCGGCGATCCTGTCGGCGATCATCTTCAACGCTTTGGTCATTGTCGCGCTGATCCCGCTGGCGCTGAAAGGCGTCAAATACCGCCCGGCCTCGGCTGGTGGGCTTTTGTCCCGCAATCTGCTGATCTATGGGCTTGGCGGCCTTGTCGCGCCCTTCATCGGTATCAAGCTGATCGACATTCTGGTCGATCTGGCCCATCTGGCTTGAGGTGATCTTATGATCTCGCAACTTCGTCCGGCACTTGTTTTCCTTGGCTTCTTTTCGCTGCTTCTGGGCATTGCCTATCCTTTGGCGATGACCGGATTGGGGCAGGCGCTGTTTCCCGCTCAGGCCAATGGCAGCCTGATTGCGCGCGACGGTGCCGTCATCGGCTCAAGCCTGATCGGGCAAGAGTTCACGCGGCCGGGCTATCTGCATGGCCGCGTCTCGGGCACGGATCCGGCCTATAATGCGGCCTCCTCGACGGGCACCAACCTTGCGCCTTCCAGTCAGGCGCTGCTGCAAGAGGTCACCTCGCGCGCCAAGGCGTTCGGGCCGCTGCCGGTGCCCTCGGAAATGGCGACGGCCTCGGGCTCGGGGTTGGATCCGCAGATCACGCTTGGTGCGGCGCTGCGTCAGGCGCCCCGGATCGCGCAGGCGCGCGATCTGCCCGAGGATAAGGTGATCGCCCTGCTGCATGAGGTCAGCACCGGTCCGGCCTTTGGTTTTGTTGGCGAAAACCTTGTCAATGTGCTTCAGGCCAATCTCGCGCTTGATGCGATGATCCGCTAGGATCGCGCCATGGACCATGACGCCCCGCGCCCCGATCCCGAGACCTTCCTGTCCGAGGCCAATGCCGAGGCCGGGCCGGATCTGCCTGCGGGCTCGGCGCCGGGGCGGCTCAAGATCTTTCTGGGCGCCTCGCCGGGCGTCGGCAAGACCTATGCCATGCTCGAGGAAGCCCGCGCCGATCATGGCGCGGGCATCGATACCGTGGTCGCTTTGGCCGAGACGCACGGCCGCGCCGAAACCGCCGCATTGCTGGCCCATCTGGAGCAACTGCCCCGCCGCATTGTGACCTATCGCGGGCGGCAGATATCGGAGATGGATCTGGACGGCCTGCTGGCCCGCCACCCGCGTCTTGCGCTGATTGACGAGCTGGCCCATACCAATGTGCCCGGCGCGCGCCACCCCAAGCGCTGGCAGGATGTCGAAGAGGTTCTGGCCGCGGGCATCGATGTCTATACGACGCTGAATATCCAGCATATCGACAGCCTCAATGATGTGGTCGCGCGCATCACGGGCGTGCGCGTGCAGGAAACCGTTCCCGATGCGATCTTGCAGCGCGCCGACGAGATCCGCATGATCGATCTGCCCGCCGAGGATCTGATCAAGCGCATGCGCGAGGGCAAGGTCTATATGCCCGTCGAGGCGGGGCGCGCGCTTCTGAACTTCTTCTCCAAGCCCAATCTGACGGCGCTGCGCGAGCTGGCATTGCGCACGGCCGCCAGCCGTGTCGATGCCGACATGCTGGCGCTTAATCAGGGCAATGGACGGTTGGCGACGCAGGACCGCCTGATGGTCTGTCTGGATGATCCCGCCAGCGCCAAGGCGCTGGTGCGGGCGGGGCGGCGCATGACCGATCGCGCGCGCATTCCCTGGATCGTGGCCACCGTCATCACCCCCGAGATCGAGCGGCGCGGCCCTGCCGCCGCCGGTGCGATGGCCGATGCCTTGGCCGTGGCCGAAAGGCTGGGGGCCGAGGTCCAGATCCTGCGCGCCGACCGCGCCGATGTCGTGGACGAGCTGCTGGCGGCGGGCCGCCGTCACAAGGCCTCGCGGCTGATCCTTGGGCGCAGGATCGGGGCGGGGTGGTGGCAAAGGTTGCTCGCGCGGATCATGCCGCCTTTATCCGAGCGCATCCTTGAAAAAGCGGTCGATTTCGAGGTCACGGTCCTTGCCCCCACATCCGAGCCCGCACCCCGACGCGAAAAGGCGCCGCGCAGGGCCTTGGGCTGGCCGATCCTTCTGGCCGAGGCTGTGGGCGTGACGGTGATCTCGACCGCGATTGCCACGCCGTTTGATCGCTTCGTGCCGGTTGCCTCGCTGGCGGTGATCTATCTGGTGGGCGTTCTCTCCATCGGGATGCGGCGCGGGATTGCGGGCGCGGTTTTGGCCAGCGTTCTGGGCTTTCTGGCCTATAACTATTTCTTCACCTCGCCCTATTATTCCTTGCGCGTGGCCAGCCATGAATCGGTGGTGGCGCTGTTGGTCTTTACGGTTTCCGCGCTTTTCACCGGCAGCCTTGCGGGCCGGTTGAAGCAACAGATCGAATTCATGCGCGTTACGCAGGCGCGCACCCAGACGCTTTACGATTTTGCGCGCAAGATCGCCTCGGCCAGCACGACCGATGATGTGCTTTGGGCGGCGGCGGCGCATATTGCCCATTCGCTGGAATGCCACTCGCTGATCCTGATGCCGGACGGGGCAGGGGATCTGCAGCAGGTTCAGGGATTTCCCTCGGTCGAAGAGGATCTGGCGCCCCAGATTTTTGCCGCAGCGCTTTGGGCCTATCAAAAGAACGTGCCTGCGGGGGCGGGGACCGACACTTTGCCCGCCTCTGACTGGATGTTTCTGCCCTTGGCGACGCAGGGCGCGCCGATCGGGGCGATCGGGGTGCGGTTTCTGGACCCCGCGCGCGGACGCGATCCCGAGACGCGGCGCCTTTTGGCCGCGGTCGAGGATCAGGTCGCCGTCGCCGTCGAGCGCATCAAGATCGAATCCGATCTCGAACGCGCGCGTCTGGCCTCGGAGACCGAGACCCTGCGCGCGGCGCTTTTGAACAGTGTCAGCCATGATCTGCGTACGCCTTTGGTCACGGTGATCGGCTCGCTTTCGGCTGTCGAGCAAGGCGGCCTGCCGCCCGAGGGCGAACGTCTGCTCATCCGCGGTGCCCTGACCGAGGCCGAGCGGCTCGACCGCTATGTCGCCAATCTGCTCAGCATGACCCGCCTTGGCCACGGCGCGCTGACGGCGCGGCAGGTGCCGACCGATCTGGCCGAGCTTTTCGCGCGGGCGCAAAGCGATCTGGCCGTGCCGCTTTCGGTCTTTCATGTGGTCGTCGACTTGCCCAGAGACCTTCCCGCGGTCATGATCGATCCGGTCCTGATCGGGCAATCGCTTGTCAACTTGATGGAGAACGCGACCAAATATGCCCCCGAAGGCAGCACCATCCGGCTTTCCGCTACGACGTTGGACCAAGGCGTCGCCGTGCTTGTCGAAGATCAGGGGCCGGGCATTCCGGAACCCGAGCGTGCCCGTGTCTTCGATCTCTTCCATCGTGCCGTACAAGGTGACGGCCAGCCTGCGGGAACGGGCGTCGGGCTCGCGATCGTCAAGGGCATGGTCGAGGCGAATGACGGCAAGGTCGAAGCGATTGAGCCACCCTCCGGCACAGGTGCGGCCATCCGCATGATCCTGCCCTATGCCCCGACAATCGCCGAGATCGCAGATGAATGACACAACCGGAGTTCTGGTCATCGAGGACGAGGCGCCGATCCGCCGCTTTCTGCGGGTCGTGCTGGAAGGAGCGGGATTTACCGTCGAGGAGGCCGCTCGCGGACGCGAAGGCATAACCAAAGCCGCAACCCTGGGGCCGGACGTGGTGCTCGTGGATCTGGGCTTGCCCGATCTCGATGGAAAAGAGGTGATCCAAGCGATCAGGGAATGGTCGCGCGTGCCCATCCTCGTGCTTTCCGTCCGCTCGGAAGAGGCCGAGATCATCGCGGCACTGGATGCGGGCGCCGACGATTATGTAACCAAGCCCTTTGCCACGGGCGAGCTTTTCGCCCGTCTTCGGGCGCTTTCCCGCCGCAATGTTGCGGCTGCCGCTCAGCCGGCCGTCATCACCGTCGGAGGGCTGGAAATCGACCTTGCGAAAAGGTTGGTTCGCCTGAACGGTCAGGTGGTCGAACTGACCCGCAAGGAATTTGACGTGCTCGCACTTCTGTCGCGCAATTCGGGGCGCCTGCTCTCGCACCACGATCTGCTCGGCACCGTCTGGGGACCAGCCCATCGGGATGACGTCCATTATTTGCGCATTGTGATCAGCCACTTGAGAGACAAGCTGGGCGACGATGCCCAGCATTCGAGGCTGATCATAACCGAGCCCGGCATCGGATATCGTCTGATCTTCTGAACTTCCAAGGCATCGGGGCGATTTGCGGGGGAGGGACGGATGACCCGTCATCAATGGCGCCACGGATCCTCTCGATCGCGACCCAACTCCCGAGAGAGAGCCCGTTGGAAAGAGGAAACCAGCACGTTTCCCTCATGTTCAAAATTACCTGACTAATTTAGTATTGCGCCCGCCGCCCCGCATCAATAGGAGAGGCGCGCGGGTTTTTCTCGCGTCAACCGCCCTCCAGCTTTGGATCTGTTGCCATGTTTTCGTTGAAGTCGGTCAGCGCCCTTTGCGGCATGGCATTCCCCCTCGCCCTTTCGCTTTCGCCCGCTTTTGCCGCTTCGACGGCCTATCCGCTGGTGATCAACAATTGCGGGGTCGAGCTGACCTTCGAGAAAGCGCCGCAGCGCGCGGTCACGCTTGGCCAGAACAGCGCCGAGATCTTGCTGTTGCTTGGCGTCGAGGATCAGATGGTCGGCACCGCTTTCTGGCCCTCGGAAGTGCTGCCCGAACTGGCCGAGGCGAACGGCAAGGTCAAACGGCTGTCTCAGGAAATTCCGACGCTGGAATCGATTTTGGCGGAGCGTCCGGATTTCGTCGCGGCGCAGCTTGCCCATTTGCTCGGCCCCGAAAGCAAGGTCGCCAAGCGCGAGGATTTCGCCAATCTCGGCATCAACAGCTATCTCTCGCCAACCCTTTGCACCGCCAACCACAACAGCGGCGATGTGCATGGCGCGCGCGCCGAGATGTGGAACATGGACCAGCTTTACCAAGAGATCGACGAGCTTTCGCAGATCTTTGATGTGGCCGATCGCGGTCAGGCGCTGATTGCGGATTTCAAGGCGCGCGAGGCGGCCATCCGCGCGCGGGTTTCGACGCAGGCCAATGGTCTGTCCTACGCCTTCTGGTTCTCCAGCCCCTCGCCCGAGGCGGATGCCTATCTGGGTGGCAAGAACGGCTCTTCGGGCTTCATCGCCGATCTTCTGGGCGGCCATAATGTCATCCAGACCGAGGTGGAATGGCCCACCGTCAGCTGGGAGGGGATCATGGCCGCCAATCCCGATGTGATCGTGGTGGGCGAGGTCGCCCTGACCCGCGGCTGGGAGCTGGACAAGGCCGAAAACAAGATCGCCTTCCTGAAGGCCGATCCCGCCATCAGCCATCTCGAGGCCGTCAAACAGGGCCATATCGTGACCATGGATGCCCAGGCCATGAACCCGACCATCCGCACCCTTTACGGCGCCGAGCAGGTCGCCGCGCAGCTGGAAGAGCTTGGTCTTCTCAAGTGAGCATGCCCAAACGACATTTCGGGGAACAGGCCGGTCTTGGCCTGTTTTTGCTTTTATCCTCGGCGCTTTTGCTGCTGGCCATTGCCGCGGGCACGGGCATCGGCGAGATGTCGATCCCGCTGCGCACCACCTTTTTCGCCGTCACCAACAAATTCGGCTGGAGCGAGGTCGCGCTGGACCCGATCCATCAAAGCGTGATCTGGGACTACCGGCTTAGCCGGGCGCTGGTCGCGGCCTGCTGCGGGGCGGGTCTGGCGCTGTGCGGGGCGATCTTGCAATCGCTTTTGCGCAATGCGCTGGCCGAGCCCTATGTGCTGGGCGTCTCGGCGGGCGCATCGACCGGCGCGGTCTCGATCATGATCTTGGGGCTTGGCGCGGGCGCGGTCACCTTGTCCGCCGGAGCCTTTGTCGGTGCCTTTGCCGCCTTCGTTTTCGTGGCGCTGCTCTCGGACGGCGCGCGCGCCGGAGCGGGCAAGACGATCTTGGCAGGGGTCGCCGCCAGCCAGCTTTTCAATGCGCTTACCTCCTACATCGTCAGCACTTCGGGCAATGCGCAACAGGCGCGGGATGTGATGTTCTGGCTTTTGGGCAGTTTTGGCGGCGTGCGCTGGCCCGAGTTCCAGCTGGCGCTTACCGTTGTCGTCATAGGCTTTGTGATCTGCATGTATTTCGCCAAAGCGCTGGATGCCTTCGCTTTTGGTGATGATGCGGCCGCCTCACTCGGGATTTCGGTCAATGCCGTGCGCATCATCCTTTTTGGGGTCACCGCCCTTTTGACGGCGACGATCGTGTCCATGGTCGGCTCGATCGGCTTTGTCGGTCTGGTCGTGCCCCATGCCGCGCGCTTTATCGTCGGGCAATCCCATATGCGGCTGCTGCCGACCTGTCTGGTCACCGGCGCAATCTTCATGGTGCTGGCCGATATCATGTCGCGCATCATCCTGCCCCAGCAGGTTTTGCCCATCGGCGTCGTCACCGCATTGGTGGGCGTGCCGTTTTTCTCGATCATCCTTTACCGTTCGCAGCGCAACTCATGACCATCGCGGCAGAAAACCTTAGCTGGAAGATCGGGCAAAAGATCATTGTCGATGATGTCACGATCTCGGCCGTTCCGGGCAAGATGCTGGGCCTTCTGGGTCCGAACGGCTCGGGGAAATCCTCGCTGCTGCGCCTGCTGGCAGGGCTGCGCAAAGCCCATGCGGGGCGGGTGACACTGGACGGTCAGGACCTGCAAAAGATTAAGCGCAAGGCCCTTTCGCGCCGCATCGCCTTGGTCGAGCAGCACGCCAATACCGAATCCAATGTCAAAGTCCGCGATGTGGTCAAACTGGGCCGCATTCCCCATCACCCGCCTTTGGGTGGCTGGACAAAGGCTGATGACGAGATCGTCGACAATGCTTTGGCCCGCGTCGGCATGGAGGCCCGCGCCCGCGACGACTGGCAGCGCTTGTCGGGAGGCGAGCGTCAACGCGTTCATATCGCCCGCGCGCTGGCGCAAGCCCCCACCGAGATGCTGCTGGACGAGCCGACCAATCACCTCGACATCCAGCACCAGATCGAGTTGCTGCGCCTGATCTGTGATATTTCGCTGACCTCGATTATCGCGATCCATGATCTGAACCATGCGGCGATGTTTTGCGATCATCTGGTGGTGCTGGACCGCGGCCGCATTGTCGCGCAAGGTACGCCCGAAGCCGTCCTGACCGAGGCCCTTCTGCGCGAGGTCTTCCGCGTCGAGGCCCGCGTCGTCACCTCGCCCCATCACGGCAGGCCCCATATCCACTATCTGCGCTGAGGCGGGTTCTGCGCTATGGCGCACGAAAGGATGGCAGCCAGCGGATTCCGAATATGCCGAACCTGAAAGACGGTGGGGCAAATTGCGTGACGGGACATGCGACGAAAAAGGATACCGAACACAATCCGGCGCATGTCCCGATAAAGCGATTGAAAAGCTGGGCGAGCGCTCGACACCGCCGTTCACGGCAACACTGGCGCAGGCCGCCGCAGCTTCAACGCGCAGCGCCACGGAGCGCGTTTGCCCCGATCGTACGGTAGAGATCGGCCGCGCCATCGCGATACGGTTCGCAGGCGAAGACCCGCGCCAACTCCTCCGCGCGAAACGCCTTCCGCCTTTTACCCTCTGATACCATCGAAGCACTAAGGGCAGGAGCGTTCCGGTCCATTCCCTGAGGTTTCCATGCGGCCGACAATCATGGTTACCCGTGCCGCAGCGCATTCTGCCGACACGCTGATGGTTTCGGCGGGAATCAACGAAGACAATGACGAGGCGATCTATCACCCCTCGGCCCGCGTGTTTTGATACGGACATCGGGGCGCGCCGGTGCAGCAGTGTCTCTAAGACGATCACCGGATCAGCGTGCAGGATATTGCCGTGATCGAGGATGCCGCCATTTCCCCGGCGCGACCGCGTTTCTTTGCGCTGCGGGTGCCGGAAGGCGAAGTCGAATACCCGTGCCCACCGTGCACAGGTCGCGGCCCCTGACGGATTCCAGATTGAGTTGCCTCCTGCGCCGCTCTTTGAGTAACAGTCCCTATAGCACCTACAACAATATTAAGGGCTGTCGACCGGAACCTTGTCTTTGGTCCAACGTTCTGTAAATTCAACGGAAATCCACGCGAACTGCCGCATTTCCCACAACCGGCACCGCATTGCAGATCAGCCCACGCTGTCAGAGAGCCCCCATGCCAAATACCCCTACCGCGATTATTAATACTTCCGGAACGATTGTCTCCGGTGCAGCCGAACCGTCCATGACCATCGAGGTCAGAACCACTTCGGGAGAGTTGGTCGGAACCACCCGCAGCGATCCTTTTGGTCGCTACTCCATCACGACGACCCGGCCTTTCACCAACGGCGAGCAGCTTTTCGTGACGGCAACCGACAGTTTCAACAACACCTCGTCCCCCGCAACGGCATTCGCGCCCGACGTGACACCGCCGGCAGAGCCAAGCAACCTGTCCATGAACCAGGACGGTACCGCGGTAATTGGGCAGGCTGAGCCGAATACCGTGATCGAAGTGCGCAATGCGGAAGGATCAGTGATCGGACAGGGCCTGACCGACATGAACGGGAACTTCATGGTGAGCCTGGCTGTGCCCCAACAAGCTGGACAGACTCTGAGCGTCAGGGCGAGAGATTCTGCGACTCTCGAGAGTCAGGACGTTAGGATTCAAGCCCCGAACCTCTCAGTGCCCTGTTTCACCGCCGGCACCATGATCCGCACGCCGGAGGGGGAGCGCGCGGTCGAAACCCTTGCGGTGGGCGACCTTATTCTGACCCTCGACAACGGGCCCCAACCCCTGAGGTGGACCGGCAGGCGCAAGCTTGAACGCGAAACGCTTGCGGGCGCGCCAAATCTGCTCCCCATCCGCATTTCCGCCGGAGCCTTGGGCGAAAACACCCCTGCGCGCGATCTTGTCGTCTCGCCCCAACACCGGATCCTCGTGCGCTCGCGCATCGCGGCAGAGCTTTTTGGTGCAACCGAGGTGCTGGTTGCGGCAAAGCAGCTTCTTGCGCTCGACGGGATCGAGGTCGCGACGGATTGCGACACGGTCACCTATGTCCACCTGCTTTTCGACCGCCACGAAGTCGTCACCTCGGACGGTGCGGAAACGGAAACGCTTTATACGGGTGCCGAAGCGCTGAAATCGGTGGGGGCCACCGCGTGCGAGGAGATCTTTACCCTGTTCCCGCAATTGCGCGACGCGCGCGAAGCCTTCGCGCCGGCGCGCCCTTTCCTGAAGGGGCGCGAGGCGCGCGAGCTGGCTGACCATCACCTCTACAATAACCACGCGCTCATCACCTGACTCCGCTCGACTGTGGTCATTGCCCGCGCTTCATTTGCTGGTATGGCTGCTGCCCCGTCGCTTGCACTTGTCGCGGGACCGACCATAGCGGTTGGTGATGGTGATGGTGATGGTGATGGTGTTGTCGCAAGCCGAACTTGCACTTGCACCGGCGCGTGTCGCTCAAGTGGCAGGGTCGCGAAAAGCGGCCCTGCGTGCCGACCGTATAGGTCTGGCCAAAACCATGGCCAATTGCTCTGGTTGCCCTACGGCGAAGCCCCTGTACACTGTGGCTGGTTCCGGTTCGGCATCAACGGGACGACAGCGCCAGAAACGACGCAACCGCATCGAGATCCGGGTCGATCGCCTAAGGGATTGGCTGTGCGCCGATCATGGCGAGCCGCGCCCGGAACCGCCCTTTTCTGCTTGTCATGCTCACCGTGATTGCCCTGTTCATGCGATGAAATTCAATTGGGCTGCCGCCGAGCTTGAGCGAAATGATTGTGGCATGTCGGACCGCCGCAGGGACGTCGCCCGTCCGCCCGTCGCGAATAGAGAACGGGGAAGGCGATACCGAGCCGACATCGGCGCTGATCGCGGAAGCAACGCGCAGCAGATGCAGGCGTTGGCCATCGGGCGTCAGGCCGACAAAGGGAATATTGGCCAGTCGCAGAAATCCGGTCGGATCCTTGCCTCAGCCCAGTTACACAAACGAGCTGACGGCCGCGGCTCGCCTTGCCCCGAACGGGGACTTATCCCTTGAGCTCCGTTGCGAGGCTTCCGAGCGCGGTGAAGCCGTTCAGGACGGCAACTCGAACTTGCAGCTCTGGCGACCTGACGGTCGAAGTCTCGGGCGGATAGGCGCTGGCCCAGCAGCTTCACGCAGTGCATTCGGGTCTCTACACGGCTTTGACGGTGATAGCCGCTCCATCGTCGCCAGATGGTTCGGCCAACGCGCTTCAATATGTGCAGGATTGCGTTGCGCGCGATAGCCCCGGGGGATACGGCCTCCAGGGCTTGGCGTTCTTGCGGGGTACGATGATCGCTGCGGCAGCTCGGGCGACGATGGCATCATGGGCATTCACGGATGTCGAAGGCGCCATCGGCGGTGAATACGGCCGCACGGATTTTTAGAGTTTTCTCGTCGACTCCGATGTGGAGCTTGCGCCAGACGAGTCGCATCGACCTGCCATGCTTGCGTGCATTCCAGTCGCCTTGACCCTCAACTTTGATCCCGGCACTGTCGATCTGCAGGTGCCGCGGACCGTCCGAACCACGATAAGGAATATTGATCTTGAGGGTCTTCTGGTGCCCCGACAGCGTGCTGAACTCGGGCACTGACCAGTCGAAGCCGATCAACTGCATCAGGCTCTCGACGAACCCAGTGGTTTGGCGCAGTGCCATCCCAACGAGTAACTTTAATGCCAGGCAAGCCTGGATGGCGGCATCGCTATAAGTCGGGCGGGCGGCCACGCCTGCCGGCCGGTGCAGGCTCCCACGTCATGGCCGGATCGAACCTGATCGTCAGAGAGCCACGGGCTTCAGCGCTCGGTTATGGCTGGGCCAGTTACGGGCCTTGTAGGACGGAGATGTTGGTCTGCTCATACGACCCAGCTATCACGCTGGATTCACAAAGTGAATCCGTCACCAGATTTATGTAGCAGAGCCGAAAGAAACCTTCCCCCATGACGCCAACCCGTGCTGCTGCTGTCCCGACCGGTTCTTATCCGCGATCCCGCTCGCTGCAGTTGCCCTTTTCCGGTTGCGGAGACCAACGAGTCCAGTCCTGTGTCCTCGCTTCCCCTCGCAGCGCAACTTTCACGGGCATTTCCCTTGGGCCAGCTTGCCTCCCCATGCCCTAAAAGACCGTCCCTCCGCGCCTCCGGTCCGGACCAGCTTGCGCTATTTGCGCGATATGCCTACCAGTAACCTGACCTTTTAGACAGGATCGGAGGCTCGCATGAACGCTCCCTTGCGCCAGATGGACCGGCTTGGCCGCCTGACGACCGCGCTCGGCCCCGATGTTCTGGTGCTCCTGCGCTTTGACGGCACCGAGCAGCTCAACGATCTCTTCGAATATCGGGTCGAGGCTTTGGCCACGCGCAGCGATCTTGATTTCGACGCGCTGGTCGGGACCCATGCCACGGTCGAAATCGAGGGGCGCGAGGGTATTCGGGCTTTTGACGGCATCGTTACGCAGGCGCGTTGGGCGGGGGTGGGCGAGAACGGCCACCGCTATGATCTGGTGCTGCGCCCGTGGTTCTGGCTGGCCGGCCGGCGGCGCAACCAGCGCATCTTTCACAACAAGACCGTAGTCCAGATCCTGCAGGAGCTTTTGTCGGATTACGCAAGCCTCGGCGATCCCGCGCTGGAGTTGAAGCTTGGCGGTGATTACCAGCCTCTGGAATATACGGTGCAATACCGCGAAAGCGATCTCGACTTCGCGCGCCGCCAGATGGAGCGGGCGGGGATCAGCTTCCATTTCCGCCATGCCGCCGGCTCTCACACGCTGATTTTGACCGATGACGTTCTGGCGCATGACAGCATCGGCGAGATCGGACTAGGCTTCATCCGGGGTGATTGGATGCTGGAACTGGTTCGCACCTGTCCACGCCACGGTGAATACCTCGAGCCCTTGTGGCAGCGATATGATCGTTTCGAGCGTCATGATGTTGCGTTCCGGCTGGCGGAGTCGGCACGAGATAACACTGGCCACTCCCGTTTGACGATGGCTCGATCCGCGACGGCCTATGACCACTGGGTAGGGGCGCGTCTATCCGGAAAGAAGCAGCAGGCAAACTGGCTGGATCAGTTTGGCTTGCAGGCCGCAGCGAAGTTTTGCGGGGCGCTTGGAAGCCTTGTCGCGCAACGCGAGAGCGGCGCACACGGCGCGTCAGACCTTTCCGACCTCGATCACGCTGATCTGGGATTTGGGCTGGCTCGGGCCGGGAAGGGCGCCATTTGCGGCTTTCTTAGTGAGCATCAGGAAGGTCACTCGCCCGAGATCGGGCAGAAGCGGGTGTTCGGTGCGCTTTATTCCTTGCTGACGGGGGATGCCTGTCCGAAGGCTTACCACCCACTGAAACAGATCTTGCGGGAACACATTGGGTCAAGCTGGCCCCTAGGTCCGGGCGCGGAACTGCTGGGGGAACCTGTTCTTGAGAGACGGTGGACTTCGATCGGTGCCTTGGCGCATCTTCTGAAGATGGATGCGCCTGCGCTTCGAGAAAGACTCGGGGCCGAACGCACCGAACTCGCACGCCATAAGCCGGATGACTGGGCTCTGCATGAGCTCGAAAAGGCGGGGCCTTTTCTGTCTGATTTGACGAACGGGCTATCCGACGACCAGTTCTGCGAAAGCTTGTCCCTCAACCCAAAACTGTTTCAGGACATGCGTGATTGCAGCTTCCTTGATGGGGCGCGCGGCCGGCATGGTAGGGGCTGGGATCTGCTTGCCGGTCAGGCGATCGTTGAGCGCCTGCTGCTGGGTGCCCAGCAAGTGGGACGTCTTTCATCGGAATGGTTGCCGCTCGAACAGGCGGCTGATCATCATGGATGCTCTACAAGAGAGCTTGT
>NZ_JBHMDZ010000042.1:0-44811 GCF_042430175.1 Paracoccus cavernae | reverse complement strand
GCGGAGCGGCCCGCCGGACGAGGCGGACTCCGCATGGGGATCAAGCGCATGGGCCATAGCTTTCCTTCATTCTCGGGGACGCGTTGAACCGCGCCTTGTCATGCAAAAAGGGAGCCCGCCGAATCGCAGGAGGAGGTCCCGAAAGAAAAGCGGCCGGCCCCGCAAAGGGCCGACCGGATCTGCGTGGATTATTGTGCCAGCCAGGCGCTGAAACGCTCGTTCAGCTCGCCGTCGTGATCGACCCAGAAATCAAGATCCGAGCCGAGCGCATTGGTCATGTTCGCCGCCGTGGTCGGCAGGTTCGGCCCCATGGCGACATCGGTGCCTTCAAGATTGCCGACGATCGCGGCCGCCGATTTGCGCGGCGGGCCGTAGCTGATGAACTCTGCAGCGCGGGCCTGCTGTTTCGGCGCGGTCGTGAAGGCGATGAACTCTTTCGCGGCCTCGAGATTGGTCGCGCCTTTCGGGATCACCCAGCCCTCCATCTCGTAGATCTGGCCGTCCCAGACGATCTTGAAGGGCTTTTTCTCTTCCTGCGCTGCGGTGAAGATCCGGCCGTTGAACGCATAGGCCATTGTCACTTCACCATCGGCCAGAAGCTGCGGCGGTTGGGCGCCCGCCTCCCACCAGATCACGTCTTTCTTGATCTGCTCGAGCTTGGCGAAGGCGCGGTCGACGCCTTCGGGCGTGCCGAGGGTCGCATAGACATCCGCCGCCGGAACGCCGTCCGCCATCAGCGCGAATTCGAGGTTGAACTTCGCGCCTTTGCGCATGGTGCGCTTGCCGGGGAATTTCGCGGTATCGAAGAAATCGGCCGGCGTCGCCGGTTTGGCATCGCTGAATTTGGTGTCGTCATAGGCGAGCACCATCGAATAAACGTCGGTGCCGACGAAGCAATCGGTCACGGCGCCGGCGATGAAATCGTCGGTCGCGGGCGTGCCGTCATCGGCGGCGACCAGAATGGCCGGATCGATCTGCTCGAGCAGGCCCTCGTCGCACAGACGCACCGCGTCGGCATATTCGACCGAGGCCACATCCGAGGTGACGTTGCCGGCTTCGACCATTGCCTTGATCGGGGTCGCGGGGTTATCGGCATCGCTGACCGTGACCTTGATGCCCTTTTCCGCCTCGAAAGGCTTCACATAGGCCTGCACATGGCTGTTGCCATAGGCCCCGCCCCAGGACAGCAGGTTCATCTGCTTGTCCTGCGCCTGCGCACCAAAGGCCACCGTAACCAGCGCCGAGGTCAGAATGAGTGTCTTTTTCATGATTGCTCCCTGTTTTTCAGTCTTCAGACCGGATCCAGCGCGCGCGCATCCTGCGGGTGCCAGCCGATCTTGATCTTCTGGCCCGCCGAAAGGCGCGTCTGCCCCAGCGTATTGCGGCTTTTCATGACGAAATTCGTGCTTTCCGCCACGCGCAGCCGTGTGCGCAAAATGTCCCCCATATAGACGACATCCAACACTTCTGCGTCGATGGTATGTGCGCCGGGGGGCATCATTTCAGGTTTGAATTCAACGCGCTCCGGACGGATTGAGACCAAGGTTTCCTGCCCGTTCTCGCGGATGTTGACCGCCGTGGCATCGATCAACTCACCATTGGCGAGACGAACCAAAGCCTTGCCGCCCTCGAGCTTCTCGATCCGGCCGGGCAGTTTGTTGTTCTCGCCGATGAAGCTTGCAACGAAGCTGTTCTCGGGGCGCTCGTAAAGATCGGCGGGCGGGGCGAGCTGCTGGATGCGGCCGTCGTTGAAGACCGCGACGCGGTCCGACATGGTCAAAGCTTCGCCCTGATCATGGGTGACATAGACCACGGTAATGCCGAGACGCTCGTGCAAGGCCTTGATCTCGAACTGCATATGTTCGCGCAACTGCTTGTCGAGCGCGCCGAGCGGCTCGTCCATCAGGACCAGCTTGGGGTCGAAAACCAGCGCGCGGGCAAGGGCGATACGCTGCTGCTGGCCGCCCGACAGCTGCGCGGGGCGGCGGTTGCGGAACTGGCCCATCTGCACCATGTCGAGGGCACGGGTGACGCGATCCTCGCGCTCTGATTTGCCCAAAGAGCGGACCTCGAGCGGGAAGGACAGGTTCTCGCCGACGGTCATATGGGGAAACAGCGCGTAATTCTGGAAGACCATGCCGATCCCGCGCTTGTGGGGCGGCACGTCGTTGATGTTTTTGCCGTCGAGGCGGATCTCGCCCGAGGTTGCGGTCTCGAATCCCGCCAGCATCATCAGGCAGGTGGTCTTTCCCGAACCCGAAGGCCCGAGCATGGTCAGGAATTCGCCTTTGCCGATCGTCAGGTTGAGGTCTTTCACGACAAGCGATTGGCCGTCGTAGCTTTTCTGCACATGGTCATAAACGACGAAGGCGTCGTTGGTCGGTTGGGTCGACAATGCGGGCTCCCTGTTTTGGTTATCATTAGTTACCGCACCTTCAGACTACGCAGCCGCCAATGCGCTTGGCAACAGAACAATGACGACCCGCGACCAACTGACGAAAAAGGCGGCATTTCGGGCATTGGCGCAAGATTTTCGCGGTATCTGCCCGCGGAATGACAAAATGTGCCGATTTTCTGCCGTTTCCTTCGGCACGGGGTCAGGAAGAAATGCGACAGGGGCGGCCCCTTTCGAGGCCGCCCCTGTGCGGAAATTTCCTGTCGTTCCAGCGGATTCCGGTGGGGAATCATCGCCCTCCGGCGTCAGATCCTGACGCCGCTGCGTCCGGCGAGATCGGTAAAGAACTGCCATGCGACACGGCCCGAACGCGAGCCGCGCGTGGCCTGCCATTCGATCGCCTCGGCGCGCAGCTTCTCTTCGTCGGGGTGCATGTCGTAGGCCGCACAATAGCCGTCGATCATCGCGAGATATTCGTCCTGCGAACAGGGATGGAAGCCCAGCCACAGCCCGAAACGATCCGAGAGCGAGACCTTTTCCTCGACCGCTTCGCCGGGATTGATCGCGGTCGAACGCTCGTTCTCGATCATGTCGCGCGGCATCAGGTGGCGGCGGTTCGAGGTCGCATAGAGAATCACGTTCTCGGGGCGTCCGGCGATGCCGCCATCCAGAACCGCCTTGAGCGATTTGTACTGGCTGTCGTCATGCGAGAACGAGAGATCGTCCGAGAAAAGCACGAAGCGGCGGTCGGTCGCGCGGCCCAACAGCGCCAGAAGGCGTCCGACCGAGGATAGATCCTCGCGCGCGATCTCGACCAGAACCAGCGGCAGCCCCTGTTTGACGGCCTCGGCATGAACCGCCTTGACCAGCGAGGATTTCCCCATGCCGCGCGCACCCCAGAGCAACGCGTTGTTCGCGGGCAGGCCGCGCGCGAATTGCAGGGTGTTTTGCAGCAAGGTATCGCGCGAGCGGTCGATGCCGATCAGCTGCACCAGATCGACGCGGCTGACCGCCGTCACGGGCTCGAGCCGGTCGGGATCGGGCTGCCAGATATAGGCGCTCGCCTCGGAAAAGCTCGGCGCGGGTGCCGGCGGAGGCGCCATGCGCTCGAGCGCCTCGGCAATCCGCGTGAGAACGGGGGTATCGAGATCAGTCATCGTCAATTCCGTCAAGAAATCAGCTGTCGAGCTCGGCCTCTTCGGCCTCGCGTTTGCGCTCGATGCGGCGGACAAGGAAGATCGAGATCTCGTAGAGACCATAGATCACCGAGAACAGCACCACCTGGCTGATGACGTCGGGCGGCGTCACCATAGCCGAAAGCACCAGGATCGCGATCACCGCATAGCGGCGCACCGAGGCCAGACCTTCCGAGGAGACGAGCCCCGTCTTGCCCATCAGCGTCAGCGCCACCGGCAGCTGGAAGGAAAGGCCGAAAGCCAGAATGAACTTGGTGGTGAGGGTCAGATATTCCTCGACCGAACCCTGGAACACGATGCCCGCCCAAGGGTTTTCCGCCGCAATGCCGACACCGCCGCTCGGCGCGCTGGTGCCGGCCGCTTTCGCGGCCTCGCCCGCTGCAACCGTCGCATCGGGCAGCACGGTCGGGCCCTGCTGGAAGCCGAGGAAGAAGTCGAAAGCCCAGGGCAGAATGACGTAATAGGCGAAGGCCGCGCCCATGAGGAACATCAGCGGCGAGGCAATCAGGAAGGGCAGAAGCGCGTTCTTTTCGCTGCGGTAAAGGCCCGGTGCGATAAAGCGCCACAGCTGGAAGCCGATGACCGGAAAAGCCAGCACGAAGCCGCCGAAGAAGGCGATGCGCATCGCGACGAAGAAGCCCTCCTGCAGCTTGAGCAGGATCAGGCCGCAGGCCTGATTGCGCTTTTCGAGCGCGTGACAGATCGGCTGGGTCAGGAAATCGAAGATCGGATTCCAGATGAAATAGCACAGCACCATCGCGATCACGAATGCCAGCACCGCCCAGATCAGGCGGGTGCGCAATTCGGCGAGATGTTCGATCAACGGTGCCGAGCTATCGTCGATGTCGGTCGGGGCGGTCTTGGCCGATTTCGAAGCCACTCAATCGCCTTTCATTTCGGTGCCGGAATCGCTGCGGCGCACCGCATGGAGACGGCGCTTGCCGGGGGCCTCGGCCGCAGGCGGGGTCACCTCGGTCGCGAGGGGCACGGCGGCGGGAGCCGGTGTTTGGGATGCCGGTGTCGAGGAGGCCGCACTTGCGGGCGGGGCACCTGCAGGCGCGGGCGGCGTGACCGCATCGGCCTGACCGTCGCTGCCGGCCGAAGCCGGAGCTGCCGGTTTCGGGGCCGCCGGTTTGAGCGAGCCTTTCGCGTCGTCGGTCTTGGGATTCATCGGATCCCATTTCTCGAAACGTTCGGCCGCACGGTCCAAAGCATCCAGCCCGAGCGCCTTCTTCGACGTCAGGGAATTCACGTCTTTCAACGTATTGGCCGCTTCCTCGAGCCCCGAGGACTTGGCCGCATCCTCCATCGCGCTGGTGAATTCGCGCGACATGGAGCGCGCACGCGCGGTAATCCGTCCCAAGGTGCGGAACAGCTTGGGCAGATCTTCGGGGCCGATCACGATCAACGCAACGACGCCGATGAGCATAAGCTCACTCCAGCCGACATCAAACATGGTAGCGCCCGATCAGGATCAGAGTTTGTTCGGGTCGGTCGGCGTCACGTCGCGCAGGGTGCCGTCAGCAGCCAGACGGGCACGGTCGGCCTCGAGTTTGGCACGTTCGGCAGCCAGCTCGGCGCGGGCTTTTTCGATATCGGCGGGGGTATTGGGTTCGGTGACATCGGCGTTTGCCGCCTCTTCACCACCCTCTTTCACGCCTTTTTTGAAGGCGGTGATGCCTTTGCCCACTTCGCCCATCAGGGACGAAACCTTGCCGCGCCCGAAAAGGACCAGCACTACGATTGCGATGAGCAAGAGTGCCATAGGAGAAGGTGCGTGCATGTTATTCCTCCGTTGCAGGGCCTTTGCCGCCCTTGCGATAGAACAGGTGTCTTAGCATATATGGTGTCGGAGCGATGATCGAAACCCCCAAACGCGTGATCCACCCTTGGTCTGGGCCGGTCGGCAGGGCGCGAGTGGCGGGAAAAGGCCCGCCAAACGGGCGAAAACGGGGCAATGCGACCCAAATCGAGCGGATGGACAGATGACTGAAGACCTTCCACGGCTGGCCTACCTGGCTCTTCTTCTGGTTGCGCTGGCCGGTTTTCTGATCGTCGAATTCCGCGCCAAACCGGGGCAGACCATGCGTCAGGCGCTGGCTTGGGGGCTGATTTTCGTCGGCACGATCGCAGTTGCGGGGCTGTGGCAGGACATTTCTCGCAGCGTGGTGCCGCGCCAGCAGATCTTCGAGGGCGGGAGGATCGAGATTCCGGTCAGTTCCGACGGCCATTACTATCTGACGGTCACGCTGAACGGCGAGGAGGTGGATTTCGTCGTCGATACCGGCGCAACCACGATCGCGCTCAGCCGCGACGAAGCCCGCAGAATCGGGGTCGACACCGACAATCTCGCCTTCACCGCGCAGGCGCGCACGGCGAACGGCATCGTCCCGACCGCGCCGGTGATCATCCGCGACGTGCAGATCGGCGATATCCACGACCGCAATGTCTCGGCTGTGGTGGTGGACGGCGATCTCGGGATGCCGCTTTTGGGGATGACCTATCTGAGCCGCTTCGCCCGCGTCAGCATCGAAAGCGACCGGTTGATCCTGCAACGCTAGGTCTGGGTCTGGCCGGGACTGTAGCGGCGCCTGTGCGCGCGGCTACTGCTTGCGCTCCCAGCGGCCTCCCTCTTCGCTCCAGTATTGCGCCTCGACGCCGCCCTGTTTCAGCAGCCGCCACTGTGCGCGGGCGTGATCGAGCGCCTGCGGGTCGTTGCCGTCGAACAGTATGCAGGTCCGCTCGAGTTTGAGACATTCCTCGGCCGAAACATCCGCGCCATGCACCGCCATCAGGCAGGAGGCCGCGTTCACGCCGCCTTGCCCGCCTGTCGTCAAAAGCACCGGTTGGAGCGCGTCATGCGGCCCGCCGGCAAGGCCGTGCGGCAGGAAACCTTCGCCCTGCCACAGGCTTTCGTCCAGCCGTTCGAGCGCTGGAAGTTGGGTCCCGCGCAGTTCCACCCGCCAGCCGGCCGCCAGACTTTTGCCGACAAGCATCGGCAAAAGCATTTCTGGGGCGGAACGGGTCAGGTGATAGAAAAGCGCGGAACCCATTGGCTTATTTCGCTTCGTAGCGGTCGCGGATCAGGCGGTCGAGCGTCATGACGCCCCAGCCTGTCGCCCCTTTCGGAGCCAAGGTCGTACCTCCCGGCGGCAGGGCCACACCGGCGATGTCGATATGGACCCAAGGCTGGTCCTTGCGGATGAAACGCTGGAGGAACTGAGCCGCGGTGATCGAGCCTGCCGAACGGCCGCCCGAGTTCTTCATATCCGCCAGACGCGTGTCGATCAGCTTGTCGTAAGCCGGAGCCAGCGGCATGCGCCATGCGCCCTCGCCCTCGGCTTTTGCGGCGGAAAGCAGCGCCTCGACCAATGGATCGTCGTTCGAGAAGAGACCGGCATGGTCATGGCCCAACGCCACGATCACCGCGCCCGTCAGCGTCGCGAGATCGATCACCGCCGAAGGATTGAAGCGCTTCTGCGCGTACCAAAGCACATCGGCCAGAACCAGACGCCCTTCGGCATCGGTGTTCACGATCTCGATCGTGTCGCCCTTCATGGATTTCACGATATCGCCCGGACGCTGCGCGCGGCCGTCGGGCATGTTCTCGACAAGTCCGACGAGGCCCACGACATTGGCCTTGGCGCGGCGCAATGCGAGGGTGCGCATCACACCGGCGACAACGCCCGCGCCGCCCATATCCATCGTCATCTCTTCCATACCCGCCGCCGGCTTGATCGAGATCCCGCCGGTATCGAAAACGACGCCTTTGCCGACCAGCGCGAGCGGTGCCTCTTCTCCGCCACCGTTCCAGCGCATCACCACGACTTTCGATGGCGTCTCGGAACCGAGACCCACGCCCAAAAGCGCGCGCATCCCCAGTTTGGCCAGCTCGTCCTCGTCGAGCACCTCGACCTCGAGACCCAGCTCGCGCATCGCCAGAAGGCGGTCGGCGAAATCGGTGGTGGTCAGGACGTTGGCAGGCTCGTTGATCAGGTCGCGGGTAAAGAAGACGCCTTCGGCCACGGCGGCACCGGCTTCGGCCTTGCGGGCCAGCGCCTCGGGATCCGCACACATGAATGTGACATGGGCACGCGCCGATTCGCCTTCGGTTTCGGCAGAAACATCGCCCGATTTCGCGGTTTTATAGACGTCGAACGTATAGCCGCGCAGCGCGAGGCCCAGCGCGAGCTCGGCGGCTTGCGGGTGGTTGTCGGCCAGAACCGTGGTCTCGACCTTGCCCAGTTTCGCACCAATCGCGGCACCGGCCTTGCGCGCTTCAGCGACACCGGCCTTCTTGGGCAGCGAGATCAGCTGGAGCGCCTCGGCCTGAAGACCCGCCGGATAGGCCAATTCAAGCGATCCGCCTGCTTTCACGGCCTTCCAGCCCGCGGAATCCAGCGCACGCAACGCCACGTCGCGCGTCGCGCGCGGCAGGCCCGCAGGCAGGCGGTTGCTCTCGCCGATCAGGATCGCGATGCGCCCTTCCCGCGTGGCGAGGCCAGCGGTTTCGGTTGCGGTAAATGAAATTTCAACAGGGCTTGCCATAAGTCTTCTCGCTCGGAGGGAAATTGCCGATATGCAGGAAACCTAGACCTCGCACCGGGTCTTGACCAGAGGCGGGCCTTTTCCAAACTGAACTCAGGCGCTAATCAGACGGTAAGAAGAAGCAGGGACCCATGGCGCGCATCGATCGATATATCCTGTCGCAGTTCCTGACTTTGTTCGGGTTCTTCGCTTTGGTGTTGGTATCCGTCTATTGGATCAACCGCGCCGTTTCCCTGTTCGAGCAGCTGATTTCCGACGGGCAGACCGCGATGGTCGTGCTGGAATTCACCGCGCTGACCCTGCCGCTGGTGATCTCGGTCGTGCTGCCGATCGCGGCTTTTGCGGCCTCGGCCTACGGCACGAACCGGCTGTCGTCGGAATCCGAGCTGGTGGCAATGCAGGCCTCGGGGCTTTCGCCCGCGCGGCTGGCGCGTCCGGTTCTGGTCTTCGGGCTGATCGTCGCGATGATGTCGGCGGCGCTGGTTCACGGCCTTGTGCCTGCCGCGCGCGCGCGCATGGCCGACCGCCAGACCGAGCTGGCCGAAAACGTTACCGCGCAATTCCTGCGCCCGGGCAGCTTCCAGTTCCCCGCCGACGGGCTGACGCTCTACATCCGCGCGATTGCCTCGGACGGGCGGCTGCTGGATCTGTTCTTCGAGGATGCCCGCGATCCCGACAACCAGAAGACCTATTCCGCCTCCGAGGCGCTGCTGGTGCGTTCGGACACCGGCCCCAAGCTCGTGATGATGCAGGGCTCCCTGCAGATGCTCGAGCGCGACAACGGGGAACAGCGGCTGTCGCTGTCGCGGTTCTCGGATCTGACCTATGATCTCGGCGCGATTTTGGGACCGGCGAAACAGCGCAAACGCGACATGCGCTCCTATTCGACGACGGCCCTGCTCTGGCCCGACGACGCCTTGCTGGAGGCCACCGGCACCACCCGCGACAAGGCCCGCAGCGAGGCGTTCGAGCGCCTGGCCAAGCCGCTTCTGGCGCCGGTCGCGGCCATGCTGGGCTTTGCCATGCTGCTTTTGGGCAGCTACAGCCGCTTCGGGATCTGGAAACAGCTGGTCTGGTCGACGCTCGCGCTGATTCTGGTGCAGTTTCTCGACACGGCCGCGGCCAATGTCGTAGCGCAGGATTCCGCGCGCTGGCCGGTGGTCTATCTGCCCGCAACCATCGGTGCGCTGATCTGCATCTTCGCGCTTTGGCAGGCGTCGCGGCCGCGCAGATTGAAGCCCGCCCCCGCCCCCTCCGCCGGCAATGGCACCGAAGGACTGGCATCATGATCCTGTCAACCTATGTCGCCCGCCGCTTTACCCGCCTCCTGGCGCTGATCGCGCTGATTTTCCTGTCGATCCTGTTTCTGGTCGAGATGGTCGAGCAGGTCCGCCGCTTTGCCGATGACGGCGTGGGCCTTGCCGGAGCGGCGCAGCTCGCCGCGCTCAACATTACCGGCAGTTTCTATTCGATTCTGCCACTGGTGACCGTGCTGGCGGGGATAGCGCTTTTCCTCAACCTGTCGCGCAGCTCCGAGCTGGTGGCGATCCGGGCCTCGGGGCGGTCGGGGCTGCGGGTCCTTGCGGCCCCCGCAATCGCTGCGGCACTGATCGGGATGCTCTGCGTCGGGCTGCTCAATCCGATGGTCGCCGCAACCGGCAAGCAATATGACGCGCGCGTCGCGGCGGTCGAAAGCCACGGCGGCGAGGCGATCAGCCTTGGCGACAGCGCCGTCTGGCTGCGGCAGGGCCTTGCCGTTCCGCTGCCCGACGGCTCGACCGAGGCCGGTCAGGTCGTGATCCGCGCCAGCCGGGCCAGCCCCGATGCGACCACGCTTTACAACGCGACCTTCATGCTCTTCACCCCCGAGCACGGCCCGACCGGCCGGATCGACGCGGCCGAGGCCCGCCTCGCCAACGGGGCATGGCAGTTGCGCGACACCAAAGCCTGGCCGCTGACCGCCGACAATCCCGAGACCCGCGCCCGCATCATGGCGACCTACGAGATCCCGACCGATCTGACCGCCGACCGCATCCGCGACAGTTTCGGCCGCCCCGATGCGGTGCCCTTCTGGCAATTGCCGGGCTTTATCGCGGGGCTCGAGCGCGCGGGCTTTTCGGCGCAACGCCACCGCGTCTGGTTCCAGATGGAGCTGGCGCGTCCGCTCCTGATGGCGGCCATGGTCGCGATTGCGGCAGTGTTTACCATGCGCCACATGCGCGGCAGGAAAATGGGCATGCTCATTCTTGGCGCTTTCGCTTGCGGCGTCGGTCTGTTCTTCTTACGCAATCTGGCACAAGTGCTGGGTGACAACGGCTCCATCCCCGCGATTCTCGCAGGTTGGGCGCCGCCTCTGGTCGCTCTGCTGTTCGCGCTTGGCGCATTGTTGCAACTGGAGGACGGCTGATGTCGGCGTCAAATCTCGGCCCGTCCGGCCCCCGAAGCCCCCGTATCCCGACCCGAATCCCGCGACATCGGCGCGGGATGGCGGCAGCAGGCAACGCCCCCGCCGGCAAGGCTGCGATGCGGGCACGCTATCCGCGCTGGCTCGAAGCGGCGGCGATCGTGGTTTTCGCGGGCCTGCCGCTTACGGCTGCCGCGCAGCAAAGCACGCCCTATGTCGCGCCCCCGCCGGTCGAAAGCGGCAGCACCTTGCCCGCAGCTCCGGCGAATGACGGCTCGGCCTTCGATCCGATCATCGACCTTCTGCCCGATCTCGGCTTCGGTCGCGGCGGGCCCGCGCTTGCGCCGACCGAATCACCCGCGCGGGACCGCCGTGTCGGCGACGGTACCGATGCCGCCTCGCTGACCCGCGCCGTGCGTCCGCCGGTGCGCAGCCTCGACATCTCGCGCCCTGCCCCCGGCGAGGGCCGCGCCGCGACCATTCTCGCCGACAACCTGTCGCTGGACGCAGGGCGCAGCGTCGTGGCCTCGGGCGGGGTCGTGGTCTGGTATCAGGGCGCTCGGTTGGTCGCCTCCGAGGTGATCTATAACGGCGAGACCGGCGCCATGCGCATCATCGGTCCGATCCATCTGACCCAGCCCGCGCGCACCGGAACCGAGAACGAGACCATACTTGTCGCCGAAGCCGCCGATCTTGACCCCAACATGCAGGACGGCATCCTGCGCGGCGCGCGGCTGATCCTCGCCCGCGAGCTGCAAATGGCGGCCAAACAGGTCCGGCGCAGCGACGAGGGGCGCTTTACCACGCTCGATCAGGTCGTGGCCTCGAGTTGCCAGATCTGCTCCAGCAATCCGACCCCTTTGTGGGAGATCCGCGCGCGTCATATCACCCATGACGCGCTCAAGCGGACGCTGCACTTCGACCAGCCGCAATTTCGCGCCTTCGGCTATCCCGTCGGCGCTTTGCCCGCGCTGACCGCACCCGATCCGACCGTCGAGCGCATGACCGGCTTCCTGCGGCCCTTGGTGCGCACGACCTCGCAACTGGGCTTCGGGATGAAGTTTCCCTATTTCGTCACGCTTGGCGATCATGCCGATGTGACGGTGACGCCCTATCTCTCGGCCAACCGGACCTCGACCCTCGAGCTGCGCTACCGTCAGGCCTTTACCAATGGCGCGATGGAGCTGAACGGCGCTTTGTCGCGTGACGATATCGATCCGGGCACGACGCGGGGCTATTTCTTCGGCGCGGCGCAGTTCCAATTGCCGCGCGGCTACCGGCTTGGCGTGCAGATCCAGACCGCGACCGACCGCTCCTATCTGCTCGATTACGACATTACCGATGCCGACCGTCTGTGGAGCGGGATCATGCTGGACCGCGTGATGCGCGACCGGCTGGTTTTCGCGCGGATCGGCAATTACGAATCACTGCGCTCGGACGAGATCAATTCGACCGCCCCCTCTCAGGTGGCCGATGCGATCTGGATGCGGCGCTGGCGGCCCGGCGGGATGATCGGCGGCGAGGCGGGGCTTGAATGGTCGATGCATGCCCACCGCCGCACCTCGGACGCAGATGTAATCGGACGCGATATGGCGCGCGGCTCGGTCAGCTTTGATTGGCGGCGCAGCGAGATCCTGCCCTATGGCGTGGTCGGCGCGCTCCAGACCCAGATCGACGCCGATGTCTACCGCATCAGTCAGGACAGCGAGTTCGACGATTGGTTCACGCGGATCGATCCGATCTTTGCCGGCGAGCTGCGCTGGCCGCTGATCCGCGCGGCGGGTGCCGTGACCCATATTCTCGAGCCGGTGCTGCAGGTCGTGTGGTCGCCCGAACATGACTGGAGCGACGAGCTTCCGAACGAGGACAGCCAGCTCATCGAATTCGACGAGGGCAACCTGTTCTCGCTCGACCGCTTTCCGGGCTGGGACGAGCGCGAAAGCGGGCTGCGCGCCAATCTGGGCATGACATGGACGCGGATCGATCCCACGGGCTGGTCGCTTGCGCTGACGGCGGGACGGGTTTTGCGCTCGAACCGCGACACCGCTTTCGACGGCACCGGCCCGCTTGGCGCCAAACATTCCGACTGGCTGCTGGCTGCGCATTACAGCGACAGCGACGGGCTGGCGATCGCCAACCGTTCGCTTTTTGATGATTCCTTCTCGATCAGCCGTAACGAATTGCGTCTTGGGTGGCTGAAGCCCGGGCTCGAGGTCTCGGCGGGGCACCTCTGGATGGATTCGGATCCGCGCGAGGGCCGCGACAAGGACGTCTCTGAGCTGACGGCGACGGCGGGCTGGCAGATCACCGACGGCTGGTGGGCCAGCACCGAGACGCGCTACGATTTCACTGCCGAGCGCGCGCAAAAGGCCGCTGTCGGGCTTGAATACCGCAACGAATGTCTGACGCTGGAAATGGGGCTCGAGCGGCGCTTTACCTCCTCCGTCGATGTCAAACCCGAAACCACCTTCGATCTCGGGATCCGGCTTGGCGGCTTCGGCAAGCAGAAAGATCGGCCGGGAACGGTGGCGCGGCGCGCATGTCTGCGTTAATGTCTGCCCAAATCATGCTTCGAGGAACAGGATGCGGCGAGTAATTCTTGGTGTTGCAATGGCCGCGCTTCTGGCCGGCGCTGGTCCGGTTCTGGCCCAGTCGAACCCCTTCAGGCCCGTGCTCTATATCAACGAGTCGGTCGTTACCCAGTTCGATATCGAACAGCGCATGCGCTTTCTCGAGCTGCTGCGCTCGGCCCAGGCCGATCGCGCGACCGCCGAAAAGGCCGTCATCGACGACCGGCTGCGCATGATCGCGGGCAAGCAGATGGGCATCAAACCCACCGACGAACAGATCAATGCGGCGCTGGCGGAATTCGCGGCCCGCGGCAATCTCGATACCGAGCAGTTCAACCAGCTGTTGCGCCAGAGCAATATCGACCCCGCGATCTTCCGCGATTTCATCGTCTCGGGCGTTGTCTGGCGCGATGTCGTCCGCCGCCGCATCGTGCCGATGGTGCAGGTCTCGGATGCCGAGATCGACCAGGAGTTCAAGAAGATCGTCAACACGCCGCGCATCGATGACGTGCTGATTTCGGAAATGGTCATCCCCACCCCCGAAGGCGAAGCCGAACGCATGCATGACGAGGTCGAACGTCTGGCCGCCAGCATCCGCTCGGAAAGCGATTTCGCCGCAGCCGCGCGGCAGTATTCCGCGACGCGCTCGGCCGAAGATGGCGGACGCCTTCCCTGGACGGCGCTGGCCAATCTTCCGCCCTCGCTGCGCCCGATCCTTTTGTCGCTGCAGCCGGGCCAGATCAGCCAGCCGCTGACCGTGCCGGGGGCGATCGTGCTGTTCTACATGCGAGACACCCGCGGATCGGTCCGCGCGGGCGCTCAGGATCAGGTGCTCGACTACCTGCGCCTGCGTCTGGGCAATCCCGCCGAGGCACAGCGGATCTCGCAGGGGTTGCGCAACTGCAACGACCTCTATATCGCGGCCCAAGGCCTGCCTGCCGACCGCCTTCTGGCCGAAAAGGGCAATCTCGGTTCGATCCCCGCCGATGCCGGTCTGGCGCTTGCCACGCTAGATCCCGACGAGGCGACGGTGCTGGGCGGCGATGTGCTGATGCTTTGCAGCCGCATGCCCGCGCTTCTGGCCGAAGCCGATCTGCGTCCCGCCGTTCCGGTCACGCCTCCCGGTGCGCGTCCGGGTGAAGGCGCGGTGCCCAATGCGCCGGACGAAAATGCCGTCCCCGCCCGCGACGAGGTGCGCGACGAGGTCTTCAACCGCAAGATCGGTGCCGCCGCCGATGCCTATCTGGCGGAATTGCGCGCGGATGCGATCATTCGCCGCCCCTGATCGCGCCGCCTTCGCCGGTGGTCGTGCCTTTGGCCTCCGGCGGTAACGGGTCGCGCCTGTCAGGCGCCGTGACATTGGATATTTGAACATGGAAGAGAAGATGCCGCGCCCGGACCTGCCGATCATCCTGACCTGTGGCGAGCCCGCCGGCATCGGCCCCGAGCTTGCCCCCAAGGCTTTGGCCGCAGGCGTGCCCTTCGTCTTTCTCGGCGATCCGTCGCATTTGCCGCAAGGAACGGAATGGCAGGAGGTCGAGGACCTCTCCGCACCGCTACCGCTACCCCAGGGCAAGCTTGCGGTGCTGCGCCATGATTTTCCGGCGCCCAATCTCTTCGGCCGACCCGAGCCGCGCAACGCACAGGCGGTGATCGATGTCATCGCTCGTGCGGTCGATCTGGCGATGTCCGGCCAAGCCGCAGGGATCTGCACGCTGCCGATCAACAAGGAAGCGCTGAAAACCGGCGCGGGCTTTCCCTTCCCCGGCCATACGGAATATCTCGCCCATCTCGCGGGCGGGGCCGATGTCGTGATGATGCTGGCTTCGACCACCGTCACGCCGCCCTGCCGCGTGGTGCCGGCGACGATCCATATCGCTCTGGAAGAGGTGCCGCGCCAGCTCACGCCCGAGGTGTTGGAGAAAGCAATCCGCATCACCCATGCCGCGATGCGTCGCGATTTCGGCATTGCCGAGCCGCGCATCGCTGTCGCGGGTCTGAACCCCCATGCCGGAGAAAACGGCGTCATGGGACGGCAGGAGATCGACTGGATGCGCGCCCTGATCGCAGATCTGCGCGCCGAAGGCTTCGCGCTGAGCGGGCCGCTTCCTGCCGATACGATGTTTCACGCGCCTGCCCGCGCCCGCTATGATGCTGCGGTCTGCGCCTATCACGATCAGGCGCTGATCCCGATCAAGACGCTCGATTTCTCGGGCGGGGTCAATGTCACGCTCGGCCTGCCCTTCATCCGTACCTCGCCCGATCACGGCACCGCGCTCGATATCGCCGGTCGCGGCATCGCGGACGCCGACAGCGTCATCGCGGCGCTCAGAATGGCCCATGACATGGCCAACCGGCGGTGAGCGCCTCTCCTCTTCCATGTTCCAATATCCTGCGGGGGTCCGGGGGCGCAAAGCCTCCGGTTTTTTTCTTATGAGCACTATCGACGGCCTGCCGCCTCTTCGCGACGTCATCACGCGCCACGAGCTGCGCGCGAAAAAGCAGCTGGGGCAGAACTTCCTGCTCGACCTCAACCTGACCTCCAAAATCGCCCGCTCCGCAGGCGACCTGTCGGGCGCGGATGTGATCGAGGTCGGCCCAGGCCCGGGCGGATTGACGCGCGGGCTTCTGGCCGAAGGCGCGCGCCGCGTTCTCGCGATTGAAAAAGACCCCCGCGCCTTGCCCGCTCTGGCCGAAATCGCCGTCGCCTACCCCGGCCGCCTCGAGGTGATCGAGGGCGATGCGCTGGCGATCGATCCGCTGGCCCATGTCACGCCGCCGATCAAGATCGTGGCCAACCTGCCCTATAATATCGGCACCGAACTGCTGGTCGGCTGGCTCACTCCGCCGGAATGGCCGCCTTTCTGGCAGTCGCTGACGCTGATGTTCCAAAAGGAAGTCGCCGAGCGGATCGTTGCCAAGCCCGGCAGCAAGGCCTATGGCCGGCTCGCGCTCTTGGCGCAATGGCGCGCCGATGCGCGGATCGTGATGATCCTGCCGCCCGAGGCCTTCGTGCCCGCGCCGAAAATCCACTCCGCCGTCGTTCACCTGACCGCCCTGCCCGAGCCGCGTTTTCCGGCCGATGCCAAGATCCTCAATCAGGTCGTCGCAGCCGGTTTCAACCAGCGCCGCAAAATGCTGCGGGCGTCCTTGCGCGGCGTTCATCCGCAGATCGAGGCTTTGCTGGAAGAGGTGGGGATCGCACCAACCGCGCGTGCCGAAGAAATCGGGCTCGAGCAGTTCTGTGCCTTGGCCCGCGCGGTCGCCGCAGCGCCGCGCTAGGCCGGATTTTTCGCTTATTCCGCTTTGCTCTCGCCGACAGGTTCGGCGGGGGCTTCGCTTGCGCCTTCGGCCTTCTTACGGCTGCGGGGTGCGGATGCGCGCGGGGTTGCGGGCGTCGTGCGCGGTGCACGGCGGCGCGGGGCCGGACGCTCTTCGCCGGCTGCGGCTTTCTGCGCCTCGGGCGTTTCGACCGGATTGGCACCTTCGTCGTCAGAAGATGCAATCGCGAGCGGAAGTCCCGGCTGCTCGGCCGTCTCAACCGGACGGGCCTGTTCCTGACGGACCTGCGCTTCCTGAACCGGTTGCGCGGCAGGTTGGGCGGTCGGCTCGATGCTCAGCGGCTGGCGATCAAGATTCGCCTCGGGAACGCTGACCAGCTCTGCGGCATCGCCTTCGACGCGGCGCTCGCGGCGGTTGTCGCGGTTGCCGTTCGAGCGGTTGCCATGCTCGCGCTGACGGTTGCCGTCCTCGCGCTGGAAGTCACGCTGCGGGCGCTCGCTACCGGAATGCCCCTCGTCGGGCTGGGCGGCAGAGCCATGGGCGTCGCGGTTGTTGCCGCCATTGCCATTGCCGTTGCCGTTTCCGTTGCGCTCGTGCCCGTCGTCGCGACCGCCCTCCTCGTCACGTTGCGACGAGAAATGCTGCTGACGTTCGGCCTGTTCGCGCTGCGCCTCGCCCAAAAGGCGGGTGTAGTGCTCGGCATGCTGAAGGAAGCTCTGCTCGGCGACGCGGTCGTTGGACAACTGCGCGTCACGGGCCAAGGCCAGATACTTCTCGATAATTTGTTGCGGCGTTCCCCGGACTTTGCCTTCAGGACCTGAAGAGTCAAAGACACGGTTAACGACATTCCCCAACGTACGTTGGCGGTTCGACTTGTTTCGCGAACGGGATTTCGATGATCTCATCAATTTTTGTCAGGTTGTCCGGCATAGTCGCCGGCTGAGGTTAGGGCCTGCTTGAACGACCGGATCCCGTCAAAGGGAGGACGCTCGAAAGCTTAAAACAGTAAAGCTGGTAGGCTGACCCGTGCGTGGGCTAATCGCCCCCGTCACGAGTCCGAATAAGCATGTCGGAATAGTTGTGACAAGCATAAAGTTGCAATGATCGGCGCGTTTTGCCGAAAATTGGTGAAATATTCGTCAGCTATGCGCCAAAACGACGCGGTCTTTTCCGGAGAGATCGCGGCGGATTTCGACCGCCCCGAAGCCGTTGTCCACGAAAAGCGCTGTGACGGCAGGACCCTGCTCATGGCCGATCTCGACCGCAACGCGCCCGCCCGGACGCAGGAATTGCGCGGCTTGGGCCGCAATCCGGCGGTAAGCATCGAGACCGTCGCCATGATCGGTGAGGGCCGACCAGGGCTCCCATTCGCGGACTTCGGGGGAAAGCGCGGGCATCTCGTCCAGCGCGATATAGGGCGGATTCGAGACGATCAGATCGAAATCGCCCGAGACCGCCGTAAACCAGTCGGAGACCGCGAATTCCGCGACGACCCCGATACGGCGCGCGTTTTCCTGCGCCACGGCCAAAGCTGCAGGCGACAGATCAACGCCCAGCCCGCTCGCCAGGACGCGCTCCGCCAGCAGCGAAATCAGGATCGCGCCGGTGCCGGTGCCCAGATCAAGGACGCGCGCGAAGGGCTGCTCCAGCCCGACCTCGACCAGAAGCTCGGTCTCGGGCCGCGGGTCCAAAGTGTCGCGGGTGACGACAAAATCATGGCTCCAGAAAGCGCGGCGCCCGATGATCTGGCTGACGGGCTGGCGCGCGACCCGCGCGGCAACCGCATCCAAGAAACGTGCAGCAGAAGCCGTATCGAGCGGCAGGGCCAGCAGATCGCCCAGACGGTGACGCGGCTGGTCGAGCACATGAAGCAGCAGGATCTGCGCGTCACGCTCGGCACCGGCGACACCCGCGGCTTCGAGGCGCGAAACCGCCTCGCGCAGGATCTCGCTTGCTGTGGCCCCGATATCTCCGTCCCGGCTCTGCCCGATCATCGGATTACCCGGCATCCGCAAGCCGCGCGGCTTGATCGAAGGCCACCAAAGCATCGACGATATCGGTCAGATCGCCCTGCATCACCTTGTCGAGAGAATAGAGCGTCAGGTTGATGCGGTGGTCCGTCATGCGCCCTTGCGGGAAGTTGTAGGTGCGGATCCGCTCGCTACGGTCGCCAGAGCCGACCTGCAATTTGCGGTCGGCGGCGCGTTGGGAATCGGCGCGCTGTCGCTCCAAATCGTACAGCCGCGCGCGCAGCACGGCCATGGCGTTGGCGCGGTTCTGGTGCTGGGACTTCTCGGAAGAGGTCACGATAATTCCGGTGGGAATATGGGTGATGCGCACTGCGGAATCGGTGGTGTTGACGTGCTGTCCGCCCGCACCCGAAGCCCGCATCGTATCGATGCGGATATCGGTTGCGGGGATCTCGATATCGACCTCTTCGGCCTCGGGAAGAACGGCGACGGTCGCAGCCGAAGTATGGATGCGCCCGCCCGATTCCGTCTCGGGGACGCGCTGGACGCGGTGGACGCCGGATTCGTATTTCAGACGCGCAAAGACGCCTTCGCCCTCGATCCGCGCCATGGCTTCCTTGACGCCGCCGAGCTCGGATTCGCTGAGTTCGAGCAGCTGGAAGCTCCAGCCCTGCGATTCCGCAAAACGGCGGTACATGCTCAGAAGATCGCCCGCGAAAAGCGCAGCCTCGTCGCCGCCGGTTCCGGGGCGGATCTCGAGAATGGCGGGGCGGCCGTCGGCGGCATCCTTGGGCAAAAGCGCGATGCGCAAAGCCTGTTCGAGCGCGGGCATTTCGGTCTTGAGCCGCGCCAGCTCCTCTTCGGCCAAAGCCCTCATTTCGGGATCGGCGAGCATGGCCTGCGCCTCGGCCAAAGCCGCGACATGGTCGCGCCACAGCGCGATCTGTTCGACGACGGGGCGCAGCTCGGAATATTCGCGGCTGATGGCCGCGATCTTGTCCGCAGGCGGGCCGGCATTCAGCTGCGCCTCGAGATAGTCGAAACGCTGGGTGATCTGGTCGAGTTTGTCTTGAGGCAACATCGCTGTGATTTAACGTCCCGTTTTCGCTCGGGCAAGCATTCCTTTGGCAAAGCGCGGCTCTTGCGTCCCTGCGGCCCCGTCCATGAAAAAGGCGCCCCGAAGAGCGCCCTTTCCGAAGCCTTCCGCACGGTCCGCAAAGCCGGACCGGCGAGGCCGCGCTTACTGCTGCGAGGCTTCGACCGAGATTTTGACCTCGACCTCGTCGCCAACCGCCGGAGCATAGAGGCCCAGACCGAAGTCCGAACGTTTGATCTCGGTTTCTGCTTCGAAGCCGACGGTCGGCTTGTTCAGCATCGGATGCATGCCGGCCTTCTTCAGATCGACGTCGAGGGTGACCTCTTTGGTGACGCCGTTCAGGGTCAGATCGCCCAGAACTTCGGCTTCGTCATCGTCTTTCACGGTGACCTGCTTGGATTTGAAGGTCACGACCTCGGTGCCGTCTTCGTTGTCGAAGAGGTCCTTGCCGCGGGCATGGCCGTCGAGGGTGGCCGCAACGGTGAGCAGCGAGCTCAGCGGGAAGCTGGCTTCGACGCTCGATTTCGAGGGATCTTCGGGATCGAGCGTGATCTGGCCGGTGATGCCGCGAACCAGGCCGAAGCTGTTCGAGAAGCCCATATGCTCGTATTCGAAAGCGGCCGCCGAGTGGTCGGGATCGAAGACATAGGTGCCCGCGACCGGCTTTTCGCCATCGGCGAATGCGGGTGCTGCGACCAGGGCGGCTGCGCTCATCATCAGTGCGATCAGTGTCGGCTTCATCAATTCTTCTCCTAATGTCATTCGGATTACCGTCAGGGCTCTGCCGGATCCGATACGCGCCAACGACGGGACTTCCTCCCGTCAGGCTGGTAACGTACTGCGCATAACGCAATCTTCCTGTGACGGTTCCTAACAACTGCGCGAGGAGCGTAAAGCGCAATCGGCGCCTCGCGGGGCGGAAGCGGCTTCCGGTTTTGTCGAACAGAAACGCCTTGCTTTCGGACCATCCCCCGCTATAAGGCACCATTCTTCCGCATTTGCGAAACCGGCGCAGCCTCTCGTGGTGGGACGCGGAAGGATTACCCGCCTATGAAGCCCGCCCGAAACGAAAAGGGTCTGACATGCCGCTTTATGAGCATGTGCTGATCGCCCGCCAGGACCTGTCCAACACGCAGGCCGAAGGGCTGATCGAACATTTCTCCACCGTGCTTGCCGACAACGGCGGCAAAGTGGTCGAGAGCGAATACTGGGGCGTCCGCGCTCTGGCTTACAAAATCAACAAGAACCGCAAAGGCCACTACGCCTTCCTGCGTTCGGACGCGCCTTCGGCAGCCGTGCAGGAAATGGAGCGTCTGGCCCGTCTGCATGACGACGTCATGCGCGTTCTGACCATCAAAGTCGACGAACATCAGGCTGGCCCGTCCATCCAGATGCAGAAACGCGACGAGCGTGACCGCGGCGATCGTGGTGATCGTGGCGACCGCCGTGGCGGCGACCGCGGTGAGCGCAACGACCGTGGTGACCGTGGCGATCGTGGCGAGCGCCGCGAACGCGACGACCGCAACTGAGTCGGGAAAGGACACAAGACATGGCGAACAAACCGTTCTTCCGCCGCCGCAAAGTCTGCCCGTTCTCGGGCGAGAACGCTCCGGCGATCGATTACAAAGATACGCGCCTTCTTCAGCGCTACATCTCCGAGCGCGGCAAAATCGTGCCGTCGCGCATCACCGCCGTTTCGGCAAAGAAGCAGCGTGAGCTGGCCCGTGCGATCAAGCGCGCCCGCTTCCTCGCCCTGCTCCCCTATGCTGTGAAGTAAGGAGAGACCTCAATGCAAGTCATCCTGCTCGAGCGCGTTGCGAAACTTGGCCTGCTGGGCGAAGTCGTGAAGGTCAAAGAGGGCTATGCCCGCAACTACCTTCTGCCCCAAGGCAAAGCGCTGCGCGCCTCGGAAGCCAACATCAAAGCTTTCGAAGCCAAAAAAGCCGAACTCGCTGTCCAGAACGACGCAACCCGTGCAGACGCACAGGCTGTTGCCGAGAAACTCGACGGCCAGCAGTTCGTCGTCATCCGTTCGGCATCGGACGCCGGCGCGCTTTACGGTTCGGTCACCCCGCGTGACGCCGTTGACGCAGCCAACGCATCCGGCTTCTCGATCGAGCGCCGTCAGGTTGTCCTGACCGCACCGATCAAGGAACTGGGTCTGCACACCGTCCGCGTGCACCTGCACCCAGAAGTCGATGCGACGATCCTGCTCAACGTTGCGCGTTCGGTCGAAGAAGCCGAACTGCAGGCAACCGGCAAATCGATCCGCGAACTCGCAGCCGAGGCAGATGCCGAAGCCGATTTCGAAATCGCGGAACTGTTTGACGACATCGGCGCAGCCGGCCGCGACGACGACGGCGAAGACGCCTGATTCGAAGCAGCTTTTGCTGACCGAAATCAAGAATACCGAAACGCGCCGCTTTGCCGGCGCGTTTCTTTTTGGCCTTTCATCAAGCCTCTAGGGCTGGCTTACTGTCCACGCGCCGGAACATTCCCTTGCGAGCAGGGTTGAGTGGGCGACGCTTGCGCAGCGAAAGGAATGGTCATGACCAATCACAAAGACATTGATCCCGCCTCGCAGAATGGGGATTTCACCGATGATGCCCGCCATGAGGCACAGCGCGACGCGCACCGCGATGCGCCTCCGCGGCATGCCTCCGAAAGCGCGGCCCCGACTTCGCCCCATGAATCGCGCCGCATTCCGCCAAGCGGCGATGTCTCTCCCGACGGCAAGCGGATCTGGCCGCGTCCGTCGCTGAGTGCCAAGATATTGGTCTGGGGCGGGACCGGCATTGCCGCCGCCGCTTTGACCGCAGGCACGATTCTCGCCGCGCGCCGCATCGCCGAGGCTGTCCGCCACGACGGGGACGAGGCCCCTGCCCCGCGCCGCCGACCCCAAGCCCGCCCCCCGGTCCGTGAACAGGCAACCTCGGCTGCCGCCCATCTCGCACCGCGCTTTGCCGAGCTTGGCGCCGAAGCACGGGACCAGATGCGCGCCCGCAACCGCCAGCGCGAGCTTGAAGACGCGCTCGAAGCCGCGCATCAACGCGCGGAGGCCGCCGAGGAAGCCCTGCGCCGCGCACGCAAAAGCGCCGGTCGCCGCATTCGCCCGAAGGCGCGAAACCTCATGCACGAAGTCGAGGACAATACCCGCAAGATCGGCCAATCCGCCGAATCAACGATCAATTCGCTCGGCGCGGCGCTGACCGGCTTTCGCGCCGTCGCGGGTCAGGCGGGCAGCATCATCAGCGACTTCGAAGGCGCAGCCAAGCTGATCCGCAGCCTCTTTGCCCAGGGCAAGGAAGCCGCCGGAGAGGCTGCCGGACGCGCGCGCGAGGCCGCCCAGAACGTGGCCGAAGGGGCAAAGGAAAAGGCACAGGACCTTGCCGGAAGCGCCTCGGAACGCGCCAAGGATGCCGCCGAGGAAATCGACCGCCGCATCCACCGTCTTTGAGCCACGCCTTCACGCGCGAGGGCGATCCGTCCCCGCCGCCGGCCGTGTGCCCCAAGCTTCTGGTCCCGTAGCCGTGCCGCAAACGAAAAAGCCGCCCCGAGGGGCGGCTTTTCCTTAATTCGCTATGGCGGAGATCAGATCTCGTCCAGAGCTTCGACGGCTTTCTCGAGCTCTTCTTTCGAGACTTCCTTGTCGGAAACCTTCGCACCTTCGACGATGTGGTCGATGACCTTGTCTTCGAAGATCGGTGCGCGCAGCTGCTGCTGTGCTTGCGGGTTCGACTGGATGAACTCGAAGAACTGGCGTTCCTGGCCCGGGAACTGGCGAGCCTGACGCAGAACCGCCTGGGTCATTTCCTGATCCGAAACGGTCACTTCGGCTTTCTGGCCGATTTCCGCGAGCACGAGGCCAAGGCGGACGCGACGCTCGGCGAGCTTCTTGTGCTCGTCGGTCGGCTCGATCTCGCCGTGGTTGTGGCCGTGATCCTCGGGGTGCTCTTCGTGGTAGAGCTGGTGCGCGATCTGGCCGGCTTCGATTTCGACCAGAGCTTCCGGCAGCTCGAAGCTGTAGAGCGCGTCGAGTTTGTCGAGCAGCGCACGCTTCAGGATCTGACGCGATGCACCTTTGTACTCGGCTTCCAGACGCTCGCCGATTTGCGTTTTCAGCGCAGCAAGATCTTCGGCGCCGAATTTCTTGGCCAGCTCGTCGTCGATCTCGGCTTTCTTCGGTGCTTTGACCGCTTTCACGGTGGTCTCGAAGATCGCGTCTTTGCCGGCGAGGTGAGCCGCACCGTATTCAGCCGGGAAGGTCACTTTGACTTCGACCGATTCGCCGACTTTCGCGCCGACCAGCTGGTCTTCAAAGCCCGGAATGAACGAGCCCGAACCCAGAACCAGCGGATAGTCTTCCGCGGTGCCGCCTTCGAAGGCTTCGCCGTCAACCATGCCTTTGAAGTCGATCACGATCTGGTCGCCGTTCTGGGCTTTCGAGCCCTTCTTGCGGTCGTCGAAATTCTTGGCGTTGTCGGCAAGGTTTTCCAGCGCTTCGGTGACAGCCGCTTCTTCGGCTTTCACGACGAGACGCTCGATCTCGATGCCCGACAGATCGGTTTCCGGGATCGCGGGCAGAGCTTCGTAGGAAACGTTGACGACGACGTCATCGCCCTCTTTCCAGTTCTCGCCGTTTTCCATTTCGATCTTGGGCTGGACTGCCGGACGGTCGCCCGACTTTTCCAGATGCTCGCGCAGCGCGCCGTCAACGGCGTCCTGCATGGCATCGCCCAACACGCGCGGGCCGAACTGCTTTTTCAGCATCGCCATCGGGACTTTGCCCTTGCGGAAGCCCTTCATTTCGACTTCGGGCTGAGCTTCTTTCAGCTTCTCATCAACCTTGGCTGCAAGCTCTGCCGCCGGCAGGGTGAACGTATAGCCGCGCTTGAGCCCTTCGTTCTGGGTTTCCTTGACCTGCATCTGTTTTCCTTCATCCAACCATGATGGGGGTGGAGGGACCAAGCCCCCACGCCTTTCGGCGCCAGAACCTTTATGCGAAGGCTCCACGCTGTCAGCGCGTTAGCTAGGGGATTTCGAGGGCTATGGCAAGAACCAACGGGGCGCGTCCAAGCGGCAAATTGCTGGCAATTCCGCCTCTTTTTGTGCCGGATCGCCGCATGCGCCGCGCCCCGCGACAAGGCGGGCGCCGCCCACTTGCGGGCAAATCCCTGTTTTGGGGGCCCGCAGACCGGAAACACTGCCGGACAGAGCACATCTGCGCGCGCAGTTCACATCTTCTCGTATCGGGGCATTTCTTAGGTACGGTGGAGGGGCCTGCCCCCCACGCTTCAACAATTGAGACCAGTCCCATGACATGAGCTCCCGTCGCGGGGAGCTTGTGAACGGATGTTGAGTACCTGCCGTCGTTCACCCGTGGCAACCCTCGCAACTTCCCGGCTGCACCTGTCGCCGAGAATCCGCTACGCCGGATAAATGCGACCGAGGGCACTCCCGTCAATCATTCTGGCGGGCGCGATCGAAAACGGTGATTCAAAAGAATCCGCGCATCAAAAAGCCAAACGGCACAGTCCGAGATTGGCGTTGACCTCACCTGACCTTCGGGACATGCATCGCACAACCGCAACGTGTGAAGGCATCGAGGAGCATCATGGTAGATCAGAGCGTCGTTGATCGCATTTTCATTCCGGGACTCGATCGGGGGCTTTGGCTGGCCGGCCAGCAAAGCATCCAACCCACGCGCTGCGAAGCTGCAAAAGTCGATGCCCTCTCGTTATGCTCGAATACACTGCAAAGATTGACCGCTCACGACATTTTGGCCACGAAACAGAAATGGGATAAATCGGTTGTCTTCCCGACCATTCTCGTCGTTGCAGAGAGTGTTTCGGTTTCAAAATCAACGCTCAGGATCGGGAAAAAGGTCGTCCTGAACTCGACCAGCGGAGCGAGATTCCGCAATAAAATTCGACAAAGATACAAAGCAACAGAAGCCGCAATCACGGCAAAACTTGATGCGGCAGCGGCTCAAAACATATTCGACGTACCTGTTTATTCTGGCGATTACAAAGATCTCGACCTCGTAATCGAGACCAAAAACTTCTTTAACTTTTATCACTTTGTCAAAGAATCCTTCCCGCTTCTGACGCTCTACCGCAAACATCAACTGCGCGGGAAAATCATTTTCGCGGGTGGCGGCGAAGTATCGGGCTTTATCCGGCGGCTGATATCCACATGGTTTCCGGATCTTTCGGACGTAATTGAAGTTGATGCCTCATCCGGAACGCGCAAATTCGACTTTGCCCTTTTCGGCCTGAACACGTCGCATCTGTATTTCCAGACGCGAAACGCATCCATGCAGGACATCGACGATGTCGGTGTTGCGGTTCCGCGAAGCGCGAGCATGGCGAATTTTGTCTCCCTGACGAACAACAGCATCGAACAACCGCTGCTGGATTTTCGTGATCAGACCGCCGCCAAGGTCGCGTCCGGTGAAAAGCCTACCCGCAGACTCTATGTCACGCGCAAAGCCGAACGGGTCCGCAATGTGGTCGGCGAGGAGCTTTTGTTGGCACGGTTGGTGCGGCAAGGCTTCGAAGTCGTCAGTTTCGAGGATTACGACCAGTTCGGCCAAGCTCAATTGATGTCACAGACCGAGGCGATGGTGACCCTGCACGGGGCGGGCCTCACAAACATGATCTTCATGCCGCGCGGATCGCATGTCATCGAGCTCTCCAATCTCCAGACCCTCGAGAAACGGTTCGGAGATTTTACGCCGTTGGCCACTGCGGCAGGCATTCACTATTGCCACGCTTTTCTCGATCACGACTTTGACCCCAGCGACGAGGTTCCGGTCATCCGAAAGCACGGCCTCCGCGGTGTCCGTATCGATGATTTTCAGGCCGACGTCCTCAGCTCCTGGATTGCCGAAATGCTGGATCAGAGTAACGGCAAAGGCTTCGACAGCATCGACATGAACCTCGCCGAGCTGAGCACCAATCAGCTTTCGCAATTCATTGCCAATAACCGATATATTTATAGCAATATTCCGGAATTCCACCTGCTGGATTTTGACAACAGCAATGTAACCGGAGACGACAAATCTGCAATGACCGCCCTGCAAAGGGCGCTCCTGCTGGATCCAAAGAATATCCATATCCAGAAGAAAATGCTTTCCTTTGCAGCGAAGCTGAAAGACGTCACCGCATTCAAACACGCATCAATTCATGCGAGAAAGTACGGCGGCAGCGAAATTCGGGCATTCTACAGCAAAAAGGGATGGACCTTCCAAGGCTTCTCCGCCGCGCCGGCCGCCAAATCTCCCGCAAGCTCCGCGAGGAAGACCTCCGTACCCGCGTGAATGAACTGGCGCGCCCAATGCCCCATAGCGGCGGGCGCACCCTTTATGATGACGAAGGCGTTTTCACCGCCGAAGCGTGGCAATGCGCAATCAACCAACTGGCCGCGCTCGATCATGATCTATCCGGTCTGGTGGCAGACAATCCTCTTTGGTGATCTTCAAGATGAAGCTTGAAAAGGCCCTCCGAGCAATGATCGCGAATTGGAGTTCATCGATCTCGCAAGCAGACGGATCATCTACAGGTTGCAGATCGCGGCGCGGCCGGAGGTTGCATCGGGGCGGCAACGCAAAGGGGCCTGCGTACAGCGCGCTTGGGCGACGTGGTCGCTGGCTACCGAGCCTGTCAGGGTTCTGTCCGCTCGTCGCCGCCACTCCGCCGACCACGAGAGCGATAGCCCCCCGTCGCGAAGATAGCCAAAATCGAGAGCCACGACGTTGAGCTGTGTCCCAATGGCAAGCTTTTGGCGTTCGAGCCGCCCCGTTACGAAATCGTGCAGAAGAACACGCGAGCGGTTTTCAAATTGGGAACTGGCAGCAGACAGCGCCTTTGCCTCTGCATCGCCATGCAATGCTCGGAGTTGGATGGCCATCCACGGCTGACGCTCCACCGCTGTCGGACGCAAACGTCCGCAGGTATCGTACATAGGCCAAGCAGAAGCAGGCATCAAAGCGCTCACAGCTGTGCAGGGGCACAAGGAGAGCGGCGCGCGAACTTGTGAAGGAAACAGCGAAATGTCGGGGTAACGGTCTTTAAGACCACTAAGAAAACAGCCCGCAGTTTAGCCGTCTTCCCTGATAAATCATATGTTTGGTACGGGTGGAGGGACTTGAACCCCCACGCCTCACGGCGCCAGAACCTAAAGCTTGCGAATGTCTTTCACATACAGCGCGTTAACGATTCGATTTCGCAGGACATAGTTAGAACCAAAGGTGAAACCGCGAAACGCAGTTTTCGTCCCGTCTGGCTTTGGCGAGCATTGTTGGGGCCGGTTTGTTATGGATAACCGTCAACACGTCTCGATCGATCAGGCAGCGCCGGAGCTGCACCGCTTGAAGATCGACGCGCAGCCGATGAGCGATCTACTGAGCGGCAACAAGACCTTCGAGATCAGGAACGATGATCGCGGATTTTCCGTGGGTAATCACGTTCACCTCGTCTGCGCCGACGGCCGCGAGACTGATCGCACAATCAGCCATATCCCGCGCGGCTACGGCCTGTCCGATGGGCTGTGCGTGCTATCGTATCGCGCGATCTCGCCGCCCCCTCTGCGCCTGCCGAGGTCGAGGGGCTGGCAAAAGCTGCAAACGCCGTCCTGCGCAACAAACTGGACGAGATAGAGGCTAAACGGGGGCTGGAGTGCCGCAACTGCGTCATCCCAGTCAAATACGGCAAGTTGATGTGGACGATCGACCGATGAACGGCCAAATTTCGCCACTCTCTACAAATTCAGCCATCCAGAGACCAACCAGTGGGACATTTCTCGATCTGTAATGTACCCGTCAACCACGGCTTAGCCCAACATGGGAACCTTGCCGTTATAAGAAGAGGGAAGCGGTATGAGCGTCGTCTACACAATTGGATATGAGAGCACCGACATCGATCGGTTTGTGCGAACCCTTTCCCTGGCCGGAATACAAGTTCTTGCCGATGTTCGTGCCGTTACCGTCTCGCGGAAGAAAGGTTTTTCCAAGACGAAACTGGCCGAAAGACTAAACGCTGAAGGGATCGAATACAGGCACTTCAGGGAACTCGGCGATCCGAAGCCAGGCCGCGAGGCAGCGCGGGCGGGAGACTTCCGAAAATTTAGAGAAATTTATGGTGCTCACTTTTCTAGGATAGAATCTCAGACAGACTTGACGAATCTGATCGAGATTGTCGCGCGCTTTCCTACCGCACTCCTTTGCTATGAGTTCGACCCCAAGAATTGCCACCGCAGCATAGTTGCCGACGCTATTCGAAATGACCTAGGCTCAACTGTACAGAATCTCTTTGCCGATGAGCCCGATCGATATGTCCGCAACGCTTCAAAGCTCCCGCGCTATTATCCTTGTGAAGGCTCTACCGCAGCTGAGTAGTCGCCATGGTGAGACCGTTTGCTGCGCCGGCGTGACTGCCTACGGCGAATTCAAGAGATTGTTTCCCGTAAGGTTTCGTCACCTCAAGGGGGAGTCGGCCTTCAAACGTTGGGATTGGGTCAAGTTCTCGTACCGCGTCCCTACCAGCGATCGAAGAGCGGAAAGTTGTCACGTCGCTGAGGAGTCTATCCTCATCGATGGTGACCTCCCTAGGGGAGAAAGATCTAAATTTCTTGATCCCCTAATTTCCGGATCTGCGAAGCAAGCGGCGGCCAAAGGAAAATCCCTCGCTCTCCTTCGCCCCCGCTCAACGGAATTTTACTATCGACGCAAAAGCGAGAAAACCCTCGAATCTGAGCGCAATGCCTATAAGAAAGCTGTCAGCCAAGGGTCGTTTCTCGATGATCCGCTAGAGGCAATTGAGCCTACACCATATCATTTCAAATTCCGCTTCATAGATGATGATGGCCGGCACGACTATACCAATGCAGACTGGGAGCTTCATGCATGGTTCTTCAGGCTCCAGCGTGAGCTTGGAAATGATCAAGCTGCCCTCGACATGATTTCCCAGAAGATGAACGGCGACTACCCACGAAACGGTATGATGTTTGCAATAGGCAACATCGCAAAACGACCACAGGTTTGGCAACTCCTTGGAGTCCTTCGCGTCGACCATCAATCTCAGTCAAGCCTATTTTAGCTCCCCAGAATCGTCGGCGCACGTCACTCCGGCCCTTTTAAACCTCCACGAGAGAGCTGTGATTATATACGACCTTTTCGAGACTTGGGATCAATCCTTTGGCGAGACCATAATCAACCTAGTGGGCCAGTCCGCAGTTGATTCTCACAGGAAAATGACATTCCAGTACATCCAGGATGCCGGAGATCATATAGCCAATCACACAGATGTATCCACAGCCTCCACTGCTATACAGAGCTGGATAGCGGCGAATGTTTTTTGCGTCTACCATGGGACAAGACTGCTGGGTCGAGAGATCCACTCCATCCGCCAAGACGGACTACGCCCGTTAATTGCGAAAGACAGAGAAAGCCGCCTTAGGGCAATTTTCCACCAGTCCCCCCGATGGAGCATCGTAAAGTCTAAACTTGCCCCCGCAATCGAAGATATTGGCTCAAAAGGCAAGTACGGATCTAGGGAGGGACAAATTCATTTCAGCCTTTCACGGTCTGGCCTAGAGAATGACTTTGACCACTACCTTAACTATGGATCAGAATTTGATCAGCATGTTGCTAATGATTTGTTCAATGATCAAACAGGTCTGCAGTTACTAAAATCAGCGACCGTGCCGTTACTATTGCACGTTCAAGTTAGTGGTGACCAGCTTATTAACGGAGCGCACCCAATTTACAGTTACGATGACATTATTGCTTCTGAAGAAATACCAGGACTTGCACGCACCTTCCTAAACACTTGGGCATACAAAATCTCCAACCCAAATTTCGATATCAAAAAATTAAGAACGGACTGTTGCATGATGCTAAAAAACACCATTCCACCTAGTCACATAATAAAAATTGAAGAACTCTCTCGACCCTAACAGGCTGATGCGTAAACGCATTTTAAAATGTGGATAGGTCATGAGCCCCTCGCACCCTGTCCCCAATCCCGCTGCGCAATGCTTTCGCGATACGTTGAAGCTCGGCCGATCGCAGGCCGGGGTTGCCGATACGGAGCCCCTTGGCCCACGCGGTCGCAAGCAGCCTGCCCTTGGGGTGCTGCGAAGCGACAAGGGTAAATGCCGCCTCAAGTTCCGGATCCTCGCGAAGATCGTCGGTGACCGCATCGATGACCGCCCCGTCGACGAGCTGAAGCGCGCGTTCCAGCGCCTCATCAGCAGCAATCTGCTCTGACCATGCACCACCGAATGAAACGTTCCCGAGCTGTTGCTTCCTGTCCATTTCGCCCTCTTGATTGATGAGAACATTTATAGAACATCTAGTGTGGACTTTCTACACGCAGGATCTAGAGCGATGGGCCCCTTCCGCACGCTATACATCGACATGAACTCGTTTTTCGCGAGCGTCGAACAGCAGCTAGATCCAGCGATTCGAGGTCGACCGGTCGCGATCACCGCCATGGAAAATGAGAAAGGATGCTGTGTGGCCGCGAGCTATGAGGCTAAAGCTTACGGCGTCCGCACCGGAACCAGCGTTCCCGAGGCTCGCCGCCTTTGTCCCGAGATCACCTTCCGCGCATCTCGACATCGCGTCTATGTCCGCCACAACCTACGCGTAGCCGCCATCCTAGATCGCTACGCCGAGCTTGAGCGCATCCGGTCGGTCGACGAGTTTCAAATCGCCTTATCGGGCGATGTGACCGATCTGGACGGAGCGCGAGCGCTGGTCACCGAAATGAAACATGCTGTGGCCACCGAGGTCGGGGAGTGCCTGCGGTTCTCGGCGGGTATCGGGCCGAACCATCTCTTGGCAAAGATTGCCGGCAAGTTGGAAAAGCCGAACGGCTTTCAGCACCTCGGCCCGGACAATATGCCGGACAGGATCGCACATCTCGCACTCGATGATTTACCAGGCATCTCGCGAGCCATGGCCGGCCGCCTGCATGCAGCAGGGATCCGCGATATTTTATCGCTCTGCCGCCTCGACCCTAGGCATGCCCGCGTGATCTGGCGCAGCGTGGAAGGGGAGCGTTTCGTACGGTCTCTGCAGGGTGAGCCAATCCCGCTGGTCACCACGCAGCGAGGTGGGTTCGGCAATAGCAAGGTCCTTGCCCCGCAATACCGCGCACCGGCCGAGGCCTATCTGGTGTCGCGCTGGCTGATCGAGAAAGCCGCATCGCGCTTGCGACGGGACGGCCGCGTTGCTGCGAGCTTCAACCTGCACCTCTCGCCCTACGGCAGAAAGACATGGGCTCGCGCAATACGCTGCGCTCCGACCCAAGACACGCTGGAGTTCATGCGGATGAATCGCGCCCTCTGGCGCCAAGCTTGGCCCTACATTCGCGGCCGGCACCTCGCAGCGATCGGGGTGCACCTTGGAAACGTCGACATGCTCGAGGCCCGCACCGGCGATCTGCTCATGCCAATCGGGCCGGGAGAGCAGACCGCAGGCGAGAGGGCGTCTGCTGCTGCCGATTTCATCAACCAACGGTTCGGGCAAGGCACAATCCGCTTTGGCGTGAACCAACCGCATCCGGGGTTCTTTGAGCGGGGGTAGGGTGGACTAATACTTGGCGGAAGGAAATTCTGTTGTCATGCACATCGTTTAGGTTGAATTACGTCGAGCTTTGCGCCCTCAATTGCCAACGCGATGACTCTTAAATCAAACAAATGACAATTGGAGAATACTCACTTCAAATAGAAGCTGAAACCTAATCGCCCGCGACACCAGGACCTCATACCAAACCCAGCTCCAGCTCCAGCTCCAGCCCCCCTAAAGAGCAGGACCTCAGTAGGCATCCTGGCTTTTTTCATGCTTTTCATAGCCGGATCTATGATGCCGAACAAGCCAGCCCTTAGCTACGACAGAAATAGTTTTTCGGCGCTGATCCGTATCCTCCAGCTCCGAAACCACCAACCCAGCTTGCTCCAGTCTCTGAACCTGCCCCCTCATATTCTGAGATGAGTTGAAGCCATAGTCCTTGTGATCTGAGGGACTAATTGAACCGCCCTGCAGACAGATTTCATCCAGAAGCTTCCAGGCACGAGGTGGGACATTGATCGCATCCATGTATGCGTGACTCTGCTCTGCCAGCCAGATCTCGAAAAGTTCGTCCAAATGAGCCTCGTCTTCCCATGATTGATTGCTGTCATGAAGCCACAGCGAAAAGTCTCCACAAAACTTTAGTGTGTCTCTTAGATTCTCATTCAAAACCCGAAATGCATACGCGAATGACTTCGAACTTACCGGCGGAATGGCACTATTATCTATTTTAAACTCAGCGACGCGCGCCTGAATTAGATCTCGAATCGAGTCACCATTGAGGGGCGCGATTTCGATTGGCTCCTGGAGTCGCCCTTGCAGGCGCTGACTGCTTGCAGCACTCCGCACGATCCCCCTCGCCCCGCACAGGACCCATCTAATCCCATGCTTGGAAAACAAGTCATCGCGCAAAGATTCAAGCCTCTGACGCGCAATCTGTGAGGTATTAAGAATCTCCAGATTGTCCACGATGCAAATTACACCACCATCCTCATTAAATGCCGCCTTCAGAAGTCGATCAACCAAGGAGAAAAAACCGTGGAGGTCGAAGCCTACAGATTCATTTGGGACCCTCCCTCCGCCTAGCCCAAACCCTGCCGCTGCGACCGACCCGCTAAGATTAAGGGGATTCTCCAGCCACGCCTCTAGTGGACCAAGTGAAAACTGCAAATCAAGTTGGGAGCGCATTTTTGCCTCGTGCTTGATAAAATATGAAGCAATTTCCGCATAGACCTTTCTCTTAAAGTCAATTGCACTCTCTTCAGCGTTCAACTGAAAAGGATCAGGCATCAGGACAAGTGACCCCTTACCATTATCCTTCGTATCATTTTCAATCTGATAACCGCCAACCAAAACAACGCTCGTCTTCCCAACACCATTGGGACCTTCAATTGTGACCACCGTCTTAAAGCCAGTGATTCGGCTCTTTATCCGCTTTAGCTCATCCTGCCTTCCAACAAGTAACCGCTCGCCTTGGGCATCCCCAGAGACCGGGTGGGTGTCGTAGAGATTCCTTCTGAAGCCAAAATCTTTCCACATCTCAGCATTCTCCAAGCACTAAAAATCGGCTAGCAACATGCCGATCACTATCTTTGACTGCAGCCAGTTACAACTAAGCACTATGGGCTTGCTTTCTGCATCTCATGCTAATGGAGTGTTTTCATCTCTCCGTGGGGCTCTATCAACCTCGCTGCGTTCACCAATAATCTCGAACAAGAAGAGCTCCCGATCGGCCCGACCCTCGCGCCACCCTTTCGCCGCCGCAGGTAAGCAACGATCGGGCGAAAGTTAGTACAGCCCGTCAGGCGGCAGATGTTTAGGACAACACCCTCGACATATGACAGTCTTGAGGTATTGAGATATTTTGTCGGCACTCCCCATCGCGCGCGTGCAACCACTAGACCGTCGCCGTCATGACGGATGATCGGCGCGTTGCGGTCGGAATCGACTTCCTCCGGCCAGGGCTCATTGCCGGTCAGATCGCGCAGCGGCTCGCGAAAGAGCTGCGCGATGAGATCGGCGGACTTCGGGGTCTGGTAGAGGTTGCACATGAAACCAGGCTAGCGCGTCGAGACGATTCGCTCCAGCGGTGCAGCCCCAGCCAGCCTCAGCCTCGCCTTGCGCTCAACTCCTTCAACGCGGCCTCAAGCTTCTGGATGCCTCCTGCACCCTGCGCGGCCTCCCGCAGCTTCGCCTGCGCCAGATTGCCCAGCACCTCCGCCCGCGCATCCAGCGCAATCACCGCATCCGGCACGCTGATTTGCACATGCTTGAGGATCTCGGCCACCGCTGCCTGTCCACCAAAGCCGCGCTCGAGCGCCAGCCGTGCGCCGTTGAGCAGCGCCGATTGAAGCGCCTCGCGGTGGCGGGCCTCGATGTCGATGCCCCATTTGCGGCGCGCGGTATTGGCGGCCCAGCCAATCAGCGAGGCCAGCAGGATCCCGATGATTTCCAGAAGATGCGGCAGCAGCGCCGCTTTGATGATGTCCATGATCACTGTCCCTTGTTGAGTTTTGCCCAGGTCTGCGCACCGACAATTCCGTCGGGCTTCAGGCCGTCGAGCTTTTGAAAGATCCGCACCGCGGCATCGGTGCGCTCGCCGAAATCTCCATCGATCTTGCCGAGGACATGCCCCTGCCCCGTCAGCAGCTCTTGCAGGTGGCGCACAGCCTCGCCCTTGGACCCGCGCCGCAGAACCGGCGTAAAGGCGGCCGCCCCGATCGCGGGCCGCCCCATCGCCGCGAGGATCCGCGCGCGGAGCTGGTCGCCCACCGCGACCGGATCGCCGGGGGCGTCCATGCCGGGCAACCAGCTGATGTCCCATTTCCCGTTCTGCCGGATCCCGAGCGTCGTCTGGACCTCGGCATGGCTCAGCACCGTGCGCCGCGTCACGGGGATGCGGTATTTCAGGCAGAGATCGGCAACAAAGGTCACCAGCACATCGAGCTGCAGCTCGATGATCGGGAAGCGGCCGGCGCGGAACGGGCGCTCGTTGGCATCGCCCATGGCATCGAGGGCCACGCCAATGCGGTTACCATTGGCATTCAGGGTATGGGCAGCGTAGGCTCCTGCCCTAAGCGGCGGGATCTGCGCTTCGGGTGCATGCTTCCCCGAGGTGATGGTCCCGTCGCGGCCGATCAGGAAATTGTAGCTGTCCGCCTCATGCGGCGTCACACCGTCGGCGCCCGCCGTCCAGTGCAGGATGATTCCGTCCATGATGTCTCCGGATATGAAAAAACCCCGCACGAGGGCGGGGCGATGTGATATGATTGATTTGCTCGTGTTGATGGGAGTCTCGGCGAGCAGACTGGTCCTGCCGACGCTGTTACACCTAGCCTGGCAGGGCCGGTCACCTCGGCGGGTTGGTCTTATCGTTCCAGTGAATTTGATGCCCGCGCCCGAGCAGCAGCTTGATATCCCGCTGTACCTCCCGAAGCAGGTCATGCGTTTCCCGACGGCTGTCCTTGGCATCGCGGCGATCTTCATCCATCTGGATCTCTAACCGAGCGATTTCTTTGGCGTTTGCGTTTACGCGAGCCTCCAATCGAACGAGCCAAGCAACAAAGCTGACCCCGCCGATGATCATCGCCCAAAATTCGCGGATCTCTGTCATTGCGCCTCCTGCGCTCTGCGCGCGCGGACGGCATAGCCCACGGCGGCGATGATGAAGACGGCGACGACGGCGGCCAGAGCTTGCCGTCGGTCGCCATGAGCGAGATGCGAAGCAAAAGCTACGCCGAGCGTGACCCCGCACCAGTCGAGCAGGCTATCCCATGCCAGCAGCCGAGAGCGGCCCGCCTGCGCCAGCTCGAAACCTGCATAGGCCAGAGCGGCCCACCAACCGGCGAAAACCCAGAGCGCGGCCCCGATGGTGAAGTGCGCCAGCAAGACAGCCGCCCAGACATACGGATCGCGGTGGGCTTCGGATGTGAGAAGGCTTCGGATCATGGCAAGCTGATCCCGTATTTGTCGGCGAGGTAGGTGCGCGCAGCCGAAATGGCGGCAGGCGAACCGGCCCCGAGGGTTACTCCGAGGACATCGCCCATCTGACCGTTGAACGGAACCGTGTTGGCGTTGCCTTGTCCGATCAGCTGCACGTAGAAATTCGACCACGGCAACGGGTCCGTCGAGGTGCTTTGTAGAACCCCGTTGAGAAAAAACCTCGTTTCGGCAACCGTGGTATCCAGCTCCATGAGCATCAAGCCGGATGCAGGGAAGCGAGCGCGAGGACCAAGGGAGCTTACCAGACCTGCGCCGGTGGTGTTCGACCACAGCTGAACGAAGTTGGCAAAGTCTGCCTGTCGGGCAGCTACCCGCACCTCGTAGCCGGTAGCTCCGAAGAACTTGGTCGAGGACACGAGGTAGTCGACGGTGCAAACCCACATCATCCGCACCCCGACAATATCAGCGCGGTTATCAATCCGGGGGGTGCCCGTGCTGGAAGACAGCGCAACAGTGCCATTCGTTGCTACGAGCGGAGCGCCTGTAACCGGGGCATCAAAGAAAGCACCACCGCCGCCGCGATTAATCAGCTTGGTGATGGCGGAAGAGGTGCCCTCAATATGTTCGGTATCGAAGTGGACAGCGATTTGTCCCGGACCTACGCCATAGAAATCGGTCAATGGATGCCTGCGCCACGAGAATCCTGCGCCCTTGAGTGCGGCCAGCTCTCCCATGCCACCCTTGATCCGCCTTGCCTTGGTCAGATCGAGCTTAGGCATAGGTCAGCACCGCGAGCTCCAGCGGCCCTGGCGTATAGGATGCCCACGCGGCAGGATCGGTAAAGGCCGTGATGGTGGCGCTTGCTCCAGAGTTTCCGGCATCCCCTTTGTCACCTTTCAGCCCTTGAATGCCTTGAAGCCCCTGTTCGCCGGTATCGCCGCGCTCCCCCTGCAAACCGCGATCACCGGTCAGGCCTCGTTCGCCGCGGTCGCCTTGCTCGCCCTTGTCGCCGCGCGGGATCGTCAGCACGTCGTTTTCATAGGTGACGTTGCTTCCTGCGGGGCCGGTTGCGAGGGTGACGGCATCGAGGTCGAGCGCGCCGGACGGCCCGCGAAACCCGATGGTCGTTTTGACGATCTCCATCAGCAGCCTCCTTCAATGTTGAGATAGACCGTGCCGGGCGGCTGCGCCCCGCGCTGGTCGATGTAATAGACGCTGGCGGGGTAGAGCCGTGGCGGCAGGTCAAGTTCCGCCAGATCGACCTCGAAGCCCTCTGCGACCTGCACGCCCTGCAAGACGATGCACTGCCCCTGCGCCGCGACCCGCAGCTCCATGCGCAGAGACCCGCAAGACCCGGCTGCGGAAGACAGGAAACCTCGATCACCTCAGTGATGTAGCGGGAGTTTTTGCCCCAGCTGCCGAGATACTTTCTCTTGCCTGCGGTGACGTAATCGCCCGCGATGAACGACAGCGGCGTGTCGTCGCCCAGCTCGATATCGAACTGGACGTTTACCTTGGGCTTTTCGGCCATGGCTTTGCCAAGGACGCCAGCTAAGAGGTTCGCTCCGAAGCCGACGGCCATCTGAACGAGCGCGCCCATCACCCCGCCAGCGGCGATCGTGCTGCCGACCCAAGCAACAAGCCCAGCCACAGGACCGGCATGCGCAGGCCCGGCGATGCCGATGGCAAGCGCCGCGAAAAGCAGAATTTTCTTCATGGATTTATCCGACCTTGAAGGCCCGCATCAGATCTTCGCGGGGCCTGCGACCGTGGCCGCTTTCCGTCATGACGATCAGGCCGCTTGCGTCGATCACGCAAAGCGCCTCTTTCAACGGCCCGTCGGCCGCGATCACCCCGATATCGCCAATGTCGGCATAGTCGGGATGAACTTCGGGCAAGAGCGAGGCCACCAGCCCCGACAGCGAGGAATACCCTGCTTTGTGCAGTGCCCTGCGCGCGCCGGAGGGCGTCAGGTAGCGGCAGCATCGAGCACGGCGTCAAGGCGCGAGCGCTCCGAAGCAAGGCGGGCAGCCTGCGCCTTGGCCTGCTGCCGCGCGATCTCGCAGCTTGCGGTCAAATCCATTTGCGCGGCAGCGCCATTGCTATCGACAGAGAACACAACCTGATCGACGAGCCTAGCCATGCTGCTGACCCTCACCCATTTCTCGACACCGCTGAAGGACCGCAACGCGCTGCGCCCGCCAGTCCTTATCGACCGGACCAAGCTCGCCCCCACGCGCTAGTCGCGCCTCAATATCCTGCAGTCGCCGGATCGCCGTGCCAGCCCCCTCGCGCAATTTGCTTAGCGTATAGCTGCCGGGCCAGCGCCGAGTCTTGCGGACTTCCGCAAGCAACTCCGGCGCCCAGCCCTCGGCCACAGCCGCCTGCCCGCTCGCATGCGCGAAGACGGCGCGGATCAGCGGCGAAGCGCTATCCCCCGGCGGCTGGATGTCGGCCGCCCATTGCAAGATCTGGTTCGCGATCGGGAAGCGGTCGCGGTCCTTGCCGCCGGGGCTGGCCGCAGCTTGCTCTTCGAGCGCCATCAGCGACCCAGCCGACATATAGGCAAGGCGCTGGCAAAGGCCTTCGATCATCTCATCAAACTGGGCCACCGTCAGCGCCGAAGGCTTGGCCAACCCGCGCCGCTTCAGCGGATCGACAAGCATCTGCATGACCCTCTTTTCACCCTGCGCCTGTTCTTCGCTGTTCATCTCTGTCCCCTTTCTCAGACCTTCCGACTTATCCACAGGGGCAGCGGTTCGGCTGCGCCCTAAGAGGTGTCATGTCTGTGTCTATGTCGGTGTGATGTGTTGTGCTGTCCTGTAGGGCAATAACAGTTGCGGACCTGTTAACCGCTGAAATCGTAACTGTTATTAACTGTTATCATAACAGCGCCTAACAGTTGATTTCAGTTATCTAACAGCACGTTAACACCAACCGACACCGATCAGACCTCGCGTCCGGCCATGGCGACGACCTTCGGTCCGCCCATGACGTCATCCATTGCGACCCGCACGTTCTCGGCCGTGACATAGAGGTCGTTGTCCCTCAGCCAACCGGCGATCTGCTCCACCGCAAATTCGTTCTCGGCGACCTTGGCATGATGGATCTCGCGCAGCTTCGCGCGCACCCGAGACTTCATCATGGCGAAGGCGGCAACTTCACGCCCGCGCTCGCGACCGCGGCGGCGCGAGAACTGATCGCGCGCGATTTCGGCGATCATGGGGTGGCCGAGGCGGGGCGCTGCCCCTTCCGGCGCGTCGTCGATATGGACGGGCCGCCAACCATAGAGCGCAACCGCGCGCGCTTCGCGCCACGCATCGACATCCGCGCCGAAGCGCGCGAACTGGGCCAGCTCGATATCGTCATCCGGTAAGGTGCCTGCGGGATCCTGCTTCATACTGGCCGACCAGAGCAGAAGCGCCGTGCCGATATCTTCACGACGACCTGCGAAGATGGCGGTTGAAACGAACCGCGACGAAAGCAGGCGCTCGGTATAGAGCGGCATCCATTCATAGCCAGGTAGCCGGTCGCCGTGGCGCAGCGGGTAAGCCCAGAACTCAGAGGTTTGCGACATAGGCGCCCTCCCTTGTGAAAAGCTTCTTTGCGCTAGGGCGCACGAGAATGAGATGAACGGGATATGGGATCGGCATGCTCATGCGGCACCTGCCTTCGCAGCACGTGCCGTGCGCGCATCAGCCGCCATCAGTCGCGACAAGATGCGATCACAGTCACCCGCCCGCAGCCATGCCGTTGCAGTGCAGCGGTGGACACCGAGGGCGGCGGCAAACGCAGTGACCGATGGCCAATTGAGACTGCCCATCGAAATCGGACGCGTATGTGCACCCGGCTTCCAGTTGCACACTGCCCCACAGCCGAGTCGGTCAAGATTGCCGTAGCGATCGAGATGGTGCGCAACCGTCGAGCAAGTGACGCCTGCTGCCCGCGCAACCGCGCGCATGCCGCGATAGCTCTCGCCGCGCCAGAGGTAGACGGCGGGCTCGGGACCTGGTCGCGTCATGCCGCAACCCTCCCGAAGAACCGGGTCGCGACACTGGAATGGGCATCGAAGAGATACCAGCAGCAGTTGTCCTTGCCGGTCATCTTGGTGTCGGGAAACCATTTCACCCGCCCGACAGAGACGATCTTGCGGAGCAATGGGAAGAATTCTGCCGACTGGCGCGTGTGCACCCAGTCGGCATCAAACAAGAGCCAGGTCGGGCGCAGCGCCGAGAAATGGCGGATCATCGGGTGCAGCACATCGCGCCGCCATGGCGGGTTGGTGATGATGTAATCGACGCCATCGGCCCAAACGGCCAGATCATCGGACAGCGCATCGGCACGCCGCACGTCCCCGTGACGCGGTTCGATATCACCCTCGAAGCGGCAAGACAGACCCGCCTCTTCCAGCGCATTCACCAACGCCATGTTGCCGGCGCAAGGCTCGACAAAGCTGTCGCCGAAACCGAGATGGGGAAGAAGCGGCGCGACTGCCTCGCGCGGAGTCGGATAGAAGTCGCGCGCAATGCGCTCGAAATCGGAACGCTTACCCATGATGCGCCCTCTTCATCGGATAGGCCGCGATCACGGTGCCTGCCGCCTCGCCGCTTTCCCGCAGGTCGGCGTCACGAATACGCCCCACGAGGACTTGGGCAAAGGTTCCACCCTTGCCGAACACGCGGCCAATGTCGGGATACTTCTCGCCGCGACACGCAAGCCGCAGAACCGAAAGGTCGCGCTCATCCTTGGCGCGCGCTGCAACATCAGCAGAAACTGCAATGGTCATCGTCATCACCTGTCTCTTGCGCATTCGCGCTGATTCTAAAAAGGCGGGGCGATCGAGCAGCGACCGCCCCGCAGTATCACCGCGCCGCCTAGCAGGAGGAGGATGCGGCGGGTGAAAGGTTGCCCCGACGGTTTTCAACCGCCTCTCGGATGGGCCAGCCGCAGGTTCCGGGGACCGCGTTTATCTCTTCGCCACCAAGGCGGCGCGTCCCCAGCAAGGTTTCAGCCAGGCACTGCGGCCCCGCATGCAACCCGCCCGGTGGACCCTGAAAACCGGACATTCACTTGCCCCACATCACAGCGGCATAGTTCGGTAAGGACTGCGCCGCGAAGTCGACCACATCGCCTGTCGGGGTGCAGAGGCCATCGAACCAGTTGCACGAGGTCTGGAACGTGACCCCGAAATGAACCGCGCAAAGCTCGCGCGTTCCGAAGTTCGAGATCAGCAGCATCGACCAGCGCCGGCGGAAATCCTCGGGCTCAAGTCGACCGACGGCACCGTGATTGCGGCGCCGATCCGTGACCGACCGTCCCCTGCCATCAAAGGGATTGAGGCGGGACGTTTGAGCTCGAGGGATGCGATGATGCGAAAGCTCACTTTTAAGAAGAGATTGTTTCATGGGGCTGCTCTTGGGTTGGGGCCGCAGGTGCGGCGGGGGAGGAAATGCAATCACAGATTGGATGCTCCCGCATGTATTCGCGCACCCGATCCATGGTGCGGGGCAGGCACTGCCCACCGCGCTCGAGCCTTGCGAAAAGTCGACTATCCGAAACCGCATAGAGACCAAGGGTCACCAAGGATATTCCCCTGGCGCGAGCGTAATCATGACATTCGTGAACAAAATCGGTGATCATCCACCTATTAGGATTTAAATCCGACAAATGTAAAGGACTATTATCCTATGGTAGGACAAAATTCCTTGCAGCAAACTGTCCGTATGGAAAGCAAAGACCCATTCCTCGAAGGACTCCGTCAGATTTTCGCCGCACGGCAGGATCTGAAACCTGCAACGATTGCTGTCGCTGCGGGCCTCGATAACTCAACTCTGAGAAAGCTGTTGAGCGGCAGCAACTCATCGCCCAGGGTTGAAACAGCAAAGCGCATTGCCGATGCCGTGGGGTATCCGCTTTCGGACATCATAGCGCTCGGCGAAAGCAACGCCCCCTCCAAGACCATCGAGACGGCTGAAAAGCTATACAGGCTTGACCCTACGCTATTGGAAGAGGCACTCAAGTACGCACTCTTCCTTCAATCACAGCAGATCGAATCTCAGATCAAAGTCACTGATCAGCCGCAGGAGAGCGCAGGGAAAGCGGGTGCTCCTGCGCCCGGACGGCAACAGGATCAGTGAAAGCGTTCAGAAATGAGTCGAGTTCCCTCAGAGCCTCAGGACTGAGGTTAAGGACCAGCCGCAACACTAGTGAACGCTTAGACACGACGCCTCCCAATCGCTTTAGTACCCCCATGGTTGTGCGACGCTTACGGAATGACAAGAACAAAACATGAATTTCAGCCCTGACGCGCACGACCCGATGAGACTCATGGCGTATTAAAATCCCACCAGAATAGGATTTCAATCCTTTTTATGGTTGACTTAGGATTTTTATCCTGCATCCTTCCCTCCATCCCGAACCATTCGGATGGAGCCCGCCCATGCACATTCCCACCTTTCCCACTGCCCAAGACGCCGAGCCGGTTACCCCCGAACACAAAGGCAGCGCGATCGACGCGGTTGCGGCCCTGCCCTGCCTCGGCTTCCTGCGCATCGTCCTGAAATCCGGCGCGATCGAGACCCTGCATCACGTCGACGGCGCGATCTGCCCCGACCTTTTCAACGCCCTGAAAAGCGGCGACGGCACTTTCGTGGTGCCCTATGGCAAGCGCCGGTCGCAAATGGGTTTCATCGACATCGCCAGCGTCGCGTTCATTTCGCACGACCTGTATGACGACGCCGCGCAGGCAGAAGGCGGTGCCGCATGAGCACCGCTCTCGCGCAACCCGCAAAAGCCGCGGCCGCCCCATCCCCTCAGTTTCGCGACGCGGTCTCTGGCGCGTTGCGCGCTGTCGCGATCGGTGCCGCCGTGATCGCAGCCGTCATCATCGCCGCCGCAGTGTGGCGCATCACCTGCAGCGCGATCACTTCCGAGAGCATCCGCGCATTCGCAGCACCGACCACGCTGGAAAGCCAGTCCCGCTCTATCGAGCAGCTGGTCGAGGGCGCGCGATGAAGTCTGCTCTCTTCACGCTCATTCGCCCTCAGGCCTCGAACCGCGCCCTGATGCTCACCGAAGCGGAATTCGCGCGGTTCTTCGACAATCGAGATCCACGCGGTTGGTCCAAGCCCGTCACGCTGTTCGCAGCGGATCGCCCCGAGCCTCTGAACGCCGAGGTTCAGGCCATGCTTGGCCACCCGCAACGCATCTGCCGCGCTCCCGCGTCAAACTGAGCGCGGCAGAGCCGCCGGAGTGGCAGCCTCCGGCGGCGCAAAGATCCCGCTGCGCGATCCTCCTTCAGAGCAGCGGGCAGCCCCCGAGGATGGGTGGCCTCGGGGGCACCCTCACCCAGATCCGCGTCCGGCGGCACCGGACATTCCCGAAAGGCTTTCAACATGAGCACAATCGACAGCACCTCCGATCAGCGCACCGCCAACAATGCCGTGCGCCACGCCTACCGCACCCTCTCGGAGGCCGAGAAGGCACAGATGCAGCAGGTCAAGGACATGGGCGCCGCCCTCATTGCCAAGCTGCACGAGATCGGCGGGACCGATCCGTCGGGAGACCGCTTGGCCTCGCGCGATCTTTCTCTGGCCAACACCCACATCGAGGACGCCGTGATGCGTGCCGTGCGCCACATCACCGCCTGACGCTCCGGTGACCGGCCCCGCACGGGCCGGCATCCCTCCACCTTTCACAACCTGAACAGAGGCAACCGCCATGGCGCGCAACGAACTCAACTTCCTCGAATTCATTCAGAGCTTTCACCGTGGCGAACTGCTGGAGACCGGAGACCACAAGCTCTCCGAGCTGATCGAGGCGATCCGCGAAACCGGCAATGGCGGCAGCCTGACCATGAAGGTCGGCATCAAGGTCAACAAAGCGGGCCAGCTTGAGGTCGTACCCGATATCTCAATCAAGAAGCCTACCCGCAGCATGGGCACCGGCATCTACTTCGCCACCGATGACGGCCGCCTCACCCGCCGCGATCCCAACCAGATGGACTTCGAAGACGAGCTCGAGCGCCGCCGCGCCATCGACGTCTAACTCTTCCCCAACCCGAAAGGACCAACCATGCCTCAAAGCACCGAACAATTCGGCCAAGTCGCCGCCCTTGCCGCGGATCCGCGCAGCACCTTCGAAACCGTTCTCGAGGCCGCGCGCATCGCATCGCCGACGATCGTCGGCCAGGACGGCCGAGAGTATGCTGCTCTGCCGAACAGCTTCACGCTGCGCGACATTTCCGACCCGAACCGGCTCCCCTCGCGTGTCCAGCAAGCGGTGACGGTCGATGATCGCGCATCGCTCTCCGCCTATGCCAACCGCTTCAAATCCGATCGCTCGGTCATAATCGCGGATTTCGACGCGCTCACTGTCTCGGCCCGCCTCGACTGGCACGAACACAACCTCGGCGCGGCCTTCCCTGCCCCTGGCCACAACGCCCATGCTGCCACGTTGAAACTGCGTCCCTCGGAAGAGTTCGCCCGCTGGGATGCCATGGAAGGCAAGATCCACCCGCAAGACGAGTTCGCCCGCTTCCTTGAAGAGAACAGCGTCGACATCGGCCATCCCGAAGCGGCGACCATGATCGAGATCAGCCGCGACTTTGAGGCCACGGTCGGACAAACTTACAAATCCGCCCTGCGCCTGGACAACGGTGACCGCAAGCTGGTCTTCGAGACCGATACCAAGGTCCAGAACGGCGTCGTGATCCCCGAGAAGTTCACGCTCTCCATCCCGATCTACAATGGCGAACAGCCGGAAGAGCTGAGCTGCTTGTTCCGCTGGCGCGCCATGGGCGGCGGCGCGGTCGGCCTCGGCTTCCAGTGGCA
>NZ_JBHMDZ010000041.1:0-43670 GCF_042430175.1 Paracoccus cavernae | reverse complement strand
CCGCAACCAATATCCAAAAAAACAGCGCCCAAAATGGGCGCTTTTTGCGTTCATAAATGCCGAAGACGTGTGAATCCGTGAGGTTTTGACCTGCCACTGAACTTTCATCTCGGCAGTGGGGCGGGTTTTGGTTCGATTCAGCACCCGTTCGCGTTCATCGTCCGCACCCGTTCTGACCTGCCCCCCGTTGGTCCCTCATTCATAACGAGAGTCTGCCGGTTTGTGATTGGTAGCTGGGTCGGTGGTTCTGGGCAAGCGCGCCGGGCGCGGCGCCATCAGTTAGCGCAAGCGTCCGGCGCGCTTCGAGCGGCGTCAGGTTGCCGAGCGAGGAATGCGGTCTGACGGCGTTGTAGTCGTAGCGCCAAAGCGCGATCTTGCGGCGGGCGTCATCCAGGGTGTCGAAGATCTCCTCGTTCAGCAGTTCGTCGCGCAGCCTGCCGTTGAAGCTTTCGATGAGGGCATTCTGCTGTGGCTTGCCAGGGTCGATGTAGTGCCAGGCGACGTCATTCTTCTCGGCCCACTTCAGGATGGCGTGACTGGTAAACTCGGTGCCATTGTCGCTGACGATGCAGGCCGGCTTACCATAGATCCTGACCAGCGCGTTCGGCTCACGCGCGACCCTTGCGCCCGAGATGCTGGTGTCGGCGATCAGGCACAGGTTCTCTCGGCAGCAATCGTCGATCACGACCAGGGTCCGGAACTTGCGCGACGCCCCGAACGTGTCGGCAACAAAGTCCAGCGACCAGCGCTGGTTCGGCATCAGGGCGAGAGGCATCGGCGTGCGTGTGCCACGCGCCCGCTTGCGGCCGCGCCTGCGCCGGACCGACAGCCCTTCGTCGCTAGAGCCGATACAGCTTCTTTGGGTTCATCAGCATGTCTCTGCGCTCCAGCAGCAGACCGATCCGCCGATAACCGAACCGTCGGCGTAGCGCCGCAATCTCCTGCATAGCCTTGCGGATCTCCGGGTTGTCGGGCGGCCACTCGCGCCGCCCCGTCTTCGGATCGACACCGATCAGGAGGTAGGCCCGGCGCTGCGAGATATCATGATCCCGCATCGCCCTGAGCACCGCATCCCGCCGTGCTTTCGGTGTCGTCATGGCTTTCCCAGCAGGCGCTTCAGTTTGCCGTTCTCGTCTTCGAGCGCCCTCAGCCTTTGGGCATCGGACACGTCCATGCCCCCATACTTAGCCTTGAACTTGTAGAACGTCGCTGGACTCAGGCCATGACGGCGACAGACTTCCGCCGTCGCCATTCCGGCTTCCTGCTCCTTGATCATTCCGATGATCTGTGCCTCGGTGAAGCGGCTTTTCCTCATGTCGTTTGCTCCTTCGTGATGAAGCAAAATCTACATTAAACCGAGGGACGTTCTGGGGAGCAGGTCACTACGAGAAAACTCTACGTTTGAACCCCGCTAAATTTTGGGAGGATTACCCCGCCCAGCAATCGTCCTGTTCTGGCTATGAGCCACAATGGGTCCTGAGCCTAGTTAACGATGAAGTCTGCGTGGAGGGCGCCAGCAGCATGAATCGATTTGAGAATATCGATTAGATCTCGTGGTTTAACACCTAGGGAGTTGAGGCCAGCGACGACTTCGGAGAGTGATGCTTCGCCCCTCACTTCAGCTAAGCCAGTCCCAGGCTCATGTGCAATTTCTGCTTCAGTTCTGGGCTGGACTATCGTCTCCCCAAAAGCGAACGGATTGGGTTGGGATGTGAGCGGGGACTCTCGCACGCGGAGAGATAGATTTCCTTGGGAGATTGCTACTCTGGAAATGCGGACGTCATCCCCAAGCACAATTGTTCCGGATTTATGATCGACCACAACGCGTGCGATCGCTTCCGGTTCTACCTTGATACTCTCAATTCTGCCTATCAAACGGGCAGGATTCACGGAACCGAGCTGAGAAAGCTCTACTACAACGGTTCCTGAATCTATGAGAGTGGCTAACCCCGCATTGAAATCGTTGTTAATTGCTGCTTCAATACGCGCGGCCGTGGTAAAGTCAGGAGAGCGTAGAGCAAGCTTAATAGTTTTCATTTCTGAGAATGAAAAGCCTACTTCGCGTTCGACTCTTGCACCCAAAGGGATAGTGCCGGTGGTGGGAACACCGAGTACCACTGATGCCGCCTCCCCTGTGGCCTCTGCACCGCCCGAGAGAACCGCGCCTTGAGCGACGGCGTATACCTCTCCGTCAGCCGCATTGAGCGGTGTCATGACCAATGTCCCTCCAAGGAGGCTTTTCGCGTCTCCGATTGCCGCTACATTTACATCAATTTGTGAGCCGTTTCGCGAGAATGGGGGCAGTGAAGCTGTGACGATGACTGCTGCAACGTTCTTAGGTCTGGTGTTTTCGCCGGCTATGTTAATGCCCAGTCTTTCAAGGAGATTGGCCATTATCTCTTCTGTAAAGGGGCTGTTTCTGAGGCTATCACCAGACCCGCTTAGTCCGACGACTAAGCCATAACCTACGAGATCGTTACCTCGAACGCCTTCGATGTTCACGATATCTTTTATGCGAATGGGTGCGGAGAAAGATGAAAGTGGGAGGAGAATGCTAATTAAGAATAGAGTCACACACCTCATCTGAGATAGTCCGTCAGCCTAAGTGAAGAAAGTCGGGCTGTTAGTGTGTAAAGGTTATTTAGATTGCTTTCCGTTTCCTTCAAGGAAAGGGCCGTTTCAAATGGTTCAGCAGTGATCATGGTATTGCGACTAACAGAGAGTGCGGAGCTTTCGCTAGAATTTTGTGCAATTTCTTTTTTCAAGAGTTCCTCGCTGAAGCCTACGCGCGAGCGCTCGATGGACATCAGGTCATTGCCATGGATTAAAGCCTCTCCGGCAGCGATGAGAAGACCTCTTTGCAGGTTACCATCTTGGTTGGTCTGAGGTGATCCGGCTATTGTATAGAGCGCGAGACCTCTCAGGATCTCTCTTATAGCGGGGCTGGATGCATTGGTTGAAATGTTTATCGTTCGTCGCTCAGACGTGGGGAATTCATGAGAAGTATCGAGGTTTCCCTTGTATATGTTGTCGATGTATCCTGCGCCACCGGCGGGCGCATCGAACCAGTTCTTTATTGAGGTTTCGATATCTGCTAGACTGCTGAGGCCGGATATTTCAAATGATATTTCATCGATGAGCGCGTTAGCTGATGGTAGAGGAGCGGTATCTGTTCGGGATCCGGAAAAGAGGGACTTTCCGGCGAGCGTTGTGTTAAGCGCACGTATGGTCGATGCTAAATGCTCTTTGCTTTGGGCGTTTCGAATATCAATCTGTGCGTCGGAAGATAGACTTGCTTCGCTTATCAAGGCAGGGCCAAGGTCAACGATGGTGTCTTGTATTGATTGCATTGCAAGTTGCATCGCGTTTAGCGTGCCCTCGGCTTCAGTCGTGTTTTTCTTGAAGGCGTCGAGAAGAGCTAGTTTGTGCTCGACCTGATTGATGATTGCTGTATTGCCTCCAAGATGTTTCGCTAAGTCTTTCTTAATTCCGGTAGTCGCTTCGTAGCTCAACGTATTTATTTTACTTTTTGTTGACAGGTTGCTTTGACGTGTGTGATAGAGTCGAGCAAGGTCGCCAATAGATGATAGATTTTTCATGAAATCCTCAAGATGCTATCCAACATATCGTTGACTGCTTGAATAACTTTGGCGTTTGCCGCGTAGGAACGTTCGAGCTGAAGTAACGTTTCCATTTCTTTGTCGCTATCGACTCCGTGTGCGAGCAATGACGACTTTATCGTTGAAGCGTAGGTTGCATCATGGGCCTCGCTAGCTTCGGATTTGACCCGATTGTTTGCAACGAATGATTGTAGGTCGGAAACACTCGAGAAAAGCGACTTCAGAGCTCCAGATGTGCCGGATCCAGTGCTGTATTTTGGTGTCGAGATTGCATCGAGGATGTTCAGGATTCTTCCGCCTTCGCCTGGGGGGCCTGACTGCGTTGCATGCATGCCGTCGCGGATACGCCAAAGCTCACCACCTCCGTCGGGTATGATGGCGTTGTTTACGGCAATGCGGTTGGCGAAACCCAAGGTCGAGTGAGTATCGAGTGCACTTTGAGCATCGGTGAAGAGACCAGCTTCACCAAGAGCTAGGGTGTCGTCGACGGAAGGGTCCGACAAGCGATCGTAAAGGTTTTTTGCGAGTGTATCGAGTTGTTGTTGATATTGTGGCGCGAGGTTGTCACGGATATTAAAGTTCGCGGCCAAGCCGCCGCCTTTGAACATGTTCATCTGCGCCTGGGTGAGGGCGACCCCATCGACCGTGAGGGTGGAAAGTTGGCCACCACTGTTGCTCATTTGGTAACTGACTGTGCCTGCGGATGAGAACTCTATTTTTGCGGGTTTTAGTCCGTCGATGAGCGTCGCGCCGCCCTTTGTGAAGAGCGAGATCATGCCGTTGTCGCGCTGCACCTCTTTGATCGGGACGATATCTGAAATGCCGTCGATCGTGGCTTGTCGGGCGTCAATCAGTGCGGATGCATCTTGACCTTTGGCTTGCGCGATCGTGACGAGACGATTGAGGCGGGCGACTTCGGAAAGGGCAGTGTTAAGGCGACCGACATCGCCTTCGATCGACTTGTCGGCCATGGTTCGGGCTTTTTGCAGTTCGATCGCGATGTAGTTGATCTTGTTGCTCAGGCTGACGGCGCTTTCTGCAACGTTGCGCAGCTCTGCGTCGCTATCGGGAATGGCGGCTGCCGAGGTTAGTGCGGCTTGGAACTCGCTTAGGATCGCTGTGAGGGAGTCACTTTGATTGACGCTGCCCACGGCACTTTCCATGGCGACCTGAAAGCTAGCGAGCGTCGAAGATGATCCCAAGCTGGATTCGGCGATCCTGTGATCGGCGAGGATAGCGGCCGGAACGAGGCGATTTATGCCTTCTACCCGTACACCGCCGCCATTCCCGCCAAGGGTACGGGATGATAGTTGCAGCTCTCTGGCGCCATAGCCCGGTGTAAGGGCATTGGCGAGGTTAGAGGATACGACCTCTGTACCGCGGGAAACCGCGCCCAGGCCCGAAAGGGCGTTTGAAAGTGCGATTGATATGCTCATTCAGCTTCTCCTTGGATGGGCCCGGGGATGTCGGGCGTTAACGTTTGATATTGGTGGTTTCCTGCAGCATCTCGTCGACGGTCTGGATGACCTTGGCGTTCGACGAATAGGCGCGCTGGGTTTGGATCAGGTCGGTCAGTTCGGCTGCGACATCGGTGGTCGATCCTTCGCGGGCATAGCCGACCACGGCGCCGGTCGGGCCGTCACCTGCGTCCCACAGAAAAAACGAGCCCGAGCTGGGAGAGACCTTGTAGGTTTGGTTGTTCAGCGCGATCAGACCGTTGGGATTGGGGACATCGACCAAGGGGACCTGATAGATCGTGCGGATGAAGCCGGTGTCGTAGGTCGCGCGGATGAAGCCGTTTTCGTCAATCTCGACCGCTGTCAGGTTGCCCACAGGCGAGCCGTCTTTGGTGATGTTTGTCGGCGCGAAGTCGTCGCTGAGCTGGGTTAGCCCGTTCGGATCGCCGACACGGCCGATCGCAAGGGTCATCGGTCCACCCTCGACGTTCAGTGCAAGGGTGCCCGTTACGGGGTCATAGGCGCCGCCGGTCAGCATCGTGACTGAAGCGAGGGTGCCGCCGTTGGTCTGGCTGTCGTCAAAGACCAGCTCATAAGTGCCGATGATGTTGCTCGCCGGATCCATGGCGGAGTCGCGGATTTCCATGGTCCATGTATTCGACATGCCGTTTGTGGTGTTCACCATCGGCGTGAAGGTGAAGTTCAGCGATTCGGAAGTGCCGAGGTTGCCGAAATACTCGACCTTCAGCGGCCAAGGTGTGCCGCTCGCGCCCATCATCGTGTCGGTCGCGGGCAGGTTAACTCCGAGGTTCATGTTCTTCGTCGGATCGGCAGAAGTCTGGTTGGCGTTGATGACGACCGGTTGCAGGCCCGATGCCGTGTCGCGGGGCATGACGGGGATCGTGCCGTCGGCGCTGGCTGGCCATCCCATAAGGACAAGGCCGGATTCGGTGCGAAGCACGCCTTCTGCATCGGTCCGGAAGGAGCCGGTCGTGGTCATCATCAGGGGGCGGTCGCCATTCCCGAGCGATGCGAGCGCGACCGATTGGATCACGGGCAGCATGCCGCGGCCCGAAATTGCGATATCGAGCGCGTTTGCCGAGGAAACCAGCGCGCCGCGTTCGTCGATCAGCCGGTTGGTGGTCGCCCGAACGCCACCCGCCGAGTAAACACCGGCTCCGCGCGCCTGGTTGATCACCATGCTTTCGAATTCGGTATTGACGCGCTTGTAGCCGTAAGTCGCGGAGTTCGCGATATTGTCCGAAATACTCGCAAGGCGCGTGGCATTGGCGGCAAGCCCCGCGACACCGGCATTCAAGGCGGAAGAAATCGACATCCGTGGAGAACCTTTCCTGAAATCTACGCCCCAGTTGTGGGGCACGGCAGTTAAGATCGGGCTAACGCCCCAAAGAATTTTCGCCGGTCAGCGAAGCAAAATGACTTCAATGCGGTTGTTGCCCGGATCCATCGGGTTCATCGATCGGTTGCGGCGGTCGGCGAAGCTGGTGACGCGCTGGACGCGTTTGTCGGCGAAACCGGCCTCGCCAAGAAGGTTGCGCAGGGTATGGGCGCGGGCATCCGACAGCGACCAAACCGGCGATTGGATCAGCATTTCGGGATAGGCGCGGACATGGCCCGAGATCGCGACATCGTTTTTCACGCGGCCGAGAACACGGGTGAGGATGCCGGAAAGCTCGCGCAGCTCGGGGCCGGGTTGGGCGGTGTCGCCCACGAAAAGAGGCTCGTTGGTCAGATCGGTGAGCTCGATGACCAGCCCTTCATCGGTCATCCGCGTTACGACATGGCGCAGGATATTCGTCATCTGCATCGATTCGGCGCCACTTCCGGTCAGCTGGTCCTGAACCTCGCGGGCCATCGTCTCGAATTTGGCATCTTCGGAGGATTGCGACTGGCGCGTGTCCTTCGAGGCGCCCTGTCCCTCGCCCGAGCTTTCTTCGGCGGTTTCGTCCTTGCCGCCGAAGGTCGAGTCCGAGCCGCCGTTCTGGGTTTGGATAATGGTCGGATTGAAATATTCCGCGAGGCCCTTGCGCTGCTTTTCCGTAGTGGCATTGAGCAGCCACATCAGCAGGAAAAACGCCATCATCGCGGTCACGAAATCCGCATAGGCCACTTTCCAGGCACCACCATGATGGCCGCCTTCGCCGGATGCGACGACCCGTTTGATGATGATGGTGGAGTTTCCTGAATCTGCGGGCATGAGCCGACCTTGTACTTGGAGTGATCCATGCAGGCTCTCGCAGGGCGGCAGACAGGTCTAGTTAATGGCTCAAATGCGACGCATTTCCTCGAGGATCATGCGCGCACCTTTCTCGGCGATCATGATCGTGGGGCTGTTGGTATTGCCCGAGGTGATGGTCGGCATGATCGAGGCATCGATGACGCGAATCCCCTGAAATCCCCGCAAACGCAGGCGCGGATCGACGATTGCGGCCACGTCCGCCCCCATGCGGGCGGTGCCGACGGGGTGGAAAATCGTCGAGGCGATCTGGCCGGCGGCGCGGGCTAGGTCCTCGTCGCTTTCGCCGACCGGACCGGGCTTGAACTCTTCGGGGCGGTAGCGGGCCATGGGCTCTTGCGCCATGATTTTGCGCGTCAGGCGAATCGATCTCGCGGCGACGAGCTGGTCCGAGGTGGTCGACAGATAGTTCGGCGCGATCTCGGGATGGGCCAGCGGGTCGGGCGCGGTGATGCGGACATGGCCGCGGCTTTCGGGGCGCAGGTTGCACACGCTCGTGGTCATTGCAGGAAAATCGTGGAGGTTCTCGCCAAATGCCTCGAGGCTGAGCGGCTGGACGTGATATTCCAGATCCGGCGTCGCGACATCGGGCGAGGATTTCGCGAAAGCGCCGAGCTGGCTCGGGGCCATGCTCATCGGACCCGAACGGGTCAGGGCATATTGCAGGCCGATCAGCCCCTTGCCCCACCAATGTTTCACCATCTGGTTCAGAGTCTTTCCACCGGAGATCTTCCATGCGCCGCGGATTTGCAGATGGTCCTGAAGGTTCTCGCCGACCGCTGCATCGCGCAGAACCTCGATCCCCATGCGCTGCAACAGCGCGCCCGGCCCGATGCCCGAGAGTTGCAGGATTTGCGGCGTGCCGATCGCACCGGCCGACAAGATCACCTCGCGCGCGGTCAGGGTCTCGTTGCGGCCCTGATGCAGGATTTCGACGCCGGTGGCGCGGCGTCCTTCGAAGGTGACGCGGCGGACATGGCGGTCGGTCAGAACGGTCAGATTGGGGCGCTTGAGGGCGGGACGCAGAAAGGCCTTGGCGGTCGATACGCGCCAGCCGCCGCGCTGGTTGACCTTGAAGTAGCCTACGCCTTCGTTGTTGCCGGTGTTGAAATCATCGGTGGCGGGGATGCCCGCAGCCTCGGCCGCGCGGGCGAAATCATCGAGGATTTCCCAGCGGAGGCGCTGCTTTTCGACCCGCCATTCGCCGCCCGCGCCATGATGCTCGGAGGCGCCGTCGAAGTAATCCTCGGAGGCTTTGAAGAGCGGCCACACATCGTCCGCGCCCCAGCCGGTGCAGCCGAGTTGGCGCCAATGGTCGTAATCGGCGGCCTGACCGCGCAGATAGAGCATCCCGTTGATCGAGGAGCAGCCGCCCAACACCCGCCCGCGCGGATAAAGCAGCGCGCGGCCGTTCAGACCGGCCTCGGGGGCGGTTTTGAAGCCCCAATCGGTGCGGGGATTGCCGATACAGTAAAGGTAACCGATCGGGATGTGGATCCAGTGGTAATTGTCGCGACCGCCGGCCTCGATCAGAAGGACGCGGTTGGCGGGATCCTCGGAGAGGCGGTTGGCCAGAACGCAGCCCGCGCTGCCTGCGCCGACGATGATGAAATCGTAATCCATAGTGCCTCCTCCCGCGTTGGGGCAGATGTGGTCCGGCGCCTCCTCCGGGGTCGTGGTGATGCTTGCCCGCCTCGGCGCGGGGGCGAGCAGGGCGACCGGCATCTGCAAGGGCATAGATCCCGCCCTGTGGGCGAAGATCAAGGGCCGGCAAATGAAAGCACGACCTTGGCGGGGAGACAAAGGTATGTTTAATCTGCGCATATGATGCGCGAACCCAATTATGATCTCAGAACCGGCGAAGGGCTGATTGCTTGTCCGCGCTGCGACGCCTTGCTGATCGACGAGGAGTTGTCCTTTGGCGAGACCGCGCGTTGCATCCGCTGCAATACGGTTCTGGCGCGTCCGCGCGCCGGTGCTTTCTCGCGCATCATCGCCTTGTCGATGACCTCGCTGATCCTGATCGTCAGTGCGATCTTCTTTCCCTTCCTCGAGATTTCGCGGATGGGCTTCGGCAATACGACATCGCTTTTCGGCGTGGCTTTGGCTTTTTCGCATGGCTGGCTGATGCCGCTGACCATCGCGGTGCTTGCCATGATCGTGGCCTTGCCTGCGGCGCGGGCGATCCTTCTGGCCTATACCTTGATGCCTTTGTCGCGGGGCAGGGCGCCCTGGGCCCATGCCGTCGGGGCGTTCCGTCTGTGCGAGGCCCTGCGGCCCTGGTCCATGGCCGAGATTTTCGTGATCGGCACGGCGGTTGCGCTGGTGAAGGTGGCGGGGCTTGCGACGGTCAGTCTCGGGCCGGCCTTCTGGGCGTTCTGCTGCCTGATTCTCGTCAATATCGCCAGTGACGCCTTTACCAGCGCCGCGACCATCTGGGATGCGATCGAGGATGGCGGGCTGTCTACCGACGGCCGCGAGCTGGTCGAGGGGCAAAGCCTGTGAGCATCGAAGTCGCGCATCCGGCCGTTTCGGGCCGCGAGGGTCAGGACGGCTCGGGCCATGAGGGCGCGGACCACGGCGCAGCCGCGCAAAGCGCTGGCGAACTTCATGCCGGTCCGGTCATGACCGCCCACCGCGCGGGTCTTGTCGGCTGCCGCAGCTGCGGGCGGGTCTGGCCGCATGAAGAGACCGTTTGCGCCCGTTGCGGCAGCCATCTCGTGCCGCCCGACCGGCGCAGCCTGCAGGCGGTCTGGGCATGGCTTTTGGCCGGACTGATTTTCTATGTGCCCGCCAACCTGCTGCCGATGCTGCGGACGCAGACTCTGCTGAGCGCGCATGGCGGCACCAATTCCACCATTATCGGCGGCGTGATCGAGCTGATCCGTTACGGCAGCTGGGGCGTCGCGGTGATCGTTCTGGTGGCCTCGGTCCTCGTGCCGATCAGCAAGTTCATTGCCATCACATGGCTTGCACTCGCGGCAGGCCGACCCGCGACCTACGAGGATGCCCACCGGCGTCTGCGTGTCTACGAAGTCGTCGAGTTCATCGGCCGCTGGTCGATGGTCGACGTCTTCGTCGTCGCGATCCTTTCGGCATTGGTGCAACTGGGCTTTGTCGCCGCAATCCATCCGGGTTCGGCTGCGGTCTGTTTTGCGCTCTCTGTTGCTTTCACGATGCTTTCCGCACAAAGCTTCGACCCGAGATTGATTTGGCGGGGTCTTCCCCTGCGTAACCGCAAGAGCCGGAATTGACAGACAATCCTGACGCCCCCGCAAGCCCCATCCGCAAAACCGCCAAACGCGCCGCGCGTGCGGGGACCTCTCTCATCTGGATCGTGCCGATCCTCGCGCTGATCGTGGCGCTGGGGCTGGCATGGAACGCCTTCGCCGGTCGGGGCACGCTGATCAGCGTCGAGTTCTCGGACGCGACCGGCATCACCCCCGGCGAGACCGCGCTGAAGTTCCGCGAGATCACCGTCGGCAAGGTGGAAAGCGTACGCTTTACGACCAATCTGTCGAAGGTCGTGGTCAATATCCGCGTCGACAAGGATATTGCCGATTACATCGACAGCGAGGCGGAGTTCTGGATCGTGCGGCCTCAGGTTTCGACGCAGGGGATTTCGCGGCTTGATACCGTGCTCTCGGGCGCCTTCATCGAAGGGTTCTGGGACGATACGATCGATACGCCCAGGCGCAATTTCACCGGCATGGACCGCATGCCGCTGACCCGCATCGGTGAAAAGGGCACATGGATCGTGCTGTCCTCGGACAGTGCCAAGGGCCTGACCGAGGGCGCGCCGATCACCTTCCGCGGGGTGCAGGTCGGCACGATGCAGAACCTGCGTCTGGGTGAAGACGACGAGACGGTCCTGGCCGATGCCTTTATCGCCTCGCCCCATGACGACCGCATGACGACGGCCTCGGTTTTTTGGGATACGTCGGGCTTTTCGGTCTCGCTCGGCCCGCAGGGCGTGGCTTTGAACGTCAGCTCGGTGGCCTCGCTGCTTCAGGGCGGTGTTGAATTCGCGACCCTGACCAGCGGCGGCCGCGCCGTGCCGCAGGGCCATGTCTTCGCGCTCCAACCCAGCGAGGCGGTGGCGCGCGAGACGATCTTCGTCGATGAAGAGGATCTCGTCCGGCTGAGCGTGCTGATCGACGGCAATGTACGCGGTCTGGCGACCGGAGCGGATGTCAAGTTCCAGGGGCTGACCGTGGGCCGCGTCACCGAACTTTCGGTCAAGGTCGATCCCGATGCCGAAGGCGGCGCGGGCCGGATCGAGCAGCAGGTCGTGATCGCCCTGACGCCCTCGCGGCTTGGACTGCCGGCCGAAACCACGCCCGAAGAGACGCTCGAGTTCCTCAAGCGGCGGGTCGAGCACGGCCTGCGCGCGCGCCTCGCCAGCGCGGGGTTCTTCGGGACTTCGCTGATCATCGACATGATCGACGTGCCCGATGCGCCGCCCGCAACGCTTGATGTCGCGATGGAGCCCTTTCCTGTGCTGCCCTCGGTCGCGAGCGACATTTCCGATTTCCGCGACACCGCCCAAGGCTTTCTGGCGCGCGTGGGCGATCTGCCGATCGAGGAAGTGCTCAAATCTGCCAACGACATGATGAGCTCGATCACCGCGGTCGCCAGCAGCGAGGCGACCCGCGCCATCCCCGAATCCGTGCGCTCGGCGGTGGAGGAGATGAAGGCCACCTCGGCCGAGCTGCGCCTTGCCGTGACCGAGCTGCGCGAAAGCGGGGCTTTGGGTCAGGTACGCGGCTTTGTCGACGAGGCGACGGCTGCGGCCGAGGCCGTCAAGCTGGCCGCTGCCGACGTGCCGCAAATGGTCGAGAATATCGATGCGGCGGCCGTGTCCTTCGACGAGATCGACTTCCCCGGCATCAGCACCGAGGCCAAGGCGATTCTGGCCGATCTGCGCGCCATGCTGGGCTCGGAAGATGCCGAGGCCCTGCCGCGCAACCTCTCCGCGACGCTCGAAGCGGCTGCGGGTCTGCTCAACGATCTGCGTGACGGCAATGCCGCAGGCAGCCTGAACGACGCGCTGAAATCGGCCAAGACGGCGGCCGATCAGGTCGCGGCCTCGGTCTCCCGCATGCCGCAGCTTACCGCGCGGCTCGAGCGTCTGGTCGCAACCGCCGATCAGGTCGTGGGCGCCTATGGAGCCCGTTCCGATTTCAACAACGAGGCGATCAACATGATGCGCGAATTCCGCCGTGCGGCAGATGCTTTCGGCAATCTCGCGCGCTTGATCGAACGCAACCCCCGCGCCTTCATTTTGGGAAGATAACGATGACGCGTAACGCTTTGTTCGCTTTGGCCTGCCTTGCTGCCGTGGGTGCCTGCTCGAACCCGATGAAAACCGGCCGCTATCTGATCGACCCGCCGGTCACCGGCGAGCGCGTGCCCGACCGCATCGGCTCGGCCGAGCTCAAGGACGTGTCCTTGCCGGGCTATGCCTCGGGCGACGAGGTGGCGTGGCAGTCCGGCGATGGTGCCGTGCGTCTGGCCAACCGCAGCCTTTGGGCCGACCAGCCGCAACGCGCCTTTACCCAGACGCTGGCGCGCACGATCTCGGATCTCTCGGGCGCGACGGTGATTGCCGAGCCTTGGCCGCTCTCGGAGCCTCCGCGGAAGAAGCTCGAGGTGCGGGTCGAGAAGGCCTTGGCGCAGGCCGATGGCGTCTATCGTCTCTCGGGCCGCTATTTCGTGGCCGATGATGCCGCTGGCGGCAGCAACCAAGCGCGCAGCTTCGATATTTCGGTGCCGATGGCCTCGGACGAGCCGGCAGCCATTGCCGCCGCGCAATCGACCGCAATTTCCCAACTCGCGCGGCAGATCGCGACGCTGGGCGGGCCGGGCCAGTCGATCCGGACTTCGACCCCGCGCTCGAGTTCGATTTTCTCTGAGGCATTGCCGGGATTCGAGGGGCTCTGACCGGCCCCCCGCACACCGGCGGTCCCGCTTGGGAGGAGGAAAGATCCAGCCGCGCTTAAAGCGGCTGGAACGAGCCGTATTTTCCGGCGGCAAAGACCAGCGGATGATCGTTCGGACCGCCGGTGGTCACGCGGATGACGCGCCCGACCATGATCGAGTGGTCGCCCGCCTCGTGAACCGCGTGGGTGACGCAATCGAACCGCGCGGCGACCCCCGGAATGACCGGCGTGCCTTCGGGGGTGGTCTCGACCGCCAGCCCGTCAAATTGCGGGCCGCTGCGCACGAAACGTCTGCTGATCTCGGTCTGCTCGCAGCCCAGAATATGGACCGACCAGCTGCGCGCATGGGTGAACAGCTCGTAGCGCAGCGACGAGCGGGCAGGGCACCACATCACCAGAGGCGGCTCGAGCGAGACGCTGGAAAAGCTGTTGGCGGTCATGCCTTCGGCGCGTTCCTGACCCGCAGTGGTGATGACGGTCACGCCGGTCGCAAAGCGGCCGAGCGCGTCACGCAGCAGGCGGGCTTCGACGGCCGAAGGGTGGAAGCTGATGGTATCGACAAGGCGGTCGAAGTCGTGTGGAGGCAACCCGGACATGTTTACCCTTCATACTAAGGCCGCATTCGAACGGCAGGCATTCGCGCAGAGATAAATCAATTGCGCCTTAATCGGCAAGCCGCGCCAGAATTTCGCCGTGAAGCCGCGGCGGCGCAATGACCAGCCCGTCGAGTTTCGCGCCCGCCGAGTTGAAGGCCATCGTGCGTCCCTTGCGGTCGGTCACCGCACAGCCCGCCCGCTCGGCGATCAGGCTGCCCGCCGCGATATCCCACTCCCATGCGCCGCGCAGCGAAACCGCCGCGTTGAAGGCCCCTTCGGCGGCAAGGCACAGCCGCCACGCGAGCGAGGGGCGGAAGTCGCGCTTGAAGGGAGGCAGGACCCCGTCCCGCCACAAGGCGGGGTTCAGCGTTGGCTTGTTGGCCAAAACCGTTGCGGCGGCGATATCGGCCTCTTTCGGGGCGATGGGCTGGCCGTTGCGCGTCGCCGGCCCCTGCGCCGAGGCGGCATAGGTCACCTGACGCGCGGGCAAATGGACGACGCCCGCAAGGATGCGTTCACCTTCGGCAATCGCCAGAGAGTGCGAGAAACCTTCCTGACCATCGAGGAACGCTCGGGTTCCGTCGATCGGATCAATGATGAAGACCCGTTTGGCATCCAGCCGCGACGCGTCGTCGGTGCTTTCCTCCGAGAGCCAACCGTAATCGGGACGGGTCGCGCGCAGACGCGCCTCGAGATGGCGGTTCACCTCGAGATCGGCCTCGCTGACCGGACCCTGATCATCGCCCTTGTCCCAAAAGCGCGGCTCGTTGCGCCAATAGCGCATGGCGATTTCGCCCGCTTCGGTGGCGGCGGCCAGCAGGAGGGCGAGATCGTCCTCAGGCGCCGGCAACGGTCATTCCTTCGACAAGCAGGCTCGGGACGACCATCTGGCGCCATTCTGGCAGGTCGTCGGCGGCGGTCACGCGCATCAGCATCTCGCGCAGATTGCCCGCGATGGTGCATTCGTTGACGGCATAGGCGACCTCGCCGTTTTCGACCCAAAGACCGGCCGCGCCGCGCGAATAATCGCCCGTCGTGCCGTTGATCGAGGCGCCGAGCATCGAGGTGACGATCAGCCCGCGACCCATGTCGCGGATCAGATCCTGCGGCGTGTTGCTGCCCGCATTCAGCGTGATATTCGTCAGGCCGGGCGAGGGCGGCGAGGATGTCCCGCGCGAGGCATTGGCCGTCGATTCCATCCCGAGTTTGCGCGCGCTCGACAGATCGAGCGTCCAGCCTTCCAGCCTTCCGCCGTCGACGATCACGCGGCTGGCGGTGGGCAGACCCTCGCCGTCGAAAAGCCGCGAGGCGCCCATGCGGCGGATATGGGGATCTTCGCGCAGATCGAAGCCCTCGGGCAGGACCTGCTCGCCCAGATCATTGCGCAGCCAGCTTGCGCCGCGCGCAATGGCCGCGCCGTTCACCGCGCCCAGAAGATGGCCGATCAGACCGCCCGAGACGCGCTGGTCGTAGAGGATCGGGAATGTGCCGGTCGGGGGCTTGCGCGCCCCGAGCCGCGCCACCGTACGCTCGCCCGCAAGCCGACCGATGACCTCGGGGCTGGGCAGATCGCTGCGGAAGACCCGCGATTCGCCCGCCCAATCGCGTTCCATGCCGAGGCCTTCGCCGGCAATGGCGACGCTCGAGACCGAGAAACCGCTGCGGGCATAGCCTGCCGAAAAGCCGTTGCTGGCCTGCATCCACATCTCACGCCGCGATTGCGAGGCGCTGGACGATTCGATCTGGGTGATGCCTGCGACCGAAAGGGCGGCGGCCTCTGCCCGCAGTGCGAGATCGCGCAGCTCTTCGGGCGAGGGGGCAGGGCTCTCGTCGCAAAGCTCGAGCACGCTGCTGTCGGTCTGTCGGGTCAGTTGGCCGGGATCGGCAAGGCCGAGCGTATCGTCGCTCGGGGCCTCGCGCGCCATCGCGACCGCGCGGAGAGCGAGCTCGGAAATGGTGCGGTCGGAATGGTCGGAGGCCGCGACGATCGCCTGCCTGCCGCCGATCAGGACGCGCAAACCGATTTCGACGCCCTCGGCACGTTCGGCCTGTTCAAGCCGCCCCTCGCGGACATCGACGGAAACGGCCGTGGCCGAAAGCGCGACGGCATCGGCTTCGGTGGCTCCGGCGCGTTTGGCCTCGGCCAGAAGTTTTCCGGTCAATTCGCGCAGCATCTCTGATCCAGCCATTCCCACCTCATATGAAAAAGGGCCGGGACTAGGCCCGGCCCCCTGTGTTCAAGGAACAGTCTTACTTCACCTGCTGGCCATTCGCAAAGACGGAGCCGTCGTCTTTGAATTCCAGATCGGTGGTCAGCACGTCCTCGCCGTCACCCGGACGGGCGAACATCGCCATCATCATGCGGATGCCGCCAAGCTGGTCCTGCGGAACCAGACCCATGGCGCCGAGCTTGTCGAGCAGTCCGTTCACGCCTTCGTAACGCGCATTGATGGTGCCGACCGGCGTATCCATGCTGCCGTCTTCCGAGGGCTTGAGCGTGCCCGAAGCCGAGAGTTTCGCGCCGACGGCGGAAACCGCGAACTGGTTGATGGTCACTTCCACCGGCTCGATCGGGGTCGGCTCGGGGGTGTATTCGGCCATGTCCTCGCCGTCGGCGATCGCCTCGTCATCCATCTCGGCCGAAGCATCCATCACTGCCGGATCCAGCAGATCCTTGAGGACCTTCAGCGTGCCGGTCACGTCGAGATCCAGCGAAGCCGGATCGCGCGGCAATTGCTTGCTCGGATCGAAGAGATCCCAGATCGCATCGCCGAAGGCCAGACCGTCGATCGAATAGGACAGTTTGAACGGCGCCGGCGTGTCGGATTGCGACACGGGGAACTGCACGTCGAAGCTGGAGCCGTCCATGCTGTAGGAGATCGGCATGGGCAGCTCGCTGGTGGTGAGCTCCATGTTGGTTTTGTCGGAGTTGACCTGATAGCCCAGGCCGTCCTTCGACATCGCGAAAGTCAGGTCGATGCCCGCGAGCGAGGCATTGCCCTTCGATGCCTGTGCAGGCGTTCCGTCCTCTGCCGAGGCGGGAACGTCGAAGTCGAACGCGATGTCCCACTGACCGGCCTTGAGCGCGCCGTTCATGGCGAGGCCCTTGTTCAGCGCCGCCGCCAGATTGGTCTGGGCTTCGGCCATATGTGCGAAACCGATCACTTCGCCATTGGCTTCGATGTCGTTCAGCACGCCCGAAAACGCCATTTTGCCTTCGGTCTCGCCATCGGCATTCACCATGAACTCGGCTTTTTCCAAGGACATGGTGGTGTCGTATTTGGCATCGCTGCCCGTGACGCTATGCATCGTGGCGGTGGTGTTGGTGGCCACGACCGAAGCGGTCATGGCGGGCATGTCCTCGCCTTCGGCCTCGATATTGTCGAGCGTCGCGGTCATCGAGGGCAGGGTCATGACATGGGTCATGTCCTCTTTGGAACCCGAGGAGACGGTTTCGTTGCCCGGCATCTTGATGGTGGCCTGCATCGCGAAGCCGTCGATATCCTCGTTGCCCTCGCTGGAGGAGGTCACGATCATATCGCCTTCGTAAACCGTGCGGACCTTGCCGTCGCCGGTCGCCTGAAGCGTGATCTGCGGGATGGCGACCGCCGTCGCGGCACCTTCGGCATCCAGCGCGAGTTTGACGTCTTTGAGCGTCAGCGTCTCTCCGGCGAGATCGCGGCTGCCTTCGGTGACGGTGTAGCCGCTGGCTTGATAATAATCCAACCAGGTCTGCCAGACCTCGTCAGGGGTTACATCTGCAAGCGCAGGCATGGCGAAAGCCATCAACGCCACTGCGGAGCTTGTCAGTCGGAGAGACATGATTGTACCTTTCAAGATCGGCGAGCACATATTCGCATGGCTGGGTTTTGCCATATCATTTTGACGCATCCAAGGAGCTATTCCGTGATTTTGAACGAATATTCTAGCGGATTAGCGACAATTACCCTGGCGAGGCCGGAAAAAGCCAACTCCTTGACTGCGGCAATGCTGACCGAATTGAAGTCGATTATCGCGGACATTGCAAAGAATTCCGATGTTCGTGCCCTGATTGTGACCGGCGCGGGTCGGGTCTTTTCCGCGGGTGCCGATATCGACGAAGCCAAAGCCGGCCTTGCGGTCTCGCCTTTGTGGGAAGAGCTTTCCTCGGCGGTGGCGGCGCTACCCTGCCTCACGATCGCCGCGCTCAACGGGACATTGGCGGGCGGGGCTTTCGGCATGGCGCTGGCATGCGACCTTCGGCTCGCGGTGCCTGAGGCGCGGTTTTTCTATCCGGTGATGCGTTTGGGCTTTCTGCCCCAACCCAGCGATCCGGCCCGTTTGACGGCGCTTGTCGGTCCCGCACGGGCTAAAATGATCCTGATGGCCGGCCAAAAGATAGCCGCAGACGAGGCCTTGTCCTGGGGGCTGGTGGACCGGCTGGTTGCGTCGGACGATCTTTTGACCCACGCGCGCACCCTGACCGAAGACGTCTTGGCCGCGCGCGACGGGTTGGCCGGTGCGATCAAGCGGATGATCTGAGGCGGGCGACCGCGGCCCGAACCTCAGCGTGAACCGGTCGCCGCAGGGGTGGCACCCGTCACGCCGAGGCAATGAAAAAGCGGCCCGCAGATCGGGGCCGCTTTAAGGAGCGTGCGGTCGGGAATTAGCCGTAGACCGACTGCTTTTTGAAATGCACCGCCAGCATATAATAGAACACCGGGCGGAATTTATTGCGGTTGGAGCTGCCGTATTTCTCGGCCACGTCCTTGATGGCAGCCATCAAATCGGGACCGTCGGGAAGACCCAGTTTCTTCTTGAGGTAATTGTCGCGGATCCGCTCGAGCTCGGTGGTGTCGGATGCCGCGACGGTTTCGCCATCGGCATTATAGATCGAGGGGCCGCAACCGATCGTGACCTTGGTCAGCAGATCCATGTCCGGCGTTACGCCGAACTTGTCTTTCATGTCGGCAGCGTATTTCGCAATCAGTTCGTCACGTTTGCTCATGTCTCAACCATATGGAATTATTGCCATCCCAAGACTGCGCCAGCAGGCTCGGGATAGCAACTTATTCCTGACGGCAGATGCCGCGAAGCGGATCAGTAACGATAGTGTTCCGCCTTGAACGGACCTTCGGGCGTGACGCCGATGTAATCCGCTTGCTCTTTGGACAAGGTCGTCAGCTTCACGCCGATCTTGTCGAGGTGCAGACGCGCGACTTTTTCGTCGAGGTGTTTGGGCAGGATATAGACGCCCGGCGCGTATTCCTCGCCCTTGGTCCACAGCTCGATCTGGGCCAGCACCTGGTTGGTGAAGCTTGCCGACATCACGAAGCTCGGGTGGCCGGTGGCATTGCCGAGGTTCAAAAGGCGGCCCTGGCTCAGCAGGATGATGCGGTTGCCCGAGGGCATCTCGATCATGTCCACCTGATCCTTGATGTTGGTCCATTTGTGGTTGCGCAGGCTGGCGACCTGAATTTCGTTGTCGAAATGGCCGATGTTGCCGACGATCGCCATGTTCTTCATCTCGCGCATGTGCTCGATGCGGATGACGTCCTTGTTGCCGGTGGTGGTGACGAAGATATCGGCCGAGGCGACGACCTCTTCGAGCAGCACGACCTCGAAGCCGTCCATTGCGGCTTGCAGCGCGCAGATCGGATCGACCTCGGTGACCTTGACGCGGGCACCCGCGCCCTGCAGCGATGCGGCGCAGCCTTTGCCGACATCGCCGTAGCCGCAGACGACCGCGACTTTACCGGCCATCATCACGTCGGTTGCGCGGCGGATGCCGTCGACCAGCGATTCCTTGCAGCCGTATTTGTTGTCGAACTTCGACTTGGTGACGCTGTCGTTCACGTTGATCGCGGGGAAGGGAAGCAGGCTGTTCTTGTGCAGATCGTATAGACGGTGGACGCCGGTGGTGGTTTCCTCGGAAACGCCCTGAAGCGCAGCGCGCTGTTGGGTGAACCAGCCGGGGCTTTGGGCCAGACGCTTTTTGATCTGGGCAAAGAGGCATACTTCCTCTTCGCTGGTCGGCGTTTCGATCAGGCCGGTCTCGCCCGCTTCGACGCGCGCGCCGAGCAGGATGTACATCGTGGCATCGCCGCCGTCATCGAGGATGAGGTTCGCGCCGCCCTCGCCGAACTGGAAGATCTGGTCGGTATAGGACCAGTATTCCTCGAGCGTTTCGCCCTTGATCGCAAAGACCGGAACGCCGGTCGCGGCAATCGCCGCCGCGGCGTGGTCTTGCGTCGAATAGATGTTGCACGATGCCCAACGCACTTCGGCGCCGAGGGCGGTCAGCGTCTCGATCAGGACGGCGGTCTGTACGGTCATATGCAGCGAACCCGCGATCCGCGCGCCCTTGAGCGGCTGCGCCGCGCCATATTCGCTGCGCAAAGCCATCAGGCCCGGCATCTCGGTTTCCGCGATGTCCAGTTCCTTGCGGCCATAATCGGCCAGAGAAATGTCACGGATGATATAGTCGGTCATGAGGGGCCCCGGCATGGAAAAATCAGCGCTGGATGTAGCACTACAGAGCTTAAGATACAATCAAAGCCCGCAGTCCGGAGCCCGACATGCGGCAAGCGCCGTCACGCAATGTCGGGCGTTCAGCCCTTCATGCCCGCCTGATGGTAGAACCGCATCGGATTGGTGTTCGGGCTATAGCCGATCCCCGAGGCCACCACGCAACTGGTCTGGTCCGGACGGTTCAGCGTCAGCGTCCATGTTCCCATCGCGCGCGATCCCCAAAGCGAGGTCTCCTGCGTGCCGTGCGAGACCAGAGTCTCGTCGAAATCCTGATGCAGGATATCGGTGAGATCGCCGGTCGGGGCGCAGAAGGGTTCGTCGGGCTCGTTCGAGGTGACGCTGGGCAGGCGATGGGCCAAATCGATCACCGCCTGAACGTCCATGCCCGAAACGGCCGACCAGCCGCGCGGATTCGCCAGATTGTCCGACCGTGACGTGATGGCTGCTAATGTCGGGCCGCCGCTCAGGGCGATCGCCGTAGCACAGGCCGAAGCGATCGCAAGCCGGCGGAGGTTATGCACATGCATGGCGTCCTCGCTTGCCGTTTTGGTCAATCACAGGGTCAACGCGACGAAAGGGCGAGGGTTCCGGTTGCTTTACGTCAGGGCAGCCAAAATGGCCGCGCGAGGTACTTGGCACGGAATGGGGCGACGGCGCTGCGGCGGTTCACGGCCTCTCGATCCGGACGCGATAATCGCGTAGATAACGGGCAAAAGATATGCGGGGACGATATGGCGATCTTGCTGGCGGATGTGGGCGGAACCAATGCGCGACTGGCACTGGCTCGAGAAGGGGCGGATGGCAGCACTGCGGTCGATCCCGCCTCGGTGACGCGGTTTCGCGGCGATGATTACGCCTCCTTCGATGCGGTGGTCGCCGAATATCTTGCCGGCCGTCCTGCGGATGCGATGTCCTCGGTCTGCGTTGCGGTCGCTGGGCCGGTTGCCGGCGGTGTCGCGCGGCTGACCAACCGCGATTGGGATTTCAGCGAGGCGCGTCTGCGCGATCTGACCGGCGCAAGCCGCGCGCGGCTGATCAACGACCTGACGGCGCTGGGCTATGCCACGCCCGTTTTGGGCGGCGAGGGGATTGCGGTCTTGCGTGCCGCCCCCGAGGATCGCGCCCGCAACGGGCAGGCTTTGGTGGTCAATGCCGGTACCGGCTTCAACGTCTGCGCGGTCAAGGTGCTTGATGACGGCGGCATCATCTGCCTCGAGGCCGAAGAGGGCCATACCCGTTTGCCCGCAAACATCGCCGAGCGCCTGCGCGCCGAGATCGGGGCGGAGGCGGCGCAGTTCCCCTCGACCGAAGAGCTTTTCGCCGGTCGCGGTCTGGCGCGGCTTCATGCCCTGCGCAGCGGCACCCCTCTCGTGCGGGCAGAAGAGGTCGCGGCGGCGGCGGCGGCGGGTGATGATGCGGCCCAAGCGAGCTATGCCTTTTACGCCGAGATCTTCGGGCTCTTGTGCCGCGAGCTCGCGATGCGCTTCATGCCTTTCGACGGGCTCTATCTTGCGGGCAGCGTCGCGCGCTCCAGCGCCGAGCGCATGGATCTTTTCGGGCCGGCCTTCCTTTCGGATGCGCTGATGCGCCAGATACCCGAGGCGACGCCTATCCTGATGATCCGTGACGATATGGCCGCACTGCACGGCTGTCTTGCCGCATTGCGCTGAAAATCCGGTCTTTCGACGTTCTCGGGTTGGATTCCTGCCGGAATTTCTGCAACATTCGCGGTAAAACCAACAAATGAGCAGAGCAGGGCATGAAACGGGTCATTACGATCGGAGCGGCGGCGGCCTTGGGGCTGGGTGCTGCGACAGCGACGGCTTTCGCGCAATCCTCTTCGTCGATGTCGCCTGCATCGTCACCCTTTTCGGGCCTTTTCGGCGGCAAGCGCGGCAACGAGGGCTCTCCGGTCGATCTGCATTTCAAAGTCTCGGGGGACGAAGATCTCGAATCGGTGATTCGCAACGGCTCGCTCATGGTCGCGGCGCAAGACGAGGGCCGCGTGACCGGTCAGGACATGCTGGCGGCGGCTCGCGGCGATTATGCCCGCATCCTCGGCGCGCTGTATGATGCCGGCTATTACGACGGCGTGATCAGCATCACGCTCGACGGCGTCGAGGCGGCGCAGGTGGCACCGCTCGATGCGCCCAAAGTGGTCCATACGATCAATGTCTCGGTCCAGACCGGCTCGAAATTCCGCTTCAGCCGCGCGCAGGTCGCGCCGGTCGCGCCGGGGACGGTCATCTCCAAGGATTATGCGGTCGGCAAGACCGCCGGCACCGGCACCATGAAAAGCGCGGCCAATGCGGCGGTCGACGGCTGGCGCAATGTCGGCCATGCGAAAGCCGATATCGCCGAAACCCAGATCACCGCCAACCATGCCGACAAGCAGGTCGACAGCCGCATCGCCGTCGCGCCAGGCCCCGCGCTGACCTTCGGCCAGCTGACGATTCGCGGCTATGACCGGCTCGACCCGCGCCGCCTCCGCAAGATCGCGGGCTTTCCCGAGGGCGAGCGTTTCGACCCCGAAAAGATCGAGGACATGCGCAAGCGCCTGCGGCGGTCGGGGGTTTTCTCGTCGATCACCCTGACCGAGACCGACGGCATCGGGCCGAACAATACCCAGGACGTCGACCTTCTGGTCATGGAGCAAAAGCCGCGCCGCATCGGGGGCGGCTTCGAGGTGTCGAGCAACGAGGGCCTGATGGTCTCGGGCTACTGGATGCACCGCAACCTGCTCCATGGTGGCGAGCGTCTGCGCGTCGATGCGCAGATCGCCGATATCGGGGCGCAAACCTCGGCCGAAGATTATTCGCTTGGCGTGCGGCTCGACCGGCCCGCGACGCTGGGGGCCGATACGACCGGCTATCTGCAGTTCCAGCTGCAACGGACCCGCGACGAGGATTACGACCTCGACGGCGCGACCTTCGGTCTGGGCTTTACCTATATGCCCAACGACCGCCTGACCGCCGATATCGCTTTGCTCTATTCGGCGCAGCGCGTGAACGACGAAGGCAACGAGACCGACTTCAACTTCTTCTCGCTGCCGATTTCGGTGATGCTCGACCGGCGCGACAACGATACCGACGCCAAGCGCGGCTATTGGCTCAAGGCTGATGTAACGCCTTTCCTCGGGCTCAAGGATACCGGCTCCGGCGCGCGGATTCTGGGCGAGGGGCGGCAGTATTTCAGCTTCATGGAAGACGACAAGCTGACCTTTGCGGGGCGCGCGCGGCTCGGGACGATCCTTGGTCCCGATATTGCGGATACGCCGCGCGACTATCTCTTTTATTCGGGCGGCGGCGGCAGCGTTCGGGGGCAACCCTACGAATCCCTTGGTGTCGAGGTCATTCCCGGGCCGGACGGCACCATCAAGACCGGCGGCATGAGCATGGCGATCCTTTCGACCGAGCTGCGCTACCAGATCCGCGACAAGATCGGCCTTGCCGCCTTTGCCGATGCCGGCCGCATCTGGGCCGAGAGCGGTTTTGACGGCGAGACCGACTGGCAGGCGGGGGCGGGGCTCGGCGTGCGCTACAAGACGCCGATCGGGCCGATGCGTTTCGATGTCGCGGGGCCGGTCGGCGGCGATACCGGCAATGGTGTGCAGGTTTATCTCGGTTTGGGGCAGGCGTTCTGATGACTTATTCGACCAGCCTTGCGGTCCGGACGCCTGACGATGCCCCCCTCCGCTTCGCCCTTGCGCGGCGCATGGCGCGGTTTTGCGCCTTTCTGTTGCTGTGCCTGATGATCACCGGCTTTGCGCTGCAGCAGGCGCAGGCGCAAGACGGCGATGCCGCGGCAACGTCCGAGACCGAGGCCGACAAGGGCTATATCACCCGTTTCCTTCAGGAGAAGCTGTCGGGCGCGGGGCGTCAGGTGCAGATCGACGGCTTTGCCGGCGCTTTGTCCTCGCGCGCGACCTTCACGCGCATGACCATCGCCGATGACGACGGGGTCTGGATCACGCTTGAAAACGGCTCGATCCAATGGACCCGCTCGGCGCTGCTGGCGGGCCGCGTTTCGGTGCAGGAGCTGACGGCCGAAAAGATCATTCTGCCGCGCCTGCCGGGCACGGATCCCGCCGCGCCCAAAGCCGAGACCCGCGAATTCGCTTTGCCGGTTCTGCCGGTCGGCATCAATATCCAGCATATCAATGTCGGCCGCGTCGAGCTGGGCGAGCCGATCATCGGGACCGCGGCGGTCTTTTCGATCGACGGCAGCCTGCAGCTCTCGGGTGGCGAGGGCGAGGCCAAGCTGGCGATCAACCGCGTCGACGGCCCGCGCGGGCAATTCGCGCTGGATGCGGCTTTCTCCAACGAGACCCGCGATCTGCGGCTCAATCTCGATCTGGACGAGGACCGCAACGGAATTTTCGTCAATCTGGTCAAGCTGGACGGACGCCCCTCGGTCAAGGCCGAGATCAAGGGCGAGGGGCCGCTTGGCGAATATGCCGCCAATCTGGCGCTGGCGACCGACGGCAAGCCGCGCGTGACCGGCAAGCTGGCGCTGCACCCCGAGGCGCAAAACGGCATCGAGGGCAACGGCTTCCGCCTCGAGATGGGCGGCGATATCGCGGCGCTGGTGCCGCCCGAACACAAGGAATTCTTCGGGCCGAGCTCGCAGCTTCTGGCCGAGGGCTGGCGCGGGCAGAACGGTCAGCTTCGCGTGCCGGTGCTGATGGTCGATACCGATGCGCTCAACCTTTCGGGCTCGGTCACGACCACCGACAAGGGCGCGCCGGAAAGCGCGGTTTTGTTGCTCAATCTGGGCGAGGATGCCGATGCGAGCAGCCTGCCGGTGCGTCTGCCCTGGCAGGCGATTCCCACGACGGTTCAATCGGGCAGCCTACAGCTCTCCTACGACAAGGCGCAGGATTCGCGCTGGACGCTCAAGGGGCGGGTCGGCGATATTCGCCGTGCCGAAGGCACGCTTTCCGAGCTGCGCCTCGACGGTCGCGGCAGCGTCGATCTGACCGACAACGCGCTGCAATCGGTCCACGGCTGGGTCGCTTTCGGGATCGACGGGCTGGTGCCTGTCGACGAGGCGCTGGCGCGTGCGGTGGGCGATGTGGTGAACGGCGGTCTGAATTTCGACCTGCGTCCGGGCAATGCGATCGAATTTACCGGCGTCAACATCAACGGCGCGCATTACGGGCTGCGCGGCGATGCGACGCTTGACGGTCTCGCCAGCGGGATCACGCTTTCTGCAGATATGATGGCCAATTACCGTGACCTCTCGAGCCTTTCCGGTCTCGCGGGGCGCGAGCTGGGCGGCGAGGGGACGGCCAATGTGAGGGGCTACTATCAGGTCCTGACCCACTCCTTCGATGCCGAAGTCCAGATTCGCGGTCAGGATATCGCGGTCTCCCAACCCCATGCCGACCGGCTTTTGTCGGGGCAGTCGCGGATTTTCGTCAGCGCGCGGCGCGACGATACCGGCATCGAGCTGCGCGACCTTTCGGTCAATGCGCGGAATTTGACGGTCAAAGGGCAGGGCTATCTCAACAGCCGTGCGGCGGATGTACAGGCGCAGATCGACATGCCGGACCTTTCGGCGGCCGACCCCGCCTTTGCGGGTCTGATCAATGCGCAGGCGCAGCTGACCGGCCCGACCGGCGCGCGCAAGCTTGAGGTGAACGGCAAGGCGGTCGATCTGGTGACGGGGATTGCCGATCTCGATGCGGCCCTGAAAGGCGAGACCGATCTTCATGTCGCGGCAGCCCTGACCGGCGATTCTTTCGAGCTGCAGCAATTGGTGCTCAGCAACCCCCAGCTCAAGATCGACGGGGGCGGCCGCTTCGCCGAAGGGCTTGTGGATGCGGAACTCGACCTCGATGTGCCCGATCTGGCGGTTTTCGAGCGCGGACTTGCGGGCGGATTGACCGCGACCGCAAAGGCCACCGAAGAGGCGGGTCTGCGCAAGATCACCGTGACCGGCCTTGGTCAGGATCTGAGGCTGGGCCAAAGCGATGTCGAGGGCGCACTGCCCGGCGAGACCCGTCTGGATCTGAGCGCCGAGCAGCAGGGCGAGGCCTTTACGATCAAGACATTCACGCTGAAAAACGCCCAGATGGATGCGACGGCCTCGGGCGTGATCAGCCCGCAGACGACCGATGTGGCGGCAAAGCTTGATCTGCGCTCGCTGGCCTCTTTCGGGCGCGGCTGGCGCGGGGCGCTTCAGGCCGATGCGCGCTTTGCCGATGATGCGGGCGGCGGGCGTCGGCTGGAGGTGACGGGGCTTGGCCACGACCTCTCCTTCGGGCAGTCGCAGGTCGATGGCGCTTTGGCGGGCGAGACCCGTCTGACCCTGAACGGCATCGAACGCGGGGGCATTTTCGAGATCGGGACCGCGACGATCGACAACCCCCGCCTGCGGCTGGGCGCGACCGGCAAGGTCGGCAAGGGCGTGACCGATCTGGCCGCCGATCTGCGCGCGCAGGATCTGCGCTTCCTCGGGCGCGGCTTTCGCGGTGCGCTCGACGCAAGCGGCACACTGGTCGAGACAAACGGCAATCGGCATGTCACGCTGAAGGGCTCGGCCAACGGGCTGGCGGTCGGCAATGCGCAGGCCGATGCGGTTTTGCGCGGCACGACGACTTTCGATACGGCGGCGACCATCGACGGGCAGAACCGCCTTTCGATCCAGAGCCTGCATGCCCGTAACGGCCAGATCCAGATCTCGGCCGACGGCAGCCCCAGTCAGGGCGTCAATCTTGATGCGCGGCTCTCGGATCTCGCGCTGCTGGTGACCGGCTTCCCCGGTCCTGTGCAGCTGACCGGCACTTTCGCCGACAACCCCCAGAATTTCGAGATGAACCTGAACGGCACCGGTCCGGGCGGCACGCGCGTGCGGGTTGACGGGACGGTCGCGCGCGACTTCTCGACCGCCAATCTTCAGGTCGCGGGCAATACCGATTCCGCGGCGGTGAACCCGCTTCTGCGGACCCGCAGCATCGAAGGGCCGGTGACCTTTGACCTGCGCCTGAACGGGCGGCCCTCGCTCGAGGCGCTGAGCGGGCGGGTCGAATTGCGCGGCGGACGTCTGGCGGAGCCCAAGCTGGGCCTGTCGATCGACGATCTGAATGCCGTGGCCGATCTGGCTGGCGGGCGGATCAATCTCGATGTGCAAGGTGCGGTCGAGGCGGGGGGCAACCTGACCCTGAGCGGGCCGATTTCGCTGGTCGGCGGGCGCGAGATCAATCTTGATGTCGGCCTGCGCCGCGTCGTTCTGCGCGACCCGACCCTTTACGAGACCGAAGCCAACGGCCGCCTCACGGTGAGCGGCTCGCTGAGCAGCGGCGTCGTCATTGCCGGTCGTGTCGATGTCGGCGAGACCGAGCTGCGCATTCCTTCGACCGGTTTCGGGGGCGCGGCTTCGATCCCTGCGATCAAGCATCTCTACGACCGCCCGCCGGTGCGCGCGACCCGCGCCAAAGCGGGGCTGATCGGCTATCCCAGCCCCGAATCCGCAGCTGCGGGCATGACCGGCCCCGCAGCGACGCCCGGAAACAACCCGCCGCGTCTGGATCTGGTGATCTCGGCCCCGCGCCAGATCTTCGTGCGCGGGCGCGGCGTCGATGCCGAGCTTGGAGGCGAGATCCGCGTGACCGGCACCAGCCGTCAGGTCATTCCCGTCGGCCAGCTCGAATTGATCCGCGGCCGTGTCGACCTGCTCGGCAAGCGTTTCGATCTGACCGAAGGGCTGATCGAGCTTCAGGGTTCGATGATTCCGGTCATTCGGCTTGTGGCCGAAACCGATCAGGACGGGATTACGACGCGGATCATCATCGACGGCGAGGCACGCGATCCCGAGATCCAGTTCCAGTCCGATCCCGACATGCCCGAAGAAGAGGTGCTCTCGCATCTGCTGTTCGGGCGCGGCCTCGACAATATCTCGGCGCTGCAGGCGGCTCAGCTGGCCAATGCCATCGCGGTCCTCGCGGGCAAGGGCGGCGAGGGAATCGTCGGACGTCTGCGTGCGGCGACGGGTCTCGACGACCTCGATCTCGCGACGGATGATCAGGGCAATGTCTCGGTTCGGGCGGGTAAATACCTGTCGAAGAACCTTTATACCGACGTTCAGGTCGGGGGTGACGGCACGACGCAGATCAACCTCAACCTCGATCTGTCGCGCAGCCTGACGGCGCGGGGATCGGTGAATTCGGAAGGCGACAGCACGCTCGGGATCTATTACGAGCGCGATTACTGAGCCGCCGTCTGCGCGAGACAGCACAAGGGGGCCAAGCGGCCCCCTTTTTCGTGTCAGACCGGGGCAACGGTCCGGTTCAAAGCGGTGGGCGCAGGGCGATCGGTGCGATCTCGATCTTGCGGACCTGCGGTTTCGTCTCTTCCATGACGGCAAAAAGAGTTTGCAGCATGGTCTCGACATCCTGCCGGATCATGACGATGCCCTTTCCCAGCATTTCCGCAAAAGGGTCCCAGTCGAAACAGCCCAGATCGATCTGGCTTGCCTCGGGCCGGTCCGAGCGCAGGATCCAGCGCATCACCCCCTCGAGCGAAATCGTCGAGTTGACGAACATCCCCGGCGGCAGCGGCGCACCGGAAGCCGCCAAAGCCGACAGCGCCTCCGAGGCCTTGCCCGCCGCATAGCCGCAGGTCAGCACATCATCCTCGCCAAGCGCGATTCCTGCCGCCTGATGGGCCGCGCGAAAGCCGCGCAGACGCTCGCGGGTGTTGTGGTCGGTGCCGCGACCGCCGATGAAAAGCAGCGGCTCGCCGGCATGGCCCTTGGCGGCACAGCGCGCCAGAATGTCCTGCGTAAGCGCCATTGCCCCCGCGAAATTGTCCGAAATCACCGAGGGCGCGAGCGAGCCCGGCAGGTCGAGATTGATGGTCGGTACGCCCGCCTTGCTGCAAAGCCGCGTGATCCGGTCGGGATCGGTCGTGCCGGTGCAGACCAGATATTCGACCTGATAGGCCAAAAGCGACCGCGCCGCCGCGAGCTCGAGCCGCGGGTCGCGCTGGGTGCAGGTCACGATGGGAAACAGCCCGCGCGCCCGCGCCATATCCTCGAAGGTCTGCGCGATCGAGCTGAAATAGCGGTTGTCGTACATCGGCAGGATCATCCCGATGATCCCCGACCGCGCCCGTCTGAGCGCGCGCGCCTGCATGTTCAGCGCATAGCCCTGTTCTTCGGCGATGCGACTGACCTCGTCGGCCAAACGCTTGCTGATGCGGCGCTTTTCCCAGCTCCCGTTCAACACGGCGCTGACCGTGCTGGCCGAAGTCCCTGCCAGTGCAGCGAGGTCATGGACGGTCGGTTTTTTGATCGGAGGCGGGGTTCTCACGCTGCGTCTGCCCTTTTGGATATATTGCGCTGGCTTGACAAAATAACTGTCATATCTTCTACATGCACCATCGATTGCGCAAGAGTGCACAATCGATGGTGGCGAGGATAGGGCAGGCGGATGCGAGTGGCCGGCACCAGCGGGGACGCTTTGTCCGCGCGCTGGGGCGGAGGGCTCGAAGCCGCAACCCGAGGGCCGTCACGGGCTTGAAGGGCGACAATTGTCGTCGCGGCACCGAAGCATTGCGGCACAGACCGCAGGCCGGCCGTGGCGGCGCAGAGACGAGGACATATCCGGTCAACGGATGTCGGAGACAATTTGGTGGAGGAAACACGGATGAAACTCAAAGCAACGATGATGGCGGGCGCCGCTATCCTCTCGGCGGCCTTTGCAACGGGCGCGATGGCGCAAGAAGCGGCGACCGTCGCTTTCCTTATGCCCGACCAGGCATCGACCCGCTATGAAGAACACGATTTCCCCGGCTTCAAGGCCGAGATGGAAAAGCTCTGTGCCGATTGCACGGTCATCTATCAAAACGCCAACGGCGATGTCGCCCTGCAGCAGCAGCAGTTCAACTCGGTGATCACGCAGGGCGCGAAAGTCATCGTGCTCGATCCGGTCGATTCGGCAGCGGCAGGCGGTCTGGTGACGCTGGCACAGTCGCAGGGTGTCAAGGTTATCGCCTATGACCGCCCGATTCCGGACACGCCGGCAGACTTCTACGTCTCCTTCGACAACGAAGGCATCGGCAAGGCGATCGCGGAATCGCTGGTCGCGCATATGAAAGCATCGGGCGTTGCGGAAGGCGCGGGCGTTCTGCAGATCAACGGCTCGCCCACCGATGCGGCGGCCGGCCTGATCCGTGACGGCATTCACAAGGGTCTCGAGACCTCGGGCTACAAGACGCTCGCGGAATTCGACACGCCCCAGTGGGCTCCGCCGAAAGCGCAGGAATGGGCTGCAGGCCAGATCACGCGCTTCGGCGACGAGATCAAAGGCGTGGTTGCCGCCAATGACGGCACCGGCGGCGGTGCGGTTGCGGCCTTCAAGGCGGCAGGCGTGAACCCGGTTCCGCCGGTCACCGGCAACGACGCGACCATTGCGGCGCTGCAGCTGATCATCGCGGGCGACCAGTACAACACCATCTCGAAGCCTTCGGAAATCGTGGCGGCGGCTGCGGCCAACATCACCGTCCAGTTCCTGAAGGGCGAGACGCCGGAAGCCAAGGCGACGCTGTACAACACCCCGTCCGAACTGTTCGTTCCGGCGGTCATCACGGCCGAGAACATCAAAGCCGAGATCTTCGACAAAGGCATCCAGACCACGGACGAAGTCTGCACCGGCGAATATGCCGAGGGCTGCAAGACGCTGGGTCTGATCCAGTAACCCTCTGATATCACGCCACCCGACCAGAGTTTTCCGGTCGGGTGGCGCTTTCATTTCAAAACAGGCGCAAACGGTATGTCCGATATTTCTTCCGCACCTCCGGCACGGGGCGAGCGCATTCTGAGCCTGAGAGGCGTCACCAAGAAATTCGGGGCCGTTTCCGCCCTGACCGATATCGACCTCGATATCCATGCGGGCGAAGTCGTCGCCCTTGTGGGCGACAACGGCGCGGGCAAATCCACGCTGGTCAAGGTTTTGGCGGGTGTCCACCAGCCGAGCTCTGGCACGATCGAGTTTCAGGGCAAGGAAGTCTCGCTTGCCGATCCCGGTGCCGCGCTGAACATGGGAATTGCGACCGTGTTTCAGGATCTCGCGCTGTGCGAGAACCTCGATGTTGTCTCGAACCTGTTTCTGGGCCACGAGCTGAACCCGCTGCGTCTCGACGAGGTGCAGATGGAGGTTCGCGCATGGACCCTTCTCAAAGAGCTTGCGGCCCGCATCCCTTCGGTGCGCGAACCCGTCGCCTCGTTGTCGGGCGGCCAGCGCCAGACCGTCGCGATCGCGCGTTCGCTGCTGCTCAATCCCAAGATCATCATGCTGGACGAGCCGACCGCCGCTTTGGGCGTCGCGCAGACCGCCGAGGTTCTCAACCTGATCGAGCGTGTCCGCGACCGTGGTCTGGGCGTCATCATCATCTCGCATAACATGGAAGACGTTCGCGCCGTCGCGGACCGGATCGTCGTTCTGCGCCTCGGCAAGAACAACGGCATTTTCACCCCCGATTCGAGCAATCACGAACTGGTCGCCGCCATCACCGGCGCCAGCGAAAACTCGGTTTCGCGCCGTCAGGAACGCAAGGCCGCCGAGGCCTCGACACAGGAGCAAGGCGCATGAGCCAGAACACCAAACCTTCTGCGCTGGACCGCAGCGACGAGCGCGTGCGCCACGACGATACGATCGGCGGCGCGATCCGCGCCTTTTTCGATCGCGTCAAAGCGGGTGATCTCGGCGTTCTGCCGGTGGTCATCGGTCTGGTCGTGATCTCGGTCGTCTTCACCAGCCTCAATCCGGTGTTTCTGGCGCCGAACAACCTTGTGAACCTGCTGTTCGATTGCGCGACGGTGGGGGTGATCTCGCTCGGCATCGTCTGCGTCCTGCTTTTGGGCGAGATCGACCTTTCGGCCGGTTCGGTCAGCGGTTTCGCCGCCGCCGTTGTCGGTGTCGTCTGGATCAACATGGGCTGGCCGGTCGCCGCGGCGATCTTTTTCGCCATCCTTGCCGGTGCTGCCGTGGGGATGATCTACTCGTTCCTGTTCAACAAGATCGGGATGCCGAGCTTCATCATCTCGCTGTCCGGCTTGCTCGCCATTCTCGGCATGCAGCTTTACATTCTCGGGCCGACCGGCTCGATCAACCTGCCCTATGCCTCGCCTTTGGTGAAGTTCGGCCAGATCCTGATCATGCCGGCATGGCTCTCGCATTTGCTGGCGCTGTTGCCGGGCGTGGTGATCGTGCTTTCGGGCCTTTCGGTCGCGCGTCGCCGCGTTGCTGCCGGCCTGACCGCGCGTCCGTCTTCGATCCTGCTGATCAAGGCGGCTGCCATCACCATCGGTCTGGAATTCGCCGTCTGGTATCTGAACCTCGGCCGCGGCGTGCCCTATATGTTCGGCTTTTTCGTCCTGCTCGTGCTGGCACTGCAATATGCGCTGACCCGCACCAAATGGGGCCGCTCGATGTTTGCCGTCGGTGGCAACCGCGAAGCCGCGCGCCGCGCAGGCATCAACGTCAAGGGCATCTACATGTCGGCCTTCGTGCTGTGTTCGAGCCTTGCGGCGCTTGGCGGCGTGTTGTCGGCCTCGCGTCTGGCCTCGTCGAGCCAGCAGGCCGGTACGGGTGACGTGAACCTGAACGCGATCGCGGCAGCCGTGATCGGCGGCACCAGCCTGTTTGGCGGTCGCGGCAGCGCCTATTCCGCGCTTTTGGGCATCATCGTCATCCAGGCGATCTCGAACGGGCTCACGCTGCTGAACCTGTCGTCCTCGCTGCGCTACATGATCACCGGCGCGGTTCTGGCCATCGCGGTCATCGTCGATTCGCTTGCGCGTCAGTCGCGCGTGAGCCACGGGCGCGCCTAAGGCGCGCCGCACTCAGGAGCTTGAGAAATGGCTGAAGAACTCAAAGGCAAAGTCGCCGCGATTACCGGTGCGGCTTCGGGTATCGGTCTGGCCTGCGCCAAGGCCATGCTGGAGGCCGGCGCGAAAGTCGTGCTGATCGACCGCGCCGAGGACCGTCTGCGCGCGCTTTGCGACGAGCTGGGCCCGAATGCCTTCCCGCTGGTCATCGACCTGATGGACCCCAAAAGCGTGGCGACCATGCTCGACGGTATCAAATCGGTTGCGGGCGGCCTGGACATTTTCCACGCCAATGCCGGTGCCTATATCGGCGGCCCGCTGGTCGAAGGCGATCCCGACGCCTGGGACCGCATGCTCAACCTCAACATCAATGCGGCCTTCCGTTCGGTCCATGCCGTGCTCGGCCACATGATCGAACAGAAATCCGGCGACATCCTGATGACCTCTTCGGTCGCGGGCGTGGTGCCGGTGATCTGGGAGCCGATCTATACCGCCTCGAAACATGCGGTGCAGGCTTTCACCCATACCGTGCGCCGTCAGGTGTCCGAACATGGCGTGCGCGTCGGTGCGGTTCTGCCGGGTCCGGTCGTGACCGCGCTTCTGGATGATTGGCCGCAGGCCAAGATGGACGAGGCGCTCGCCAACGGTTCGCTGATGCAGCCCAAAGAAGTCGCCGATTGCGTGGTTTTCATGCTGTCGCGCCCGCGCAATGTCGTGATCCGGGATCTGGTGATCCTTCCCAATAGCGTCGACCTCTAAGGTCGCGCGCTGCCCTCTTTGTCTCCTCCCCGACAAAGAGGGCGACTTTCCATCTGTCGAAAGGCCCCCCGCATGAGCAAGAGCGGCACATATCTGATTGGCGTTGATGTCGGTACGGGCAGCGCCCGCGCGGGGGTCTTCGACCTTGCCGGCCGGATGCTCGGCGTCGCCAAGGCCGATATCACCATGTGGCGCGAGGCCGGTTCGGTGGTCGAGCAATCGGGCAACCAGATCTGGGAGGCCGTCTGCCATTCCGTCAAAGGCGCAGTTGAAGCGGCCCATATCGCCCCCGAGGACGTCGCGGGCATCAGCTTCGATGCGACCTGTTCGCTGGTCGTGGTCGATGAAGCCGGTGCGCCGCTGGCCGTCGGCCCCTCGGATGATCCCGAGCGCAACATCATCGTCTGGATGGACCACCGCGCCATCGGCCAGGCCGAGCGCATCAATGCCCAAGGCCATGACGTCCTGAAATATGTCGGCGGTGTCATCTCGCCCGAGATGGAAACGCCCAAGCTTTTGTGGCTCGCCGAGAACAAGCCCGAGACCTTTGCCGCCGCATGGCAGTTCTTCGATCTGGCCGATTACCTGACATGGCGCGCCTCGGGCAGCCTTGCGCGCTCGACCTGTACCGTGACCTGCAAATGGACCTATCTCGCGCATGAGCGCCGTTGGGACGACAGCTATTTCCGCCAGATCGGGCTGGGCGCCTTGGCGGATGAGGGCTTCACGCGCATCGGCACAGAAATCGTCGAGCCGGGCACCCGCCTTGCCGAAGGTCTGACCACGAAGGCGGCATCGGATCTGGGGCTGGTCGCGGGAACGGCGGTCGGTGCCGGTCTGATCGACGCTCATGCGGGCGGCGTGGGTACCGTGGGGGCCGAGGGCTCTCCGACCGACAGCCTCGCCTATGTCTTCGGGACGTCTTCCTGCACCATGACCACGACGCAAAATCCGGTCTTTGTGCCGGGTGTCTGGGGGCCCTATTTCGAGGCGATGGTCCCCGATATGTGGCTCAACGAGGGCGGCCAGTCCGCTGCTGGTGCGGCCATCGACCAGCTCGTGGCCTTCCATCCCGCCACCGCCGAAGCGGCAGCCGAGGCCGCAAAGGCCGGTCTGCCGCTGCCGGTCTGGCTGGCTGATCGCGCATTGGAAAAGACCACGGCCTCGGATGCGATTTCTCTGGTGGGCGAGATCCATGTCGTGCCGGAATTTCTCGGCAACCGCGCGCCCTTCGCCGACCCCCATGCCCGCGCCGTCATTGCCGGCCTCGGGATGGAGCGTGACCTCGACAGCCTGATCGCGCTTTATGTCGCGGGAGTCGCGGCCATCGGCTACGGCCTGCGTCAGATCATTGAAACCCAAGCGAAAAACGGCGCTGTGGTCAAACAGGTGGTGATCTCGGGCGGGGCGGGCGCGCATGAGTTGACGCGCCAGATCCTCGCCGATGCGGCGGGCCTGCCGCTGGTCGCGACCGAGGCCGAAGAGCCGGTCCTGCTCGGCTCGGCCATTCTCGCGGGTGTGGCCTCGGGCCGTCACCCCGACATGACCGGAGCGATGAAGGCCATGACGCGTATCCGGCAAAGCTATACGCCCACGCCCGAAACCGCCGCGCTCCACGCCTGCCGTTTCGCCGGATTCGAGGCATTGCAGCAGGCCGGCCGCGCGCTGCGCGCCTATAGCTGAGCCTGCCATAAGAGCGGCGCGGGGCCCCTGTCTTCGCGCCGCCGACGGGCGGATCGACATCACGGCAAGTTCGTTTGCCCGTCTTTGGACGCGGGAATAGCCTCCGCCCGCAGTCGCACCGGTTTCCGGCAAAGCGGCTGGCGAAATCCCCAACAGGATGACGAGGCCCGCAATGCTTTTCAGATATCTCGCCGCCGCCGCTGTGGCGATCGCCTATTTTCTGCCGATGGCTTTCCCCGCCGCGGCACAAGAAAACGCGCCTCAGGTCGCGCCTTCGCTGGCCGATCTGCGCACGGATATGCGGATGGCTGCGGCTTTCGCGACCATGGTGGGCGAAAGCGAGATCCCCGAATGGATCCATGACAAAGCGGTCACCTCGCCGGGTGATCGGGTCAGCTTCGGCGGGCGCGACTACCTCGCGATGTCGGCCTGCGAAGAGCATCTCTGCGGCCCCCATCGCATGGCGGTGCTATATGACGAGGGAAAAGGCGTCATGTATGGCGTAATCGCGACCAGCGACGACGAGGCAGGGACCGAGGCGCTCACCTGGCTCAATATCGGCGGCGGGCCGGAAGGGATCGACGGCAAGAGCCTGCTCTACGCGACCCTGAGCGGCAGCGTGACCAACCATCCGCAGGACTTCCGCTACCTTCCCGAGACCGAGGAATAGGCCGCGTCGCAGGGGCGCGGCTGTCACAATCGAGTGTGCGGCAGGTACCGGCCCGCGACCAAGGCAGTACCTTCAAGTCCCGTTTCGGCCATTTTGCGATATCGGACGATGAGTGGAAGCCGGCGCTTTTCAACCGCCGGTTTTCGCGTTGCCCAATTCGGCGGCAGCTTTGCCCGAAACGGTGCAGAGGGTGATTTTCCGACAGGGATTTCGCGTCCGGATGCTTGCGTGACCGACGGAACCATGGCTGCATTTATATATTAAATGTCTGACATGGCGCGACGCAGCTTTCTGCAAACGGTAGCCTTACATGATTGGTTTTCATAGGCATTTCACGACGCGGCGACATCGCTGGGGCCTCGGCTTCTCTCCTGGCCGGCAAGGTTCTGGCACAGAATGCGGCGGATGGGGTGGCTGGAGATCTTTATCACACCGGTATCGCGGGCGGCCCCGAGGCGCGTCCCTTTACCACCGCCTATCCCCAGAAGGGGCGGATGATCCTCCAGCGCACCTCGCCGCCTTGGCTCGAGACGCCGCCCAGGGTCTTCGATCAGGGCGTTTTCACCCCCAAACAACCGCTTTTTCGTCAGCTGGCACTGGGCGACTTTGCCCGAAGATATCGACGTGGGCAGTTTCCGCCTTGCGATCCGCGACAATGTGGAGACGCCGCTCAGCCTGACGGTCGACAATATCCTCAAGGATTACGAACGGGTCGAGATTGCGGCCGTCTGCCTCTGCGCGGGTTCGGGGCGCAGCTATTTCCAGCCACGCGTGCTGGGGCCGCAATGGGGCAATGGCGCGATGGGCAATGCGCGCTGGGCCGGCGTGCGTCTGCGCGACGTGCTCGATGGGGCGGGGACCAAGGCGGGCTCGGTGCAGGTTCGCTTTGCCGGACTCGATCAGGCGATCTTCCCCGAGGCACCGCAATTCATCGCCTCGCTCGACCTCGATCATGCCCGCGACGGCGAGGTGATGATCGCTTTCGGCATGAATGACGAGGAGATTCCCTATCTCAACGGTTTCCCCTTGCGTCTGATCGTTCCGGGCTGGAGCTCGGTCTATTGGATCAAGATGCTCAGCGATATCGAGGTCCTGACCAAGCCCGACGACACCTATTGGACCGCGAGGGGCTACCATGTGCCGACCGAGCCCTTTGCCTCGGTGGGGGCGGGCGTGCGCGAGGGTTTCCAGCTGGAAAAGGTCACCGCGATCTTTCCGCGCTCGATCGTGACCAATCTTCAGGACGGGGCGCAGGTCGCTTCTGGCAAGCCCATCGAGTTGCGCGGAATTGCCCTTGGCGGTGATGCGGGGGTGAAGTCGGTCGATTACTCGCTCGACGGCGGCAAAAGCTGGCGTCCGGCGCGTTTGGGCGCGGATTACGGCAAATATAGTTTCCGAGGCTGGAGCGCGAATGTGACCTTCGACACCAAGGGGCCGGCGGGGGTGATGCTGCGCTGTACCAACCTCGATGGCGTGGCCCAGCCGATGCAACGCACATGGAATCCGGCAGGCTATATGTGGAGCTCGGTCGAGACGCGGACACTCGATGTTGTGTAATTTCTGATCCGGAAACTCTGCTGAAAGGTGAAATGATGGCGCTTCGTATTTTCGCCACGATGGCGGTTCTTCTGGCGGGTGCCGGTTCCGCTTTTGCCCAAGGCGCACCCGCGCCGACCCCGACCCCAGCCGAGGGCGCGCCCGCCGCTGCGCCGGTCGGAGGGGATACGGACAAGATCCAGTCACTGACGACCGTGCATTTCGAATTGCCGCTGAGCGACGGGGTGATGCCCGAGGGCGGCGACGGCACGGACGAGACCAATTACACCTGTCTCGCCTGCCATTCCGCCGACCATCTGCTCTATCAGCCCGAAGTCCACGAGGCGCAGTGGAGGGAGGTCGTGGACAAGATGGGCTGGGCCGATCATGCCCGTATCGACGAGGCCGACGCGCCGAAGATCGTCGAATATCTGACCAATCTGCGCGGGCTGAAGTAGCGCCGCGCTTGGCGGTTGCAAGGCATGGCGGCGATTGCCGGTCCAAAGTGGTCAAGCTGCGTGCCTGATGCCGGAGCGGAACTTTTTCGCGCAAAACGTTAAAAATCTGTAAAAAATCTGCGCTTTTCGCCTTGACCCCTCGGACGGATGTCCCTAGTCAACACTTCTCATATGTGGGCCCATAGCTCAGTTGGTAGAGCAACTGACTTTTAATCAGTGGGTCACAGGTTCGAATCCTGTTGGGCTCACCATATTTTTCCTGCGAAGATAACCTCTTGCGATAAAGCGCCTTCGAGGCGTTTGCGCGTCTAGAGCGGGCCGGCGAAGGCTGTTCGGCAGGATCCCCCAAGTCAATCATCGGCACACCGCTTGCCACTGCGTTCGGGCGCCATCGCGCCGCGCGGCGAGGCTTCTTGCTCCTTGCAGCCGTGACCAGTATCCCTGAGGGCAGGAACAACCACCGGCAAGGATCAGGATGCAGAGCAAGGCAAAGCGCAGGGCGGGGCTATTCGGCCGGATGTGGGCGGATTATCTGCGTCCCTACTGGGCGCCGATCGGTTTCGCGCTGATCCTGCTGATTATCGAGGGCTCGACGCTCGGGATGCTGAGCTGGCTGCTCAAGCCCTTGTTCGACCATGTTTTCGTCGGCGGAAATACCGATGCGATCTGGTGGGTGGGCGGCGCGATCTTCTCGCTTTTCGTGATCCGCGCGGTGACTTATGTGCTCAACCGCAGCTTGATGACCTCGGTCTCGCTGTCGGTCTCGAGCCATATCCAGAAGGACCTTCTGCGCCATATCATGACGCTGGACGGGAGCTTCTTTCAGGCCAATCCCCCCGGCGCGCTGATCGAGCGGGTCCAGGGCGACAGTCAAGCGGTACAAGGCGTCTGGCAGACCTTCATTTCGGGGATGGGGCGCGACATCGTTTCGCTGGTGGCGCTTTTCGCGGTGGCTTTGGCAATCGACCCGATGTGGACGCTGACCGCTTTGGTGGGCGTGCCGCTTCTGGTCACGCCGATGATGCTGGTGCAGCGCTACATCCGGCGCAAAATGCGCCAGAACCGCCAGATAGCCAGCCTGCGCACGACGCGGATCGACGAGGTTATCCACGGCATCAATGCGGTCAAGCTCAACCGGATGGAGGATTACCAGTCCGAGCGCTTTGGCCGGATCGTCGATTCGATCCGCAAGGGCCAGATCAAAATGGCGGCGATGGGGGCGGTCATTCCCGCTTTGGTCGACATCATCACCGGCCTCGGCTTTGTCGGCGTGCTGGCGCTTGGCGGGACCGAAGTGACCGAGGGCACGCGCTCGATCGGCGACTTCATGTCCTTTTTCACCGCGATTGCGCTGGCCTTCCAGCCGCTGCGCCGCTTGGGCGGGCTTGCGGGGACATGGCAGACGGCGGCGGCCTCGCTCGAGCGGATCTACGAAATCCTCGATATGAGGCCCGCGATCGTCTCGGGCGCGCGGATCGAGCCTCCGGCCTCGACCGAGATCGAGCTGCGCGACGTGCGCCTTGCCTATGACGGCCATCCTGTGCTGCAGGGCCTGAGCTTTACCGCCGAAGCCGGCAAGACCACGGCGTTGGTCGGGCCTTCGGGGGCGGGGAAATCGACGGTTTTCAACCTGCTGACGCGCATGGTCGATCCGGCCTCGGGGCAGGTGCTTCTGGGCGGTCTGCCGGTGAGCGACTACGCCTTGCCTGTGTTGCGCGACCAGTTTTCGACCGTGTCGCAGGATGCCGCACTTTTCGACGAGACCCTGCGCGAGAATATCCTTTTGGGACAGGTTGCCGAAGAGGCCGCGGTGCGTCGCGCGATCTCGGCCGCCCATGTCGTCGATTTCGTCGATGTGCTGCCGCAGGGGCTGGATACGCCCGCCGGCCCGCGGGGCTCGGCGCTTTCGGGTGGCCAGCGTCAGCGCATCGCCATCGCCCGCGCCATTCTGCGCGACGCACCGATCCTGCTTCTGGACGAGGCGACCTCGGCGCTGGATGCGGCCTCGGAGCGGCTGGTGCAGCAGGCACTCGATACACTTTCGGCGGGGCGTACCACGCTTGTGATCGCGCATCGCTTGTCCACCATCCGTCAGGCCGACAAGATTGTCGTGATCGAGGCGGGCAGGGTTGTCGAAGAGGGCACCCATGACCAGTTGATGGAAAAGGGCGGCGCCTATGCCGCGCTTGTCCGGCTGCAATTCGGAAAGTGAGATCACCATGCGACGCATCATTTCGGTCGCCGGACCGGACAGGGTCGAGTTTCTGCAAGGGCTGGTCAGCAATGACGTGGCCCGTGCGCCGGTCTGGGCGGCAATGCTGACGCCCCAAGGCAAATATCTGGCCGATTTCCTGATCGTGCCGCATGTCCTGCCCGACGGGACCGAGGCGCTTTTGATCGATGTCGATGCCCGTCTGGCCGACGACCTGATGCGCCGCCTGTCGATGTACAAGCTGCGCTCGAAGGTCGAACTCGCGGATAGCGGCCTCGATGTTGCACGTGGAACGGGCGATATGCCCGAAGGCGCGATCACCGATCCGCGCGATGCAGCGCTTGGTTGGCGGCTTTATGGCGAGAAGGGCGGCGATGACGGCAGCGATTTCGACGCGATCCGCGTGGCCCGTGTCATCCCCGAGACTCTGGTCGAGCTGATCCCCAACGAGACCTTCATCCTCGAGGCCGGATTCGACCGCCTGAACGGCGTCGATTTCCGCAAGGGCTGCTATGTCGGGCAGGAAGTGACGGCGCGGATGAAGCACAAGACCGAGCTGCGCAAAGGGCTGATCTCGGTGGGCATCGAAGGCGAGGCCCCCGCGGGCACGCCGATCCTGATGGCGGACGGCCGCGAGGCGGGCACGCTCTTCACCCGCTCGGGCGGCCGCGCGATCGCCTATATGCGCTTCGACCGCATGGGCGAGGGGCTTCGCGCCGGCGAGGCCCGCATCCTGCCATGAGCACCGAAGGATCCGGCGAGGCGCCCGTGCCCATCCGCCGGATCATCCATATCGACATGGATGCCTTCTATGCCTCGGTCGAGCAGCGCGACAATCCGGAGCTGCGCGGCAAGCCGGTGGCGGTCGGCGGGATCGAGCGCGGCGTAGTTGCAGCCGCCAGCTACGAGGCGCGTGTCTTCGGCGTGCGCTCGGCCATTCCCTCCAGCCGCGCGCTGAGGCTTTGTCCCGCGCTGGTCTTCGTGCGGCCGCGTTTCGACGTATACCGCAGCGTCAGCCAGCAAATCCGCGCGATTTTCGCCGAATATACCCCGCAGATCGAACCTTTGTCGCTGGACGAGGCCTATCTCGATGTGACCGACCATCTCGAGGGGCGCACCGCCACCCGCATCGCCCAGGAGATCCGCGCCAAGATCCGCGAGGTGACGGCGCTGACCGCCTCGGCGGGAGTGAGCTACAACAAGTTTCTGGCCAAAATGGCCTCGGACCAGCGCAAGCCCGACGGGCTTTTCGTGATCCCGCCCGAGGCGGGCGCGGATTTCGTGGCCAGCCTGCCGATCGGCAAATTCCACGGCATCGGCCCCGCGACGGCCGCGCGGATGGAAGAGCATGGCATCCGCAACGGCGCCGATCTGCGCCGCCAGTCGCAAGAATTCCTGACCGCGCGTTTCGGGAAGTCCGGCACCCATTACTGGAACATCGCGCGCGGTATCGACAACCGCGAGGTCAGGCCCGACCGCATCCGCAAATCCATCGGTGCCGAGAATACCTTCATGAGCGATCTGCGCGATCTTGAACTGGCGCGGGCCGAGTTGCGGCCTTTGGCCGACAAGGTTTGGGCCCATGCCGAAAAAACGAAAAGCCGCGGCAAAACTGTGACGGTAAAGGTGAAATACGGCGATTTCCGCCAGATCACCCGCGCGAAATCCCTGCCGCGTCCGGTCGAAGGGCCTGCCGAATTGCTGGCTTTGGCCGGAGATCTGCTCGCGCCGGTCTTTGCCGATCCGCGCGGCGTGCGTCTGCTGGGCATCACGCTTTCGGGGCTGGAAAGCGCGGCACCCGACGAAGGGGCGCCGCGCCAATTGGGGCTGTTCGATCAGGAATAGAGGTTCTGCACGCCCACTTCCTGATGGATCTGGTTGATTTGGGTCTGGTCGAGCTTGAGCGCCTGCGCCAGCGCATGGAGATAGCGCGCTTCGGCTTCGTTGTCGAAATCGATGGCCATGAGCGACATCAGATAGACCTGCGGCGCAAGACCCTGCGGCGTCTCGCGGGCGAGGGCCTCGGGGTCGACGGGGGCGGCCATTTGCTCGCGGATGAAACCGCGCTCGGCATCGTCGAGATCGCCCATTTCCGCCAGCAGGCGCTGCTTTTCGCTATCGTCGATCTTGCCGTCCGATTTGGCGGCCTGAATCATCGCCTTGAGCAAAAGTCCCGCAACCGCATTCTGTTCGGGAGTGGGGGCGACGGCGGGTTCTGCTCCGGTCGAGAGGCTGTCGTTGAAGACCTCGCCGAAGCTTGCGTCATTGCTGGGCTGGGAGTCGCGATAGGCCAGCCCGTCGTCGGCAGGCTGCTGGCTTTGCTGCGCACCGCGTCCGCCAAGCAGGCCGCCCAGAAGACCGCCGAGGCCGCCCGCTGCCGCCGCGTTGCCCAGACCGCCCAAAAGATCGCCGAGCCCGCCACCCGCGCCGGCCTGGGTCGTGCCGCTCCGGCTGGTGGTGCCGGTTGCGCTTCCGGTGCGGCCGGTGACCTGACCCGTGATCTGGTCGAAAAGCCCGCCCAAACCGCCGCTTGCACCCGCGCTGCGCGGACCGCCGTAACGCTGGCCGCTTCCGGCCCCGCGATTGGCGGCCTGACCCGAGGACTGGCCGCCGGACTGGCCACCGAGAATCCCGCCCAGAAGATCACCCAAGCCGCCCCCCTGCGAGGGGCTGCGGCCGGAACTGCCTCTCTTTTGCAACAGGTCGCCGAGAATCCCGCCGCCGGTTTGGCGCGAACTGCCGCCCGAAGCGTTTGCATCGCGGGCATTGTTTTGGCTGTTGCGCATGACCGCGCCGACCCCTTTGGCGATCATGACGCCCGCTGCAACGCGGGCCAATGTCTTAACGAGGCTCATGGTCTTCTCCCTGATGGGCGGGGCCCGAAAAGCGGGCTCCGTTCCTGCAAGCAGAACGTGAGCTGGCCCAAGCGGTTCCCGCCTCGCTCCTTGGTGTGGCGGAGGCATGCCGACCCTTGATTTTTTCTGGCGGCGACTATAAATCGCGGCGGATGATTCATGGGACCACCGTGCGCAGGGTCCCCTCGACAGGAGGCCATGATGGCAAAGGCAAAGTTTGAACGGAACAAACCGCACGTCAACATCGGCACGATCGGCCACGTTGACCACGGCAAGACGACGCT
>NZ_JBHMDZ010000040.1:0-30697 GCF_042430175.1 Paracoccus cavernae | reverse complement strand
GATAAAGTTTGCTCGCCGTATCGAAAGCCTGCTGCAACAGACGGTCGAGTTCCTTGGCGTCAACGTCGCTCATTCTCTTCTCCCCGAGATGGAAACAGAGCGGGAGGTTCCCCGCTTACCGTCATACTCAGGTCACAATTGACGCTACGGAATTGGTATGTGAGCAATTATTAATGCACATGACGCAACAAAAGAACGACACTCCTTACGACATGCCGAAAGGATGGGCAGATGCATGAGGCAGATGGGCTGGATCTGATCACGTCCTTTCTGGTCGTGGCCGAAGAGCTGAATTTCCGGCGCGCATCGGAGCGGCTGAATCTCGACCAATCGGCGCTGACCCGCCGCATCCAGAAGCTCGAACAGAACCTCGGCTTCCGGCTGTTCGAGCGCACCACGCGCGAGGTCGCCCTGACGCAGGCGGGGCGCTCCTTTTACGGCGACAATGCGCTTCTGATCTCGCGTTACGGCGAATCGATCGATGCGGCGCGGCGGATTGCCGAGGGCAAATCGGGTCATTTGCGGCTGGCCTATATGGCCTTTGCCGCGACCGAGCTGATGCCCTCGGCGGTGGCGCGGTTCCGCAGGCTTCATCCCCATATCGAAGTTTCGTTGAGCTATATCCGCACGCAGGGGCAAAAGCTTGCATTGGCCAATGACGAAATCGACGCGGGCTATATGATCGGCCCCTTCACCCATCCGGACTTCCAGACTTTGGCGCTGACGCAAGAGCGCCTTTATGTGGTCACACCGCGCAATCATGCGGTTTTGCGGCGCTCGGTCATCACGCCTGCGGATCTCGCCGATCTGCCCGTCATTCTCGGCGACATGAAGGAATGGGGCGAGTACCGGTGGCGGCTGGCCAATCTCTTTATCGAAGAGGGAATCGCGCTCAACGTCACGGTCGAGGCCTCGAATACGCTGGCGCTGATCGGGCTGGTCGCGGCCGGTCTCGGGGTTACGATCTATCCCGAAAGCCTGATCGGCTTCATCGGCCGCAGCGTCGAGGTGCGTCCGATCATCCACCCGAAGTTCAAATCGGAAACAGTTCTGGCCTGGCGGCGCAGCAATCAGGGCAAGCAATTGCGCGCCTTCATCGATGTGGCGCGCAACCTCGCCCCGAGCGCATCGGCTTGACCCTTGGGGTCAAGCGCTCAGCCGGTCTTCGTCCCGGGCAAGGGCTCGGCGCGGTAGCGGCTTTCCTTGAAGGGCAGGCCCAGATGATCGCGCAAGGTCGTGCCGGCCAATGTCCGGCTGTAGCGCCCGCGCGCCTCGAGTTCGGGGACAACATGGGTGATGAAATCCTCGAGCCCCTGCGCCGCAACCGCAAAGCCGAGGATGAAGCCGTCGACCACGCCGCCATCGATCCAGTCGATGATCTTCTCGGCAATCTCCGTCCCCGTGCCGGTCCATTCCGAGCGCGGCGTCGCGGCCAAAAGCGCAACCTCGCGCAGGCTCAGACCCTTCTCGCGGGCATTGGCCTTGAGGCGGTCGGTCGTCGAACGGAAACTGTTGCGGCCGATCTCGCCCAGCTCGGGGAAAGGCCCGTCGGGATCATATTGCGAGAAATCATGGTGATCGAAGAAGCGGCCGAGATAGGCCAAAGCATCCTCGAGCGTCAGCAGATTTCGGATGGCCGCGTATTTCGCCTCGGCCTCTTCGCGGGTTGCAGCGACGATCGGCGAGAAACCGGGAAAGGTTTTCAACGCATCGCGCGCGCGCCCGTGCGCCTGCGCCGCATCCTTGAGCCGCGCCGTCGCAGTGGCGGTTTCCTCGCGCGAGAGCGGGTTGAGGAAAACCCCGTCGGCATATTTTCCCGCCAGCCCGATCCCCGCATCCGAGGTACCCGCCTGGAAGATCACCGGCTGCCCCTGCGCCGAGCGCGGCGCATTGAGCGGTCCCGCCACCGAGAAATAGCGCCCCTTGAAATCGAGCGTATGGAGCTTTTCGGGATCGAAGAACTGCCCCGTTTCGCGATCGCGTAGAATGGCATCCCCGTCCCAGCTGTCCCAAAGCCCCTGCGTGACCTGAAGGTATTCATCCGCGATCTGGTACCGCTCGCCATGTTCGGGATGGGCGCGGGTATAGTTCAGCGCCGTGCCCTCGAGCGGGGTGGTCACGACATTCCACGCGGCCCGCCCGCCCGAGATCAGATCGAGCGATGCCAGTTGCCGCGCCACGGTGAACGGGTCGGAATAGGATGTCGAAATCGTCCCGGCGAGGCCGATCTTGCTGGTCCGGACCGCCAGCGCCGACAGAATGGTCATCGGCTCGAAGCGGTTGAGAAAATGCGGGATCGACTTTTCGTTGATGTAAAGCCCGTCCGCGACAAAGACGAAGGCGATGCCCGCCGCCTCGGCCTTGCGGGTCTGTTCGATGTAGAAATCGGTGTTCACGCTCGCATCGGCAGGCCCCGACGGATGTTTCCAACTGTGCATATGCCCGCCCGCGCCATGGAGCATCAGGCCGAATGTGATTGGTCGCGACATGGTTTTTCTCCGGTCAAAAGTCAGGCGGCGGCGCTGAGCGCCGGTCCCGCGATGAGATGCAGCGAGGCCAGCCGCGCCGAGGTTTCGGCGACGGGCTGGTCGATGACGAATTCGGCAATGCCGAAATCGCGGGCAAGCGCATCGAAGCCCGCATGGATATCCTCGGCGGTGCCGGCAAGGATGGTCGGGCGGCGCTCGGTCAGACTGTAGTCGAGCGGGCCGTATTGGGCGGCGTAATCCAGCGCGCTTTCCTTGGAGCCGAGATTCACGCTATGGCCGTCCTCGAAGGTCAGCCGCAGAAAACGTTGATCGCCCAAGCGCGCCTCGGCTTCGGCGCGGGTCGGCGCGGCAAAGGCCAGAACCGCGAGAACAGGCGCAACCGCGCCGCCCTCGCGCGCCAGAGACAAGGCCGCACGGGTCACCTCGGCATTGCCGTCGTGATGGCCCGCATGAACATAGCCCCAGCCGAGATCGCGGGCCTTGCGCGCCGTCGCCGCACTGCCGCCCAGCAGAAAAGCCTGCGGTGCTGTTTCGGGGCGCGGGATGATCGCGGCCCCCTCGTGCGGCCCCCGCAGCCATGCGGCAAGATCGTCGATGCGGCGGTCGAGATCGGCCAAAGCCTCTGGCCGGAGCTCTTTTTGCAGGGCCCGCGTCACCCGCGGCAGCCCGCCCGGCGAGCGTCCGACCCCGAGATCGACCCGCCCCGGCGCGAGGCTTGCCAGAACCGAGAAAAGCTCGGCGACCTTGTAGGCGCTGTAATGTTGCAAAAGGATGCCCGCGCTGCCGACCCTGATCCGTTTGGTTTGCGCCAGAATATGCGAAATCAGGATCTCGGGCGCGGCGCTGGCCAGACCGGGGATGGCGTGATGCTCGGCCAGCCAATAGCGGTGATAGCCGAGCTTATCGGCAAGCCGCGCGGCCTCAAGCGATATGCGCAAGGCCTCGGCCGCCGAGCGCCCCGCAGCCACGGGGGATTTATCCAGAAGGCTGAGGCGATAGCTCATGGGAATGCTCCGTACTGGGTCGGGGAATGGATGCCGGCAGGAAGCGCCGCAACGGGCGCCCCCTGTCGTGAAAGGCGAGGATCAGTTTTCGGGCAGCCCCGGCGGATTGACCTCCGAGGTCGCGAGCGCTTCGTCCCCGACCAGCCAGCGCGAGAGGGTGCGTCCGTAAGAGCCGTCGGCGATCAGGCCGTTCAGCGCGATCGCCACCGGCGCGGCCAGTCCGGAATCCTTGCGCAAGGTCGCCGCCACATCCGAGCGCTCGGGCCAGCCCGCCGACAGCGTCCCGACCTTTCGGAAGTCGCCGTCGCGCTTGGCAATCGCCACCAGTTGGGCATGGGGCTGGACCATGACGTCCACCCTGCCCGCACGCAGCGCCAGCAATTTGGCGCCTTCATCGTCGTAATAGACGAGCTCTGCCGGCTCATGCCCCGCGGCCGTAATGATCTCGTTCCATCGGCCGAGTATCCGCTCCTGATTGGTCCCGATCCCGACCACGATGGTCAGGCCCGCGATATCCTCGGGAACGGCGATCTTCTGCACCGGACTGTCCCGATGCACGAAGAAGCCGTGAAGGCCCTGCCGATAGGTCGCGAAATCGAATTTCTTCTTGCGCTCCTCGGTCACGCCGACATTCGACAGAACGACGTCGATCTTGCCCGATTGCAGCGCAAGCGGCCAATCGGCCCATGCAACCGGCACGATGACCGGCTCGAGCCCCAAAGCCTGCGCGATCAGCGCCCCGATATCGGGATCGGCGCCGACAATGGTCGTGGTATCCGACGCATAGGTCGACAAAGGCGGGCCACCCGGATTGGTGCCGATCGTCAGCTTTCCGGCAGTCACGAAAGGATAACCGGCAGGGATCGCGGCAATGGCCGCAGGGTTGGGGGCGGTCTTGGCCCGCGCGGCCTGATCGGGCGAGAGATCGAAACTCGGGCTCTCGGCCAAAGCGGCAAGCGGGCGCTGCAGCCAGAAGGCCGCCCCAAGGCCGATCGCCGCACGGCGGCTGAGGACAGGGTGCTTTTGGGTCATATCGGGTCTTTCTGGGATCGACCGCACCATGCGGCCAAGGGGATCGGACGTTGATCTGGGGAGCGGTCCGCAACATTCGGCACAAGGACGCCGGCAGGGCTGCGGGAACAGGGCTGCGGAGGCTCGTTTACTTCTCGGGAAGACCCGGCGGGTTGGTGCGCGATTGGCTGATCGCCTCGTCGCCGAGACCCCATTTGCCCAGCACCTCGGCATAGATGCCGCTGGCGATCTGCGCATTGAGCGCCGCCGTCACCGCATCGGCAAGGCCCGCGCCCTTTCTGGTCGCGACCGCGATTTCCGCCGTCAGCGGATAGCCCCCCGACAGCACCCCGACGAGCCGCGTCCGCCCGTCCTTGGCCGCCTTGAAGGCCGAGGTCGCATTCGGCCCGAGATAGAAATCGATCCGGCCCGACTCCAGCGCGAGATCCTGAACGACATCATCGTCGAAATAGGAAACCTCGGTCGGCGCCAGCCCCTCGGCCTTGTTTTCCTCGATCCAGCGCAAAAGGATCTCTTCCTGATTGGTGCCCGAGGAAACCGCGCCTTTCAGACCCGCGATCTGCTTGCGCTCGGTGATCTCGGTCACGGGGCTCGACCCTGCGACGTAAAAGCCCAGAAGGTCGTTGCGGTAGGTCGAGAAGTCGAACTTCTCCTTTCGCGCCTCTGTCACGGTGACATTATGGATCACCGCGTCATATTTCCCCGATTCCAGCCCCAAGGGCCAGTCGGCCCAGGCAACAGGTACAATCTCGAGTTCGAGCCCGAGGCTGTCGGCCACGATCTGCGCAAGATCCGGCTCTCCGCCGATTGCGGTACGGGTATCGGTGGCATAGACCGCAAAAGGCAGTCGGCCGGGCACAGAGGCCACCGTCAACTTGCCTGGATTGACCCAGTTGTATCCGGCAGGCAGCAGCGCGATCGCCGCTTCCACCTTTTCGGCGCGGATCCGGCCGGGCTGCTCCGGAGAGAGGTCGGTTTCCTCAAGGGCCAGCGCCGGCAGGGGCAAAAGCGCCGCGAGGGTGAAGGCCAGAAGGCTGCGTCTGGTGGTGGTCATGATGATGTCCTTGAACTGGGGATGTCGGGGCTCCGGAGACGCCTGTCCCGACCCGCTCCCAAACGGGGCCGGAGCGGTGGCGGCGAAGGCGTCGGAAGCTTCGGTTTCGGAAAGGCCTAAAGCACGCGGGCGAGGAAATCGGCGGTGCGGCGATGCTGCGGCCGGTTGAGGATCTGTTCTGGAGCGCCGCTCTCGATCACGCGGCCCTGCTCCATGAAGATGATGCGGTCGGCAACTTCGCGGGCAAAGCCGATCTCGTGGGTGACGATCACGAGCGTGATGCCGGAGCGGGCAAGCTCTCCGATCACGCCCAGCACCTCGCCCACCAGTTCGGGGTCAAGCGCCGAGGTCGGCTCGTCGAACAGCAAAACCTTGGGCTTGAGGGCGAGCGTGCGCACTATCGCCACCCGCTGCTGCTGGCCGCCCGACAATTGGCGCGGATAGGCATCGGCCTTGTCGGCCAGCCCGACACGGGCCAGAAGCTCGCGCCCCAGAACCTCCGCTTGCGCCTTGCCGAGACCGCGCACCTTGACCGGCGCTTCGGTGATGTTTTCGAGCACGGTCAAATGCGGGAAAAGGTTGAAGTTCTGGAAAACCATGCCGACTTCAATCCGGCGCTTGAGGATCTCGCGCTCGTCCAGCTCGAAAAGCGTATCGCCCTCGCGGTGATAGCCGATCAGCGTGCCGTCGATCTCGATCGTGCCCTCGTCTACGCGTTCGAGATGGTTGATCGTGCGCAGAAGCGTCGACTTTCCCGAGCCGGAAGGGCCGATGATCGCCGTGACCGAGCCCGACGGGAAGGTCAGATCGACATCCGAAAGCACCCGCAGATTGCCGAAGCTTTTCGCGACATCGCGGATCTCGATCCGCCCGCCGCGCGGCAGGCGCGTGGTCCAGTCGTCTCCGTCCTGCGCACCGTCAAGACGCGCCGCGCTTTGTGACCCGAGTTGCGAGACGGGTGCGCGTTGCGGCTGCGGCGCCGGCTCGAGCGCAACCAGCCCGAGGCGGGCAAAGATCACGCGGAAGGCATTGGGCGGCAGGCTGCGCAAGGCACCTCGGGCATAGTGACGCTCGATATGGTACTGGATGACCGACAGAACCGAGAGGATGACCAGATACCAGACGGTCGCGACCATCAGGAGTGGGATCACCTCCAGATTGCGGCGGTAAATGATCTGGATCGTATAGAACAGCTCGGGCAAGGCGAGGACATAAACCATCGAGGTTCCCTTGGCCAAGCCGATGATTTCGTTGAAGGCCGTCGGTACGATCGAACGCATGGCCTGCGGCAGGACGATCCGGCGTGCTTGCACGGCTTTGGGCAGGCCGAGGGCCGCGGCGGCCTCGTGCTGGCCTTGGTCGACCGAAAGGATGCCGCCGCGGATGACCTCGGCCGAAAAGGCACCGAGATTGAGCGTCAGCCCCAGAACCGCGGCCAGAAAAGGCGTCATCAGTTGCGTGGTCGACCAGCTGGCAAAGGTGATTCCGGTGAATGGCACACCAATCGCAACAGTTTCATAGAGATAGCCGAGATTATTGAGAATGAGCAGCAGCACGATCAGCGGCAGCGAGCGGAAGAGCCAGATGAACCCCCAAGACAAAGCCGCGAGCAACGGCGACGAGGAAACCCGCGCCAAGGCCAAAAGCGTGCCAAGCCCGAAGCCGAAAACCGCACCGAGCGCCGTCAGCAACAACGTGCGCCCCAGCCCCGCAAGCACCGGCGCGGAAAGGAACCATTCGGCAAAGACCGGCCAGCCCCAGCGGGGATTGCCCAGAACCGATTGCAGGATCAGTGCCATAGCGAGAATGGCCGCAAATGTCGCGATGGTGCGGGCCCGACGGCGCACCGGCACGACCCGCAAGCGGCGCGCGGGCGGCGCGGCGATGATGGCGGGAGTGATATCGGTCAGACTCATCGCACACCTGCCAATGTGTGGTTGCGTGACGCGTCCGCCTTATAGGCTGCGGCGGCAAGCGCGGCCTCGGCCAGCGAGGCGGCAGGCTTGCGCAGGGGCGCGCTGCCCGCGCGGCCCTCTTCACGGCCGATATGCTTCTCGAAGGGCAACGTCGCATAGAGTTCGGCCGGAACGGCTGGATCGAACAGCGGCCGGTAGCCGAGGTTGCGATAAAGCCCGCTGGCCTCGGGCTGGCGAAAGCCGGTGGTGAGAAAAACCCGCGTATAGCCTTGCAGGACGGCGGCTTTCTCCAGCTCGTCCACGACGCGCCGCGCCAGACCCTGCCGCCGCAAGTCGCTGCGGGTCCAGACCCGCTTCAGCTCGGCGGTGCTCTCGTCGTAGCGCATGAAAGCGCCGCCCGCGATGGTTTCCCCCGCGCGCTCGATCAGAAAGAAATAGCCGCCCCGCTCGGGCGCGAAGGCCTCGGGGGGATAGCGGTAAAGCTCGGCCCGCGCGCCGTCCTTGCTGAAAAGCTGGCCGTAGCGGCTATCATATTCGCGGATGAGATCCTTGATCAGCACGTCGGCTTTGGGATTGTCAGGCGTTGTCGGAAAAACGAGATCGGTCATGGCGGGTGAAATCCTTGTGGAGGCATCGGCGACATGGATCGGGCGGCAGGCATCATGCGCCTGCATGCGCCTGCCGCGCCATGTCTGGCCGGATGCATCGAGTGAATGAAAGTTGTTGCCGGACGGGCGTTGCGCGGCGCGTGAGGCCGGATTTCGGCTCCGGCCTATACGGTCAGGCGCGGCAGCAGCGCATCATCGCGTCTGTCTTGATCCGGTCGTCGCGCCCCCTGCGCAGGCAGGGCTGTGCGGAATGTCTCTGCATCGGCCAAACTCCTTGTGGATCCGTCCCCGAGCCCAATCACGACTCGGCTTTTGATATTTACAGCATAGAGATTTGGCGGCTTTCGTAAATGAAACAGACTGGTCGTTTTTTAGCCTGAAGCGAAGAAAACCTCGCGCAGGCGACGCGAGGAAAAGAAAAATTCCGGCGCGCGGGTCCGTCGGGCCCTCGGCACGGGGTTCAACCGGCAAACGGCATGCAGGAGGCTTCCAACCCGCACTGATCCGGCCGCGCGCCGTGGCCGAGGGCGAGGACACTCAGAAACGCCCGCTCCGCATCGCTTTGCCCTGCCCCCTTCGATCAACCACCGTCGCGGATCGCCCTGCTGATTAAGCGCCGGAGCAAGGCTTTTCCTTCTGCTCCTCCGCGATGATCCGCGCCCCGAAAGAGCGGTGTTTTTCCTGTTTGAACCATCCCGCTCCGCCCCCGCTTGACGTCTGGGGCACGCGAGCTAGAGCATTCAAATCACTAACGAAATATCCGGTCGGACATATCGAAAATAGGCGAAATCCCGCCGCTGCCGACAGATGTCGAAATTCTCCGCCGACGCACGTTGCCTTCACCGGCATTTTCATGGACTGCATCCCTGCCAGCACAATCGGGGATGAGGCCGCGTGTTTGCGCATGGCTCCCCCAGAGCAAGCAAGAGGAGAAAATCCCGTGTCGGATTACACAGACAACGCCCGTTCCAACCATGAATCGCCGGAAGGTTCCGAGACCCGGACCTCCGCCGGTCGCCGCAACTTTCTCAAGACCTCCGGCCTGACCGCGCTGGGTGCCATGCTCGGCATGACCATCCCCTTCGAGCGCAACCTGCCCGCAGGCCTGATCCCCGTCGCTTTGGCGCAGGATACCGGCGCGAATTTCCTCGCCGACAAATCGGGCCTGACCCTGCTCGGCGACCGTCCGGTCAATGCCGAGACGCCCGCGCATCTGCTCGATGACGACATCACCCCCTACAAGCACCTCTTCGTGCGCATGAACGGCCTCGTGCCGCAGACTGCGCTGGATCAGGATGCCGAGGGCTGGACGCTGACCATCGACGGCGAAGTCGACACGCCGCTGACCCTGACCATCGAAGATCTGAAATCGCAATTCGAGACCGTGACCAGCCGTCTGGTGATCGAATGCGGCGGCAACGGGCGCTCGTTCTTCCAGCCGGGCACCTCGGGCAACCAGTGGACGATGGGCGCGATCGGCTGTCCGGAATGGACCGGCGTGCGTCTGGCCGATGTGCTGAAAAAGGCAGGCGTGAAAAGCACCGCCGTCTATACCGGCCATTACGGCAACGACGTCCACCTCTCGGGCGATCCGGAGAAAGTCGTGATCTCGCGTGGCGTGCCGATCGCCAAGGCGCTGGAAGAGGATGCGATCATCGCATGGGCCATGAACGGCGAGCCCCTGCCCGCGCTTCACGGCTTCCCGCTGCGCCTGATCGTTCCGGGCTATCCGGCCTCGGTCTCGCAGAAATACCTCAACCGCATCTGGATCCGCGACAAGGAACATGACGGCGCGAAAATGACCGGCGACTCCTATCGCATTCCGGCCTATCCGGTTGCGCCGGGCACCGAGGTTCCGGCCGAGGATATGGTGATCCTGACCGAAATGCCGATCAAATCGGTCGTGACCTTCCCCGAAACCGGCACCAAGGTCAAAGCGGGCGAGACCACGGAAGTGCGCGGTCAGGCATGGTGCGGCAAGGGCGATGTCGCTGCCGTCCATATCTCGACCGATTTCGGCCAGACCTGGCAGGAAGCACGTCTTGATCCCGCGCCGAACCGCTTCTCCTGGCAGCGCTGGCGCGCGGATGTCACCCTGCCGCAGCACGGCTATTACGAGATCTGGGCGCGTGCGACCGATCAGGACGGCATCAGCCAGCCGCCGCTCTCGCCGGTCTGGAACCCGCGCGGATATGCCAACAACATCCAGCACCGTATCGCGCTGGTCGCGGAAGCCTGAGGCCCCGCCGGCCCGCAACATGAGCGGGCCGGAGCCTGTAACCACATGATGGGAGTTCTCATGCCCCGTATCGTATCGACGGCGATCCTTGGAATCTCGGCGCTGCTCTTGGGCGCGGGTTTGGCTTTTGCCGAAGCCAACCTCGACCCGATGGAGGCGCTGCGCGCGCGTCCGGCGGGAAGCAACCCGCTTGACCCGATGACCGCGCTCAGCGCTTCGGCGTCATCCGCCAAAGAGGCCGAGGCCGGCAATGCCGATTTCGAAGGCCTGCCCGACGGTCCCGGCGCCGAAGAGACCTATTACCAGTGCGTCGCCTGCCATTCGACCGAGATCATCAAGCAACAGCGCGTCACCGACCTGCGCTGGGACGAGCTTTGGGACTGGATGGCCAAGTCGCAAGGCATGGTCGAGCCGGACGAGGAAACCAAAGCGGTCATCCTCGCCTATCTCAAGCAGCATTTCTCGTCCGAGAGATGACGCCCTGAACCAAACGGAAGAGCCGGACGGACGGATCGTCCGGCCCTTTCATTTTCCGGATGCAGCCCCGTGAGCCGAGCGCCGCAAAATTCGGGGCGCACGCATGGCAGCCGCGCTTTGCGCAACGGCTCTTTCGGGCATCCCGAAACGGCTTGATGCCGAACCCTGCCGCGCGGCTTTCCGCCCCCCGCGGCGCAACTGTCACCGCACTGTTAAGTCTTTGCGATCTGATCGGATCTTGGCGGCACCCAGCGTTTGCCTCCGTTTACTCCGCATCATTTGTATGTTTCACCTGTACAAGTTTCGCCACTCATCCGCCAAGGGCTTCGTCATGAGTACCATCCGTCCCGCCTCCCTCAGCCGCCGCGCCGGCCTGCTGCGCACAGGCGCGCTTCCCCTGCTGCTTCTGGCCGCAAGCAGCGCCCATGCTCAGGAAGGCGTGCCTGAGATCCCCGCCATTCCAGCGATCATCGTGCCCGATTTCATCGGCGTCGAAGCCTCCCAGCAGGAGTTCGAGGTGGCGCTCGGGGATCGTCTGGCCGAGATCGACGGGATCCGCATCACGCCCGCGCGCTGTGACGCCGATGCGGTTCTGGTGCCAGGTCTGGGCACGTTCTTGCAAGACGGGACCGGCACGGTCGCCGATCTGGGCGAGAGCGGCACCTATATCGTCGACGGCGCGGGCGCGGGCGTGGTCGATGCGGACGGCACGCGCCTTATCGTCGAGGCGGACGGCTCGGGCGTCATCGACCGCGAGGGCTTCGACGGCGGAGAAGGCGTGCAGGTGACGGTCGAGGCCGATGGCTCTGGCACCTACAGCACGCCCTTCGAGCAGATCACGCTGGATGGTCGCGGCGGCGGCACATGGACCTCCGAGCGCACGGGTCAGGTCTCGATCGAGACCGACGGCAGTGGCGTCTGGAACGGACCCTTGGGCGAGATCACCAACGAAGGTGACGGCAGCGGGACATGGAATGGTGCGCACCAGATCATCAACGAGGGCAATGGTCAGGGCCTCGTGGACGGCAAGCCCGTCGCGATGGCGCCCCTGCCGCCTGTCCCGCCCGCCGGAAAATTCCCGCTGCTGAACAAGCTGCGCGCGCCCGCGCCGAGCTGCGGCTATCTCGTCACGCTCGAGGACCGCATCCTTTTCGACTTCGACAAATCCGACCTGCGCCCCGATGCGGCCGCGACCGTCAATGCTTTGGCCGAGGCCTTTGTCGAGGTCGGACCCGCCCGCCTCGAGGTGCGCGGCCATACCGACAGCAAAGGCAGCGACGATTACAATCAGGCCCTGTCCGAGCGCCGCGCCCGCACCGTTGCAGGTGCCTTGCAGGAGCGCGAGGTCGCAAGCGCGATCGAGGCCGCGGGTTTTGGCGAAAGCCAGCCGGTCGCTGCCAACGAGATCGGCGGAGACGACAATCCGGTCGGCCGCCAGCTCAACCGCCGCGTGGAAATCTACGTCCCGTCGCATTGAGCGGGTGAACCTAACCGCCCCGTGTCACGATTGCTGGGCGCGGGGATAGTGGCTGTCGTTTCCGCGCGGCAGCCCCTCATGCCGCTGTCTTTCCCCGATACCCCGAACAGTCCATCCGGTCCGCCCCGCATCACGCTGCGCGGGCGGTCATGCGCGTCTCGGATGCGTCCGGCCCACCAGCGCATTCCCTCCGGACCGCCCCGCAACGACAATCGCGGCCTCTTCACGCGGCTGTCAAATGCGGCGCATTCTTTCGCATCAACTGCCACCTTTGTTATTTCTTTTCAAAATCCGGACACCATGCAATTGATAGTTGCGGAAATTTCGAGAAATTCCCGTCTCCCCCCTTCCCAACCCGAGCGAGATTGGCTAGCGTGGCAGGAAGAATACGGCAAGCAAGCCCCGCCCCGATCGCAAATCCCATGCGGTCGGGCGGGGCTTTTTTTTAATTCGGGTGGATGAACCAGTGAAGCGCATTATCGAGATCGGCGTCTTGTTGTCCCGCTCGGGGACCTATGAACCGATGTCGCGCGCGACGCTGGCCGGTGTCTTGCGCGGCATCGACGAGGTTTCCGCCGATATGCGCTACGGCGTCGATTTCGCGCCCGTGGTCAGGGATCCCGCCGGCGATCTCGCCAATTATTCGCCGATGTGCCAGGAACTGCTCGGTCAGCAAAACATCCGCCATATTTTCGGCTGCGTCACCTCGGCCTCGCGCAAGGAGGTGATCCCCGCGCTCGAACGTCACGGCGGGGTTTTGTGGTATCCGCTGCCTTACGAGGGTTTCGAGGCCTCGGAACATATCGCCTATATGCATGCCTGCCCCAACCAGCATGTCGTGCCCCTGCTCGAGTGGGCGGCCGCGACTTTGGGGCCGAATGCCTATCTTGTCGGCTCGAACTACATCTGGGGCTGGGAGATCGCGCGGATCGCGCGCGAGCGCATCCTCGCCTCGGGCGGGCGGATCATGGGCGATCGCTATCAGGTGCTCAACGACACCTCGATGCCTCATATTCTCGACGAGATCGCGCGGCTGAAGCCCGATTTCATCCTGAACTCGCTTGTCGGCGAAAGCGCCTACCACTTCTTTGCCGAGCTGGCCAAACTGCGCGCCGCTTCGGGGGGCGCGGTCAATCCGGCCGTGCTGTCGTGCAATTTCACCGAGGCCGAGCTGTCCAAAACCGGCAGCACCGCCGAGGGGCTGATTTCGGTCGGGCCGTGGTTTGCCCCCGCGCCCGCGCCTTTGGGCAATTCCTTTGCCGAAATGGCGCGCCGCTCGGTTCACGAACTGGCGCAACTTTTGACAATCGTGCCCGATGGCGAGCATCTGCCCCTGTCCGCGCTGGTCAATACCGCCGCCAAGCGCGGCTATGTCTCGCTTTTGGCGGGCGATACGCTCCATGCAAAGCTGCCGGTGGTGATCGCGCGGCTCGAGGGACAGCAATTCATGGAAATCAAACGGCTTTCGCCGCGCGCCGCGGATCCCTATCTCAGCCGGTCGCGCTTTGACGGGGATATGCGCCCTTCGCTGCGGGTGGTGTCATGAGCAAGATCCGGACCGAAAACCTCGCGCAGGCCTGCGCCTATATCCTGCAACCGCCGCTCGCCGGTGGTCAGGGCCTGACCCGCCAGCTCGAAATCATCGGCCTGCGCGTCGTCGAAGTCTGGCCCGAACTGCCGATCGAGGCGATCTCGGCAGATTTCGTGCTCTATGATGTCGATCAGGGCCATGACGCGCAATTCCCCTGGCCCGCCGGTCAAAGCCCGATGCCGATGATCGCGATTATCGGCTCGGAGGCACCGGGGCGGCTGCAATGGGCGATGACGATGGGGGCGCATGCGCAGCTTCTCAAGCCTGTCGGCAACAACGGGATCTATGCGGCCCTTCTCGTCGCGCGCAGCAATTTCGACCGCGACCACGCCTCGCAGGCCCAGATCGCCGGTCTCGAGACCCGTCTGAGCGCGCGCCAGACCGTGGTGCAGGCGGTGATGATTTTCGTCATGCGCGGCAAGACCGAAGCCCAAGCCTACGAGGCCCTGCGCCAGATCGCCATGGCTTGGCGCGTGACCATTGAAGATGCCGCCGCGCGGGTGGTGGCCAGCAACGCTAACGAAAGGGTGCAAGATGACAGCGCCTGCCATGGCTGAGGCCGCCCGCGCCGAGCCGCGCAAACCATCGACGCTCCGCAAGCTTGCCCAAAGGCGGCTCGCGCTGTTCGGGCTGGTCCTGATGGTGATTTTCATCGGTGGCGCGCTTTTCGCGCCCTGGCTCGCGCCCCATGATCCGAACGAGCAGTTCTTCGACGGGCTCACGATCGAGGGCGCCCCGCTTGCGCCCGGAGGCCAGTTCTGGTTCGGCACCGACCTTTTGGGACGCGATCTCTTCTCGCGGCTTCTTTACGGCGCGCGGACCTCGCTGATCATCGGGATCGTGGCCAACGGAACGGCGCTGGTGATCGGGACGCTGATCGGCGTGACCGCGGGCTATTTCCGCGGCCCCGTCGGCGCGGTTCTGATGCGTTTCACCGATCTCATGATGGCCTTCCCCGCGCTTTTGCTCGCGATCTGTCTGGCGGCGATCCTGCAACCATCGCTGTGGATCGTGGCGATGGTCATTGCCTTCGTGAACTGGGTCCAGACGGCGCGGGTCGTCTTTACCCAGACCTCCTCGCTGGCCGAGCGCGACTTCATCGCCGCCGAGAAAACCCTTGGCGCGGGCCATGGCCGCATCCTCTTTCGCCATATCCTGCCCCATCTGCTGCCGACGCTGATCGTCTGGGCGACCTTGGGGATTTCGACCACGGTGCTGCTCGAGGCGACGCTGTCCTTCCTCGGCGTGGGCGTGCAGCCCCCGACCGCGTCATGGGGCAACATCATCTTCGAGAACCAGACCTACTTCCAATCGGCGCCCTGGCTCGTCTTCATTCCGGGAGCCTGCATTCTGGCGCTCGCGCTTGCCTTCAACCTCGTCGGTGACGCGTTGCGCGACATTCTCGACCCAACCCAACAGGGGCGCGACTGATGCTGGCCTATGTTCTGCGCCGTCTGATCCAATCCGCCCTGATCCTTCTGGGCGTCTCCTTCATCACCTTCATCCTGCTTTACGTTCTGCCCGCCGATCCCGTGCGCCAGATCGCGGGACGATCGGCCACGCCCGCAACCGTCGAAAGCATCCGCCAGCAGCTCGGCCTCGACCAGCCGTTTCTGGTGCAATACGGCAATTACCTGTGGAACCTGCTCCACGGTGATCTCGGGCGGTCCTATCTGCAAAAGACCAATGTCTCCGAGCTGATCGTCTCGCGTCTGCCCGCCACGCTTCAGCTGATGGTCGCCGCGATTTTCTGCGAGCTGGTGATCGGCATCACCCTTGGCGTAATCGCCGCGCTCTACCGCGGCCGCACGCTCGACAACAGCCTGATGCTGACCTCCTTTATCACGGTTTCCGCGCCGCAATTCGTGGTCGCGCTGCTGCTGCTTTACGTCTTCTCGGTCAAGCTCGGCTGGTTCCCGATCGGCGGCTACGGCACCTTCGCCCATCTCGTGCTGCCCGCACTGACCTTGGGGATTCTCGGCTCGGGCTGGTACAGCCGGATCATGCGCTCGTCGATGATCGACGTGTTGCGCGCCGATTTCATCCGGACCGCCCGCGCCAAGGGCCTCAAGCGCCGCCGGATCATTCTCGGTCATGCCCTGCCCAATGCGATCCTGCCCATCATCGCCATGATCGGCATCGATATCGGCATTTTCATGTCGGGAATCGTGGTCGTCGAAAGCGTCTTCGGCTGGCCGGGCATCGGGCAGCTGGCCTGGCAGGCGATCCAGCGCGTCGACATCCCGATCATCATGGGTGTCACGCTGGTCTCGGCCTGCGGCATCGTTCTGGGCAACCTGCTTGCCGATCTCATTTCGCCGCTGATCGATCCGCGGATCAAGCTGCGCTGACTTTACCAACAGGAGGATAACAATGAAAAAACTGGCCCTTTCCACCGCTTTGGCCCTGCTGACGTCCTTCAGCCCCGCCTTGGCACAAGAGCCCGTCGCGGGCGGCAACATGATCGTGACCTATAAGGACGATGTCGCGACGCTCGATCCCGCCATCGGCTACGACTGGCAAAACTGGTCGATGATCAAATCGCTCTTCGACGGGCTGATGGATTACGAACCGGGCACGACCAACCTGCGCCCCGGCCTTGCCGAGAGCTATGAGTTCACCGAGGACGGGCTGACCTATACGTTCAAGCTGCGCGCGGGCATGAAATTCCACAACGGTCGCGAACTGACCGCCGAAGATGTGGTCTATTCGATCAACCGCGCCGTCGATCCCGCCACCCAATCCCCCGGTCAGGGCTTCTTCGGCATGATTGAGGGCTTCGATGCCGCCGCCGAAGGCAAAGGCCCGCTTTCGGGCGTGAGCGCGCCGGATGCGCAGACCGTCGTCTTCAAGCTTTCGCGCCCCGATGCGACCTTCCTCCATGTCATGGCGCTGAACTTCTCCTTCATCGTGCCCAAAGAGGCGGTCGAAGAAGCAGGCGCGGATTTCGGCAAGAAGCCGGTCGGCACCGGCGCGTTCAAACTGGCGGAATGGTCGCTCGGCCAGCGCCTCGTCTTTGAAAAGAACCCCGATTACTGGATCGCGGGCGTGCCCTATCTCGACAGCTTCACCGTCGAAGTCGGCCAAGAGCCGGTCGTGGCGCTTTTGCGTGCGCAAAACGGCGAGGTCGATATTCCCGGCGACGGCATTCCGCCCGCGAAATTCGTCGAAGTCATGGGCGATCCGGCACAGGCCGCGCTCGTGGTCGAGGGTGGCCAGCTCCATACCGGCTACGTCACGATGAATGTGACCGCCGCCCCCTTCGACAAGCCCGAGGTCCGTCAGGCCGTCAATATGGCGATCAACAAGGACCGCATCGTTCAGGTCATCAACGGCCGCGCCATTCCGGCGAACCAGCCGCTGCCGCCCTCGATGCCGGGCTATACCAAGGATTACGCGGGCTATCCCTACGACGTCGAGGGTGCCAAGAAGCTGCTGGCCGATGCCGGTTTGGGCGACGGGTTCGAGACCGAGCTTTACGTCATGAACACCGATCCCAACCCGCGGATCGCGCAGGCGATCCAGCAAGACCTCAAGGCGATCGGCATCACCGCCAACATCCGCTCGTTGGCGCAGGCCAACGTGATCGAGGCAGGTGGCGCGGGCACGGCTCCCATGATCTGGTCGGGCGGCATGGCATGGATCGCGGACTTCCCCGATCCGTCGAACTTCTACGGCCCGATCCTCGGTTGCGGCGGCGCGATCGACGGCGGCTGGAACTGGTCGAAATACTGCAATGCCGATCTGGACGCTCTGGCCGCCAAAGCCGATTCCGTCATCGATCCCGCCAAAGCCGAAGAGCGCCTGAGCCTGTGGTCCGAGGTCTATATGGGCGTGATGAAGGATGCCGCCTGGGCTCCGGTCTTCAACGAGCAGCGCTTCACCATGAAATCCGCGCGGATGGGTGGTGCGGATGCGCTTTACGTCGATCCGGTCTCGATCCCCGTCAACTACGATTACGTTTTCATCAAAGAGTGATCTTTCCATGTGCAAGCACTGCAACCATACGATCCATGCCCATCAGCATCACTTCGGCTGGGACAACAGCTTTGCCCCCGCCCTGCGTGCCGAACCGGGCGAGACGATCCTGTTCCAGTGCCTCGACAGTTCCGGGGGCCAGCTTGGCCCCCGCTCCACCGTCGAGGATGTGGGCGCGCTGGATTTCGGCAAGATCAATCCGGTCTCGGGCCCGATCCATGTCGAAGGCGCCAAACCGGGCGATGTGCTGAAAGTCACCATCGACAGCTTCACCCCCCAGCTGCGCGACGGTGCGGGTTTCGGCTGGACCGCCAATATCCCGGGCTTCGGCCTTTTGGCCGACCAGTTCACCACGCCTGCGCTGAACGTCTGGAAATTCGACGCGACCAGCATGGAGCCCGCGCTTTTCGGCAAGAACGGCCGCGTTCCGCTCAAACCCTTCGCGGGCACGATCGGAAATGCTTTGGCCGAAGCCGGCCATCACAGCGTGGTGCCGCCGCGCCGTGTCGGCGGCAATCTCGACATCCGCGACCTCTCGGCGGGGACCACGCTTTATCTGCCGGTCGAAGTCGAGGGCGCGCTTTTCTCGGTCGGTGACACCCATGCCGCCCAAGGCGACGGCGAGGTCTGCGGCACGGCGATCGAAAGCCCCTTCGACGTGGTTCTGACGCTGGATCTGATCAAGGACCAGCCGTTGAAATTCCCGCGCTTCACCACGCCGGGCCCTGTGACGCGCCATCTCGACACCAAAGGCTACGAGGTCACGACCGGCATCGGCCCCGACCTCTGGGCCGCCGCCAAGGAGGCCGTCGCGGGCATGGTCGATCTGCTGTGCGCCAGCCAGAAGCTCGATCCCGTCGATGCCTATATGCTGGTCTCGACCTGTGGCGATCTGCGCATCTCCGAGATCGTCGACATGCCCAATGTCGTCGTCAGCTTCTACTTCCCGAGGTCCGTGTTCGAATGATCGCCCCTGCCCTTTCCCCCGTCGCCAACAGCGAAAACCCCGTTCTGACGGTGACCGATCTCCATGTCGGGGCCCGCTCGGACGAGGGGCTGATCCCGCTGGTCCAAGGCCTGAGTTTCACGCTGTCGCGCGGCGAGACGCTGGTGATTGCGGGGGAAAGCGGTTCGGGCAAATCGATCACCTCGCTCGCCTGCATGGGGCTGCTTCCGGCCCCTGCTGTGCGGGTGACGGGCGGCTCGATCCGGCTTGACGGGATCGAGCTGACCACGCTGAGCGATGCGCAGATGCAGCCCCTGCGCGGCGGGCGCATCGCGATGATTTTTCAAGAGCCGATGACGGCGCTCAACCCCGTCATGACCATCGGCCGCCAATTGACCGAGGCCATCCGCGCCCACGAGCCGATGTCGCGCACCGCAGCCCGCGCCCGCGCGCTCGAGGCGCTCAAGGCGGTGCGGCTGTCCCAACCCGAAAAGCGGCTCGAGCAATATCCGCACGAACTGTCGGGCGGCATGCGCCAGCGCGTCGTCATCGCTATGGCCATCGCGCTCGAACCTGCGGTGCTGATCGCGGACGAGCCCACGACCGCGCTTGATGTGACGGTGCAGCGCGAGATCCTTGATCTTTTGCGCGATCTGCAACGCAATCTTGGCATGGCGGTGATCCTGATCACCCACGACATGGGCGTTGTCGCCGAAATGGCGGATCGGGTCATCGTGATGCGGGGCGGCAAAGTCGTCGAGGAACAGCCGACGATCGACCTATTCGACGCCCCGCGCGAGGATTACACCCGCGACCTTCTGGCGGCAGTGCCGCGTCTGGGCGCGGGGGCCGCGCGGCCGGCCTTTACCGGCAGCACGGTGCTGGTCGATTACAAGGATGTCTCGGTCACCTTTCCGATCAAGGCGGGGCTTCTCGGGCGGACGGTCTCGAATGTCCATGCGGTCGAAAAGGTCTCGCTGCAGATTTTTCAGGGCGAAACTTTGTCGCTCGTAGGCGAATCCGGTTGCGGCAAATCGACCATGGCCAAGGCGCTTGTCGGGCTCGTGCCCCATCAGGGCCGGATCGAGGTCGGCACGCGGGCCTTGGGCGAGCTCGACCGCGAGGGGCGCAAGGCGTTGCGCCGCGACATGCAGATCGTTTTTCAGGATCCGATGGCGGCGCTTGATGCGCGCATGACCGTGGGCGAGCTGATCCGCGAGCCGCTGGTCATCCACCAGATCGGCACACCGTCGGAGCAACGCGCACGCGTGCGCGAATTGCTGGCCCGTGTCGATCTGCCAGAGAATGCCTATGACCGCTATCCGCACCAGTTTTCGGGCGGCCAGCGCCAGCGGATCTGTATCGCCCGCGCGCTGGCGCTCAAGCCCAAGCTGATCATCTGCGACGAAAGCGTCGCGGCTTTGGACGTGTCCATTCAGGCGCGCGTTCTCGACCTTCTGCGCGATCTGCAACGCGAAATGGGGGTGAGCTATCTGTTCATCAGCCACGATATGGCGGTGGTCGAGAATATCTCGGACCGCGTGGCGGTAATGTATCTGGGCCAGATCGTCGAGATGGGGACGCGCGCGCAAGTCTTTGAAAACCCGCAGCATCCCTATACCAAGCGCCTGCTTTCGGCGGTTCCCGTCCCCGATCCGCGTCAAGACCTTGCCGCAAGGCCGAGGCTGACCGGCGACATCCCGAGTCCGGTCTGGCCCGCAGGTTCCGGCCCCGTCGCCGTCGCATTGAGAGATATCGGCGGCGGGCATCTTTGCGCCACGAATGCGGATCCGACCCCCGCCTGACGCGCGCGCCATCGCGGGCGATCAGGCGCGCGGCGGCGCCTCGTTTTCGGACTGGTCCTGACTGTCGCCGTGCTTTCGCGGCACGGCCAAATCTGCGCCGAATACCGGAGAAAAGGCCGGCGCGACGGGCGGCTTTTGCAACCCTTGCGGGTTTTCGGCCTCGTGAAGGACGAGATCATCCGCCGTCGTGCCATCCCAAGCCACCAGCCAGCCCCTGCAAGGGGCCGATTTGTTTTTGACCAGCTGCCAATGATGCAGGGCCGGATCCGGCAGAGCGCCGCGCGAAACCGCCAGCGCGGACGGGGCCGCACCGGCGACCGGCTCGCAATGCCAGCGGCTTTCGGCGGCATTGCTGCCCCGCCCCTCGCCGATCAGCATCAATCCGGTGGTCCCGCCCGTCTCGGCGGCAAGCTGCAACCGGCGTCCCGCCGTCAAGGAAAGCGGCTTTTCGGGCTCGGCGACGACAAGACCGGCAGGGCTGGCGCGCAAGGCCTCTTCCGTTGCCCAGAGAAGGTCCTTTTCGCTCGCGGCCTCGACCAGATGCAGACGCTCGCCGACCCCGAAGGGCAAGCCGCCCATCATCAGTCGCTGGTGGTTGCGTGCCGGCGTGATCCAGAAAAGCGCGCCGCGATGTCGCGCCATCTGGAAAAGGGCAAAAGCCACCCGCCCGCGCCCCTGCGCCTCGTGCACGCGGGCCCCGCGCAAACCCAGCGCCATGCGCGGATCAAGCTGCGGGTCGGCGTGCGGATCGGGGGCCTCCGCTTTCGTCGTGGCAAGGTCTGGGCGGCTCGCTTGCGGCATGGTGCTTTTTAGCGCAGCCGACACGAACAAATCAAGAACATATTGAAACGCGGCACGCGCGGAAACAGGCCCCGACCGACCGAAACGCGGTGCTCTGACCGGAGCCCCCTAGGCCGCTTCCTTCTCGAAAATCCGCGCGATCTCTTGCGGCGCGAGCAGCCGCCATTGGCCGGGCAAAAGGTCATCGGGCAGGCTCAACCCGCCCAGACGCTCGCGGTGGAGTTCCTCGACATGGTTACCGGCTGCGGCAAACATGCGGCGGACCTGATGGTAGCGGCCTTCAGTGACGTGAAGCAGCGCCTCTGTCGGGGTGACCACCTCGAGAGTGGCGGGGGCCAATGGCCGCTCCTCGCCCTCGAGCAGGAGGCTGCCCGAGGCGAAAAGCGCCCCCTCGCCCCCTTCGAGCGGGCGGGCGAGCTTGGCGCGATAGGTCTTGGTGATCATGCTTTTGGGGCTGATGACGCGGTGAAGGAAACCCCCGTCATCGGTCATCAGGAGCAGGCCCGAGGTTTGCTTGTCCAGACGCCCGATGGTCGAGATCGCGGGATCGCGGTGGCGCCAGCGCGGCGGCAGGATGTCATAGACCAATGCCCCACTTTCCTTGTGCGAACAGGTCATCCCGAGCGGCTTGTTCAACAGCAAAACCAGCCCCTCGACCGGATCGAGCGCCTCGCCGTCAATCCGCATGCGGGCCGGCAGATCGGGCGTAACCGCAATGCGCTTGGTCGCATCGGGCAGGTCCGCGCCATCCAGCGTGATCCCTCCGACCTTGGCCAGACGCGCGATTTCCTTGCGCGAGCCATAGCCCATGGAGGAGAGCAATTTGTCGATACGGGTGGTCGGGATCTTGGAAATGGTCTGTTGCCCCTCTGCGAGCGCTTGCACAGGGCGGCTTGTCCGGCGGGATCCCCCACCGAAGCACCGCCGGTTCAACCCTCGTCTTGGGCCATTGCCCCTCATCTTGTCCAGAGAAACGTATCGCGCGGCCCCCCACGCTTCTCCGCCGCGAAACGGAAAACGGCCCTTTCCGCCCGAGAAGGAAAAGGGCCGGTCAGGAAAGAGGCCGCCTTACTTCAGCCCGCGGAAAGCGGTCAGGTAATCGAGGATCTTTTCCTTGTCGTCGGGATCAATGACCGCCTTATAGGCCGTCTCCATCCGCTCGACGGTTTCCGCCCATTGTTCGCGTGCGACATAGGGCTGGTAGAAGACCTGATCGGCGGAATGGCAGGCGAGGCAGGTATAGTTGATCTCGTCCGTGCCGACACCGGCATCGGGCAGCATTTCGTCGCTGACCGGAAGGTCGAACTGGACCGAGGTCAGCACTTTCACCGCGTCGAGATCGCTGCCCTGCGCCTGCGCCAGACCCGCCGCGGCCATCAGGATCGCGACACACGTCAAAGACCGAAACGACATGATGCTCCCTTTCCAGCAGGAGGTACGAATGGTTGTGGTTTCCACGCTCTGCATCTCAGACCACCTGCAGCTTGCGGGTCTCGACCGAACTCCACATATAGCCGCGCGGATTCCAGGTGCGCTGAAGGGGCTGGGCGACGCCGTTGTCGTTGGTGGCACGGACCATGACGCCGACCTCGCCCTTGTCGGGGAAGGTCACGTTCGCGGTCCATTGGCGGAAGCTGTATTTGCCGTGATCCTCGCCAAGCGTCGCCGCCTGCCAGCTTTTGCCGCCGTCGAGCGAGTAATCGACCGCTTTGACACCGGCATTCCCGCCCATCGCGATCCCGCGCAGCTCCGTCGCCGTGCCCGAGGGCACCTGAGCGCCATCGGCCAGATTGGTCACCAGCGAGCGCGGCAGAAGATAGGTCACCTTGCGGACTTCGAACCCCGTGCGCATACCCGCATCGACGGTATGGGTCGGGTTGTCGGGTACGCGATAGGCCGACTTCGTCCAATAGGTCTCGTCGGGCTCGCTCAGGATCTCGATATCGTTGAGCATCTTGATCCAGTAGACCGAGCTCCAGCCCGGCACGATCAGACGCAGCGGGAAGCCGTTGAGATAAGGGATCTGCTCGCCGTTCATGGCGAAAGCGATCATGACCTCGCCGTCCATCGCGTGATCGAGATCGAGCGTCCCGATAAAGGGCGGCGCATCGGGTACAAGCGCCTGATCCAGTCCGCCGAAACGCGCCTGTATCGCTCCCGCCTTGATCCCCGCCTTCTCGAGCACGTCGCGCAGACGCACGCCGACCCAACGCGCATTGCCCATCGCGCCATTGCCCCATTGCGGGCCGGTGACGCGCGGCTCGAAATAGCTGCGCCCGGAGCCCGCGCAAAGGCAGACGGCGGCCAGTTCGACCCGCTCGTAATCATTGAGGATTTCGTTGACGCCGAGGCCGAGCGGCGTCTCGACACTTCCGAGGATCTTGAGCCGGAAGGTCTCGACATCGATCTCGGGCGGCAGCGTGGCCCAATGCCAGCTCACGAAGAAACGGTCGTTGGGGGTGAAAACGCCCTGATCGAAGACATCGGGCGGCGTTTCAAGCCAAGGCGGCGTGACCCGCTGGAGGATCATCTCGCCCTTTTGCGGAAAGGCCGTCGTCAGCGGCCGCGTTTCCGGACCACCCGCGACATGGGTGTCGAAAACGGCTCCGGTCGTCAGACTGGTACTGCCTTGCGCAAAGGCACGTCCTGCCAAAGTCGTGGCCGATAGACCGGCAATGAAACCCCGACGCGAAACCCCATATCCGGCTGGAAAACTGCGCATAACGCACCACCTTGCTAAAGACGCTTCCATTATCCGGACATACATTTGTCCGTTATGCAAACTTATAATACCAATATGCATGGATGGCGCGCAGCTGGTGAAATCGGCGACCCGCCCCTGACCGATTGCTGTGCGGTCCCTGCCCTGAAGCCGGTCTCGATGACGGGCGGCGGCCTCTCGGTCTGCCTGCCGCCGCATCCCCGCGCCGAGCGTGGCGACATGCGCGGAAAACCCCAACCCTGCGCCCGCCTCTGCGGCAATGCTTGCGGGCGGCTATATGTCCATTTACATTGAGGAATTAGCCCTCTGCCCGAAAGAGCCCGATAAAGGACATGCGCCCCGGATGATACTGACCGAAGAACTGGCGAGCAGCCTTTGGAAGGACCGCGTCCTCCTGACCCGCGCGGTCAAAGCGCCGGGACCGGCCTATTACGGCTCGATGAAAATCGGGACCGAGCTCAAGATCACATCCAAAGCCGTGATCGAGGAGCGCGCGGCGCTTTACCAGTTTCCCTATCGCCCCTCGGTCGGCGGTGCCTCTTATTCGGGCATCTCGAACATCGGCATGCTGTCCTATTCCTATTCGCCCCTGCCCGAGCCGATGACTGTGGGACGCTATTGCTCGATTTCGTCCGGGCTCGCCATTCTCGACAGCCACCACCCGCTGACCTCGCTCACGACGTCGATCTTCAGCTTCCGGCCCAACAACGTCATGCTCGACGGGATCGAGACCAAAGGTTTGCGCGAAAAGATCGGCTGGCATATCCGCGACCACAAAGACTGGCCGCGCATCGGTCATGATGTCTGGATCGGCCGTGATGTGACGCTGAGCCTCGGCATTACGATCGGGACCGGCGCGGTTCTCGCGGCGGGCGCGATGGTGACCAAAAACGTCGAGCCCTATTCGATTGTCGGAGCCAATCCCGCGCGCCATATCCGCTACCGGATCGAGGATGCGGGCCTGCGCGCCGCGCTTTTGGAGACAAGCTGGTGGGAGATGCCGCCCACCGATCTGATGCGGCTCGATCCCTCGGACCCAGCTGCTTTCGTCAAGAACCATCAGGCTGCAGCAAGGCGCGGCGATCTGCGCCGCTATCAGCCGGCGCAGTACGTCTTCAGCCCCGAAGGCGTAAAACGGATCCCAGCAGCTTACGCGGCTTCATGACCTTGCCCAGCAAGGATTGCGCGGAGGCGGCATTGGGCCCAGAGGCGACCGCAGCATTGCCGCGCCCTTCGAGCGGCCAGGGCCATTCGTAATAGGGATCGGCCACCGGCCAACCAGAGCCGTATCGCGCTTCGAGAAAGGCCTCGGGCAGAGCCGGCGCGGGATAGCTGCGCCCGTAAAGCGACACCTTGCCCACCGGCAGCAGAAAGCGCTTCGGAACGGGGAAATACTGCGGATATTTCAGCATCACATGCAGCTTGTCCCCCTCCTCCCAGCAAGGAAACAAATCCAGCCCGCCGCGCTCGTCCCAGACGTGGAAATTGACGAGATTGTCGCTGAGATCACTGGTGTAACCCATTGCCACCAAAGCATCGCTCAGCTTTTTGCGGTTGGCGAGCATCTCGGCATACGAAGTCGAGCCGTCATGATAAAGAAGGTCGACATCGTCGTCATGCGGCATGAACTCGCCGTTGCGCACCGCCCCGAGCAGGCTGCCGTAGCACAGCATGGGCGTCACGCCGCTCTTCACCATTGCGGGGATAATCGCATCGAGCGCGCTCAGGTATTTGTCGCGCTCGCGGATGAGGCGCGGTTCCTGGAACGTATGTTTGCAGGCGACAATTCCCACCTTGCGGTCCAGCCGCTTCGAGGCGAGCGCATTGGCCTTGTCGACGACAGCCTCGAGCCGCGAGGGCGAGGACATGATCGCGGACAAAGGCTTGAGGTCTGGGGAATGCGCCACCAGACGCTTGCCTCCGATCAAAAGCAAAAGCTGGGCCGTCGCGGTGAGGACAAAATCGCTCAGCTCGGGGCGGGTCTCGAAAACGGGAAGCAGGGAAATCAGTTCGCGGGCATCGAGATCGCAGGTATCGGCCTCGATCGCCGCGCTGAGCTTGGCGTGCAAATCGGCAATAACACGCGCCTGCCAACCGGCCGAAAATTTCGCGGGCAAAGCCACATCATAACGCCCGCAGATCCCGATAAAGCTGTCCTGAACGTCTTTGGGATTGTAGTGTTGCGCGCTGAGAAACAGCTTGCCCTGATGATAGGCCGAAAGACAGACATGACGCGCCTTTGCACCGAGACGGCCACGGTTGACGAGCCGCAGAACCGAGACTTTTACGCCCGGCTTGAAGAGGATCGTCATCGCTGGCCGCGCCTCTTTCCCAGAGGTGAGCTGCTTCGAGGTCACGAAAAGCCGGCGGATATCGCTTCCTTCATGGCGCTGATGCGCGCTGGTCAGCGTGACATTGGCCACGATATCGTCAAGGGCCAGCTCTTTTCGGTCCGGCCCCATCACCTTGACGATCGGGAAATGCAGCTCCTGCTCGCTGCCGCTATCGGCATGGATGACGATGCGCGTGACGGGACCCGAGATCGCATGAACCTGATGCAGCGAAGGATGGGTGCCATAGCTGCCATAGCCGGGCAATCCGTTGATTGCCACGTCGAGCAACGGTCTCTCGATCATAGAATGTCCTGACAGGTAACCGGAGGCGGCTTAGGCCGAAGCGGCGATGCGCTGACGAATGGCGGTGCTGGAGATCCCGGGCGTGCGCTCGAGATAGGTCACTTCCCAAAGCGATTTCAGCTCATCGAATTTTCCCGCCCAATCGTCGCCGATACAGAAGACATCGGCATGAAAAAGCCGGATGTCCTTTGCTTTCTGCGCCCAGCTCGTCTCGGGAATGACCAGATCGACATAGCGCAGGGCCTCGAGGTCCTGCTTGCGCTCGTCGTAGCTGAAATAGGCCGTCTTGTCCTTGAGCGCGTTGAATTCGTCGGTCGACAAGGCAACGATCAAATAGTCCCCGAGCTCGCGCGCCCGGCGAAGCAAACGGATATGTCCGTGATGGAGCGTATCGAAAGTTCCGTAGGTAATGACTCGCCGCACCGCGCTAACCCCTCGGCATATAACGCAAAAAATGTAACACTTATATGACATATATGCGCGGAACGGTCAAGTCTGCCCCCGTATTTCCCAAGGTTTCGGCGGCTTTTTGCATCTTTTATGTCCGCAACATGACAGCGCACCGAGGCTATGCGCGCTCTATGAGCGCAAGAGTGAGAGCATTCGACCGTCAACCGGACCAGTCCTGCTGAGCCGAGCAACAGCATCAGCGCCGGCCTCCCTCTGCGACTTCCGGTCCAGAGCAATCATGCCTTTACCCGATGCCGGCGCGCTTGACCGTTCGGGCGGCACGCCAACATAGTCTGGGCGCGAGACGGCGACCGGATGGCGGCTGGAATCATCGTGGGGGCACAGGGTGAAACCCGTCCCTGCCGGTGTCGACAGAGCCTCTCGCCTGCGGATATGCGCGACATGTCCGGCGCAAGAAAATTACAACCTATTGACTAAATTGTAAAAAAAATCTAGCGCTAAATATAATTCATAATTTAATAATTAATTATGTAGAGGTCGATGCTCCGGCCTGCTTCAGATCGCCGCATGCAAAGGTGGGAGGCCGCGCATGACTCATCATTTAATCGCCATAACAGCACTGGTCGCTATGTTCGTCATAGCAACCGCATTACCGATCAACATCGGCGTTCTCGCCTTTGTCGGTGCGTTCCTTGTCGGCACGCTTCTGGCCGGTGACACGACCAAAGAGATCATCGCCGGTTTCCCGAGCGGGCTGTTCCTGACGCTCGCCGGCATTACCTGGCTTTTCGCTCTCGCCCAGAACAACGGCACGATCGACTGGCTGGTCCGTGCCGCCGTCCGTGCCGTCAAGGGCCGCATCGCGCTGATCCCGTGGATCATGTTCTTCATCGCGGCGCTTCTGACCTCGATCGGTGCGGTCACGCCCGGCGCGGTGGCGATCGTCGCCCCGATCGCGCTGAGCTTCGCCTTCCGCTACCATATCTCGCCCCTGATGATGGGGATGATGGTGGCGCAAGGGGCCTCGGCCGGTGCCTTCTCGCCCATCGGGATTTTCGGCGGCATCACCAATGGCGTCGTCACCCGCGCGGGTCTGCCGATCAACGAGCTGGTCACGTTTTTCGCCAGCTTCGGCGCGAACTTCATCTGCGTGCTGATCCTTTTCTTCCTGCTCGGCGGCCGCCAGCTGATGAAGATGCGCGTCGATTTCAACGAGACCACGACCAAGGTCCCGCATCTCGAGATCTCGAGGCCCGCAACCGGCCCGCAGATTTTCGGCGACAGCGAGGCACAGGCCCTGACCGCCGAAATCGGCGAAGGCACCGGCGGCGATCCGAACAAGCTCAGCTCGGATCCCGAATCCCCCGGCCGCGACGGCAATCCGGTCCAGATCATGACCATCATCGGTCTGGCGCTGGTCGCGGTTCTGGTTCTTGCCTTCAAACTCGACATCGGCTTCGTGTCGCTTTCGGTCGGCCTCGTCATCGCGCTGAGCCAGCCCAACCTGCAAAAACGCGCCATGAGCCAGGTGGCCTGGCCCGAGATCATGCTGATCACCGGCGTCGGTACCTATATCGCCGTGCTCGAAGGCATGGGAACGATCGACTTCATCGGCAATAGCGTGGCCTCGATGGCCTCGCCGATGCTGGCTGCTTTGCTGCTGTTTTATATCGGCGGCATCGTCTCGGCTTTCGCATCCTCGACCGCGCTTCTGGGTGCGCTCATCCCGCTCGCCGTGCCCTTCCTTCAGGCCGGCACCGGCGTCAGCCCGATCGGCTTCATCGCCGGTATGGCGGTTGCCTCGACCATCGTGGACGTGAGCCCCTTCTCGACCAGCGGCGCCTTGGTTCTGGCGAACTCGCGCGGCGACAAAGCGGCCTTCTACCGCCAGCTCATGGGTTACGGCGCGCTGGTGACGCTGATCGCGCCGCTCGTCCTCTGGCTTGTCTTCGTCGTGCTGTAAGGCAGAGCACTCCTCAAAACCCCGCGCGCGCCGGAGATATTTTCGGCGCCCGCCCGCCTCGCGCCCCGCGTTTTCAATGCCTTGCGGCGCAGCTTTCCGACCATCCCCCGAAATCGTTTTTATGCGCCATTTGCTGATTGACTTTGCGTTTTGCATTTTGCATTCATTATTCAACACCAGAGCAATAGCCCATCTTCAGGAGAATCGACATGCCCCACGTCACCGGCCGCCACTTCCTCCAGATCCCCGGCCCGAGCCCTGTTCCCGACCGCGTCCTGCGCGCGATGTCGCAGCAGGTGATCGATCACCGCGGCCCCGAATTCGCCGATCTCGGCCTCAATGCGCTGGCTGCGATCAAGTCGATCTTCAAGACCCAGCAAGACGTCATCATCTATCCCTCCTCGGGTACCGGCGCCTGGGAAGCGGCACTGGCGAACGTCCTGCGCGAAGGCGACCGCGTCCTGATGTACGAGACCGGCCATTTCGCGACGCTCTGGAAGAAAATGGCCGAGAAGCTCGGGATTCAGGCCGAATTCATCGGCGGCGACTGGCGCTCGGGCGTCGATCCTGCCGTGATCGAAGAGCATCTGCGCAAGGATAGCGGCCACCAGATCAAGGCGGTCTGCGTTGTCCATAACGAGACCTCGACAGGCTCGACCTCGCCCATCGCCGAAGTCCGCCGCGCCATCGACAATGCCGGCCACCCCGCCCTCCTGATGGTCGATACGATCTCGGGTCTGGGTTCGGTCGATTTCCGCTTCGACGAATGGGGCGTGGACGTCGCCGTCTCGGGTTCGCAAAAGGGCCTGATGCTGCCTCCGGGGATCAGCTTCAATGCGGTCAGCCGCAAGGCGCTGGATGCGGCGGCGCAGGGCGGCACCCGCCGGTCCTATTGGGACTGGAAGGAAATGCTCGACATCACGGGCAAGGGCTACTTCCCCTATACCCCCGCGACCAACATGCTCTACGGTCTGGTCGATGCGGTCGCGATGATCCACGAAGAAGGCCTCGAGAACGTCTTTGCCCGCCACCAGCGCCATGCCGCCGCGACCCGCGCAGCCGTCCGCGCCTGGGATCTCGAGGTTCTGTGCCAGCAGCAAGGACATGAAAGCGGCGTTCTGACCGCTGTTCTCATGCCCGAAGGCCATAGCGCCGATGCGTTCCGCAAGGCCGCGCTCAAGAACTACAACATCTCGCTCGGAAGCGGCCTGTCGAAAGTCGCGGACAAGGTCTTCCGCATCGGCCACCTCGGCGACATCAACGACCTGACGCTGATCGGCGCGCTGAGCGGTGTCGAACTGGCCCTGTCGAAAGCCGGTGTGCCCCATTCCAAAGGCGGCGTTGCCGTCGCGATGGAACATCTGCTCAACACGCCCTCGCCGGGCATCGACGCCTGATCCTGTCGCGCCCCGATCCGGGGCGCGATCCACCCCGATGCGGAGCGGCACGTCCGCCCGTCCCCGACAGGAGCCAACCCCATGAACATCAAAGCTGACCTTGCCGGTTACGAAGTCGGTTTCGACATCCCCGCGCTGCCGGGGATGGACG